>JAGHRY010000294.1 GCA_018066145.1 Candidatus Colimorpha merdihippi | reverse complement strand
ACGATTTCGATGGGCGACTCAGTGCGCAGAAGCCTGAGCACCAGATTGGAGCCGATGAATCCGGCTGAGCCTGTAACTAAAACTTTCATTAATCTTATTCTATTGTTCTTTGCGCCAAACCATCTTGTTGACGATGCCCACGTAGGACTGGATGATTTTGACAACTTTGGTGCTGACGTTTTCGTCCACATAATTAGGCACGGGGATGCCGTGGTCGCCGTTGGCGTTCATCTCGACAGCTGTGTCAACTGCCTGAAGCAGACCCTTTTCGTCGATACCGCTGATGAAGAAGCAGCCTTTGTCGAGGGCTTCGGGGCGCTCGGTGCTGGTGCGGATGCAGACTGCAGGGAAGGGGTGGCCGACGGAGGTGAAGAAACTTGATTCCTCGGGGAGCGTGCCGCTGTCGCTGACCACCGCAAAAGCGTTCATCTGAAGGCAGTTGTAGTCGTGGAAGCCGAGGGGCTCGTGCTGGATGACGCGCGGGTCGAGCTTGAAATTCATTGCTTCGAGTTTCTTGCGGCTGCGGGGGTGGCAGCTGTAGAGGATAGGCATCTCGTATTTCTCCGCCATAGCGTTGATGGCGCCAAAGAGGCTGAGGAAGTTCTTCTCAGTGTCGATGTTCTCTTCGCGATGCGCGCTCAGAAGAATGTACCTGCCCTTCTGGAGCCCGAGGCGCTGGTGAACGTCGGAGCCTTCGATCTCGGCGAGGTTCTGGTGCAGGACTTCGGCCATGGGGGAGCCTGTTACGTAGGTGCGCTCGCGCGGGAGGCCGCATTCGGCAAGGTAGCGGCGGGCGTGCTCGGAGTAGGCCATGTTGACGTCGGAGATGATGTCTACGATGCGGCGGTTGGTCTCCTCGGGCAGGCATTCGTCCTTGCAGCGGTTACCGGCTTCCATATGGAAGATGGGTATGTGGAGGCGCTTGGCTCCGATGACGCTGAGGCAGGAGTTTGTGTCGCCGAGCACGAGGACGGCATCGGGCTTGATTTCGACCATCAGCTTGTAGCTCTTGTCGATGATGTTGCCCATAGTCTCGCCGAGGTCACTGCCCACTGCATCCATATAGACGTCGGGGTCTGCGAGTTTGAGGTCGCGGAAGAAGATGCCGTTGAGGTTGTAGTCGTAGTTCTGGCCTGTGTGGGCGAGGATACAGTCGAAGTACCGGCGGCATTTGTTTATGACTG
>JAGHRY010000313.1 GCA_018066145.1 Candidatus Colimorpha merdihippi | reverse complement strand
TACAGTATTCAATAGAACCTATGATACTGTGTACTCCCATGAATATGACACGATACGACAAGTGATATATGATACGGTGAATCGTGTGTAAATGGATACAGTATTCAATAGAACCTAAGACACGGTGTACTCCCATAAATATGACACAATACGCCAAGTGATATATGACACAGTGAATCGCGTGTACTTGGATACCGTATTCAATAGAACCTACGACACTGTGTATTCCCATTAATATGACACGATACGCCAAGTGATATATGACACGGTGAATCGCGTGTACTTGGATACAGTATTCAATAGGACTTACGACACTGTGTACTCCCATGAATATGACACGATACGCCAAGTGATTTATGACACAGTGAATAGCGTGTACATGGATACAGTATTCAATAGGACCTACGACACGGTGTACTCCCATGAATACGACACAATACGACAAGTGATATATGATACGGTGAATCGCGTGTATATGGATACAGTATTCAATAGGACCTACGACACAGTCTATTCTTATCAGTATGATACATTGCGGCAAGTGATATATGACACAGAGAATCGTCTGTACTTGGATACCGTATTCAATAGAACCTACGACACGGTGTACTCCCATGAATATGACACGATACGGCAAGTGATATATGACACAGTGAATCGCGTGTATATGGATACGGTATTCAATAGGACCTACGACACGGTGTACTCTCATGAATATGACACGATACGCCAAGTGATATATGACACAGTGAATCATGTGTACATGGATACCGTATTCAATAGAACCTACGACACGGTGTACTCTCATGAATATGACACGATACGTCAAATGATATATGATACCGTAACCCGAGTGTTCCTAGATACTGTTTATCAAGTTGTTCACGATACTGTGTATTCGGTATTGCATGATACAATCGTATCGATAATGTATGATACGGTATATTCGATAAACGATGTGTTGGACTCTCACTATGTGGATAGCGTAGTGAGTGCAGAAGGCCGCCTGCGAGATTCTTTGTTGTCAATAATGATGCATAAGCTTGATAGTCTGTCGAATATACTATCCCAGCTCCATACCTCGGGAAACCCCGAGGCGCCGGGTGATATAGATACACCTGGCGATCCGGAAAGTTCGGCTACGAGTGAAGGTGTATTATCAGGGGTGTTTTCTGTTGGCCCGAGCCAAACAGTTCGATTCTCTCAAGGAAATCTGCAATATCGAGCATCAGATGCCGACTGGCGTTTTGCTGATCACCAGTACGACTACCTCGGAAATAACAACACCATGATTAGCGAAACAAACAGCAACTATATCGACCTCTTCGGATGGGGAACTTCGGGATGGACAAGCGGCGCAGCAAGCTATATGCCTTATTCTCACACCACAAATGCAGCAGATTATTTTGTAGGTGGAAACAACTCGACTCATTTGACCGGCACTTACGCCAATGCCGACTGGGGCGTTTACAACCCCATCTCCAACGGCGGCGGAGAGCCCGGAATGTGGAGAACCCTATCGCGGGCAGAATGGAATTACCTATTGAATACGAGAGAAAATGCCTTCCAGAAAAGAGGCCAAGGCACCATCATCATTGAAGGAAATCCAAAATATGGATTGTTTCTGATTCCTGACGAATTCGAGTTGCCCGCGTCCTGTACTTTCTCTAATTCATTGGGATATTACACAAATGAATATACCCAAGAACAATGGTCGGCAATGGAAGCGGCAGGCGTAGTATTCTTGCCGGTAGCCGGAAGACGGTCAGGCATCTCAATAACGTATGGAGGAATGAAAGGCTTCTATTGGAGTGTCACTCCAGGCAATGATGGCGCATACAGTATGAATTTCGATGATGGGCATCTTCTGCTTTCGCCGCCAGAGAATCGATACATGGGCATCTCGGTCCGACTAGTCAAAGATGAATGATTTTCACTCTGGAAACAATAATAAAAAACGATTGTCGTTATTGATAAAATACCTAATATAACTAAGAATGACTGATCGCAAGACTATCTATTTATGTTTGGCCCACATGAGTGAAGATGGGCAAGAACAGAAATATGTTCAAGAGGCCTTTGACACCAACTGGGTAGTACCCCTAGGACCTAATGTAAATGCCTTTGAGCAGTCGTTAGAACAATTCGTCGGGCAAGGGAAACACGTCGTAGCGTTAAACTCCGGCACCTCCGCCGTACACCTGGCATTGCTCGGCTGCGGCGTCAGCGCTGGCGATGAAGTATGCGTCCAAAGCTTCACCTTCTGCGCCTCCTCGCACCCGATCACCTACCTGGGAGCCAAACCTATATTCATAGGTTCCGAAAAAGACTCCTGGAACATGGACCCCCAATTGCTCGAAAAAGCCATCCTCGACCGCAAAGCCAAAACCGGTCGCTACCCCAAAGCAATTGAAGTAGTATCCCTATACGGAATGCCCTACAACGTCGACCGCATACTTGCAATAGCCCACAAATACAATATCCCCCTAATCGAAGATGCCGCCGAAGGCATGGGCTCCTGCTGGAAAGGCCGCGCCTTGGGCACTTTCGGCCGCTTTGGCGTGCTCTCCTTCAATGGCAACAAAATGATCACCACCTCGGGCGGAGGCGCCTTGATTTGCAGCGATGCAGCCACCAAAGATAAAATCATGTGGTATGCAACCCAGGCACGCGACGCCTACCCATATTATCAGCACACCGCAATCGGCTACAACTACCGCCTAAGCAATGTCAGTGCCGGCATCGGCAGAGGACAGATGACCGTACTCGATGCCCACATCGCACATCATCGCCACGTCCAGCAACTCTACCAAGAATTGCTCTCCAACGTGCCCGGAGTACACATCCACAGCGCCCCCTCACCAGAATACGAAAGCAACTACTGGCTCTGCACCGCCATCCTGGATCCCGATGTAAAAGTGCAAGGCCAGGAAAATGCCTATAAAGAAATAGTAACCACCGCCGTAGGAGGAGCAGCCGGAGTAATCCATGCCGTCGATAGCGCCTCAACAGATTGCCAGCCCAATGACAATATCGAAGCCCTCCGACTCTATATGCTCAGCAAAAAGATCGAAGCTCGGCCCTTATGGAAACCAATGCACAAACAGCCCGTCTACCACGATGCCCCATCCTACACCAACGGCGTGGAAGAAGAACTCTTCAAAGTTGGATTCTGCCTCCCCGCAGGCCCCTGCGTGAGCGACGACGACGTGTCCTACATCGTCCAATCCATTAAAGAAGCCATCCAGTCCAACTAACTCCCCCCATTAATCCATAAGCGCCTGCAATAATAAATGAATAAATACAATATAATATGAACAAAAAAATAGTCGGCAAGCAATACCTCATGCCCTTCATCCTCATTGCATCCCTCTTTTTCTTCTGGGGATTCGCACACAGTATCCTTGATATCCTCAACAAGCATTTCCAGGAAGGTTTCGAAATAACCAAAACCAAATCTGCGCTAGTTCAATGCATGGTATATGGCGGCTACTTCATTATGGCGCTGCCCGCTGGCCGCATCATCCGCAAATGGGGCTACAAAGCCGGTGTAATCGTGGGTCTGTTGCTGTATGGCATTGGAGCCTTGTTGTTCATTCCCGGCGAGCACCTTATGTCGTTTGAATTTTTTCTGGTGTGTCTGTTTATTATTGGCTGTGGCTTGACCTGTTTGGAAACCTCGGCCAATCCTTACGTCACCGTGCTGGGCGACAACGATTCAAGCGCTTCAAGATTGAATCTGGCCCAATCGCTGAATGGCTTGGGCTGGATAGTAGGCCCCCTCGTAGGCAGTCTGGTGGTGTTTAGTGGCGAAGACGGAAATAGCGGGTCGGTGGCATTGCCGTATGCTGTCATAGGCGTGGTAGTGCTGGTGATTGCAGCCGTGTTCGGACGTATGAAACTGCCCGAGATTGTCGATGCCGATGAAAAAAGCCAATCCGAGGGTCTGAGCCTTTGGAAGTCAGGCATCTTTGTATTCGGAATGATTGCTTTGTTCTTCTATGTGGCCGCCCAGACGGGTGTGAACAGTTTCTTCATCAACTACGTGACCGAGAATACCGATCTCTCCAACAAAACTGCTGGTCTGCTACTCTCCTTTGGTGGAATGGGACTCTTCTTGATTGGCCGGCTGTTGGGCAGCTGGGTAATGAACTATCTCAAAGCAGAACGTTTGCTGCTCGGTTGTGCAATAGGTTCGGTGCTATGCATGTGCGTAGTGATATTCGGTACAGGAATGCCCGCATTGGTGGCATTAGTGCTGAATTATCTCTGTGAGTCCATCATGTTTCCTACGATATTTGCCATCGCCCTCCGCGGCCTGGATGCACAGAATACGAAGAAAGGCTCATCTTATTTGATTATGACCATTGTAGGCGGTGCCGTTGCACCTGTGCTGATGGGCGCTTTAGGCGAAGCCAATATGGCCGTAGGCTTCATCATTCCGTTAGTATGCTATATGGTAGTAGCAGCATTCTCTTTCCGCGCCACCAAACAATCCGTATAAAAACATCTTGCATTCTAGCAGATAAGGGTCTGTATTCGACATCGAATACAGACCCTTTTTTCTTGCCCTAATCATGATTATACTATCAACACCTAGTTTAATAGAAGATTGTCGCATAAGCATACCAGAAGTGATTCGCACATAGTTGTACCATTACCCACAATAACCACACTTCATATTATCATCTAGCATAAATACCCCTCAAACCAATCTGCACCAAATAAAACCATAGTATGTATAAGAACAACTGCACATTGAGCATAATAGAATAGTATAGAATCGCTCAACATCGAACAGCCCCCCATTCCGTATTTCGAGCATAATTGACACTACAGTCTTATAGCTTCAGGAATAAATAAGAACATTCGTGAAAACGCATAAAAAAAGGTTCTTCTTGTGAAGAACCTTTTTTATTATTGCTATATAATCTATAGATTACATGGCTTCAGCATCCTGAACTAAGCGAACATAAGCACCCATTCTCTTGGAGATGAGTTTCAGTCTTTGGTCAAGAAGAGTGATGGTAATATTACCATTATCGGTTGAAGGAGTCTCGTAAGTGGGAGTCAATTCCAATGCATAAGCTCTAGTTGAGGTAGTTTCATTAGACTGATTTACTTCGTATTGAGCAGTCCAATAGTAGCTGAGTTCGGTGGTGGTAGGAATGCAGGAATTGAAACTGCCAGATGCTTTGCGGTAGTGCTGGATGGGGAGGAATACGCAACCAGCTGCCTCAAGAGCATTCCAAGCAGCTTTGTCAAGCTCGGCACCTGCCTCGAATCCATTGCCCACATAGTTGTCGGGGAAAAGCACGAGACCGGTAATACCGGCAAAGGTAAGGGTAGCAAGTGTAGGATGAGCATTGTTCAAGAGGTAATCCCACTCAAAAGCACCCAGAGTGCGCCAGCTATCAGTGGTGTTGCCGCCATTAGCAAATCTGTTGGAACCCCAATCGTTGTTGCCATCGAGGAACATGCCGTCGTAATAGTTGAAGCCAGAGATAGCGCTGGTGGTAGGCCAAATGGTGATGCCGTTGCCCTGCACGAGGTAGCCGCCACGTACGTAGCCGTTAGCACCCCAAGCGAAAAGGTCGCGGTCGCGGTTGTTACCGGTCTGCATCTGGGGCCAACGATCTAAGCAATCCCACTGGTTGTCGGCGAAACGCCAGAACTGAGTGAGCTGAGCATTCCACTGAACATTACCTTTTGCAAAGTAAACGCGATGACCGGGTAAAACGGTGAACAGAGCATTGGTGCTGCCCATAACGTTGTTCTCAAAAGTAGCGGTGTTGCAGTTGAGGGTAAGGCTGTTCCAAACATTACGCTTTACGGTAACAGGGTTGGTGTTACGTTTCACCCAAACCTGGTCGCCAGAGTAAACGGTGATATTAAATACAGTGTAGGTGCCGGCAGGAATCCACATATAAGCATATTCGTTGTTCATATTGTTGAGGGAGCCGGTGTATTTAACAGTCATATTTTTGGTGCCATGGCCATCGGTGGTGTAATAAGTAAGAGGAGCGGTGGTGTTGTTCATGTTGATGGAGAACGTACCGTTCATGTACTGGTCGGTAGTAATAGAGATACTATCGATAGGTCTGTTGGTGGTAACCTTAAAGCGGATGATGGCGCAAAGGTTGGAGAATTCCAATCCATTGAGCTGGCCTTCTCCGTAAACGGGGAGACCATTGATTTGTCCATCAGCAGAGGTTTGAACACGGGGAAGAACGCACTTGCCATGTTCGCGAGCTGAACGTATGGAAGCGGGGAAATAGGCGCAGATGGGGCCATTGTTTTCGTCGAAATTGCCATAGTCTCTGCGAACGAAATCGAAGCGTACGCTGTGTACGTCACCGTTGTTGAATGCAACCTGATACCAAGCAGCGTTTCTGCTGCCGTCGACTACATAAACGCGGTCGTTTTCATCCCACCATTGGGTAAGACCCACGAAATGAGATTTTGCCTCATTCATAATTTCATTATCCTCCAATGAGAAAGTAAGGCTGCCGGGGGTGGTAGCGCTTTCTTCCTTGTTGCAGGAAGTCATGGTAAATGCCATTGCAGCAGCTGCCATGAGAATTAAACTGAGTTTTTTCATCTTGTTTTGGTGTTTTTTGTGTTAACAATTTTGTTTAGTCGAAGTCGATATCGTTATCGGGGTCGTCGACATTGAGGTCTGCGTCAGAACCCATGTTTCCATGGGCGTCAGAACCGGCAAAACCCTTCTCGATGCGAGCATTCATAACTTCAACCATAGGAGTCTCGTAGACTTTTTTGTTTACTTTAGTCATTGTTTTTTGTTTTTTTGATTGTTAATATTTTTATTTTTTCTAAAATCACATTATTGCTAATCAGTGCGTTGGTTTCACTGACTAACTTCAAATACTAGTTGCAAAGATATATATTTTTTTTGAAATAAGATGTTTTTTTTTCAACATTTTTTTCAACAAGCGGTGAATTGCTGTATTGATTTTACTGATGGCTGTTGCGCTGAGTCTTTCGGAGTTCGATTTTTTCTTTTGCCTTTTTTTCTCTTTCCAGCCATTCTAGATTGGAGATTTTAAGGGCATTTTCCATGATTTCGGTAGCGGAAGGGCGGGGGCGCTGTTTCCAGCAGGATGTTTCGTATTCGGCTACGGCCAGCGGGTAGCGATTCATGAGGTCTTGGTATTGGAGGCGGAGGTCGGTCCGGAATTTCTCTTGCCGAGAATAAATATCGTCCATCAAGCCGCGCCAGTATTCGCCGAAGCGGAATCGAACGCAAATCCACCAGATGTTGCCTACTGACCAGATGGTGGCAATTGTCATATATGAGATGCGAAGGAATAGTGTACGCTTGCGGAATCTAAAGCCCCACGAGAATAGCAGGCCGCCAAAATATAGAATGATTATGAATACTATAAAAAACAGTATTATTTTGGACAGGTTGGACTTGAACAGCTTGTTTTTGAACATAGTGTAGGGTGTATGAGCGTTAAACCAGTTGGTAGATTTTCTCCATCAGGTGCCATTTGTCTGCTGATGGGGCAGCGGGGTCGCAGCCTTGGTACTGGGCCACATAAGCCTCCCATTCGGCTTGGCGGGGGAGTTGGGCCAGGCGCGCCATATCGCGATCCCAGTCGAAATCGTCGACGGTGTCGCAAATCATGAACACCTGGTTGCCGTAGCGAAAAATCTGCATGTCGAGAATGCCGACTTCGCGTTGTCCGGCCATCACTTCGGGCCACACCTGCGAATGGACTTCGATGTATTTGCGAATCAGTTCGTCGTCGGGTACGAGCGAAAGGGTTTGGCAATATCTTTTCATAGTAATGTGTGTTTTTTCGTTTGTGATAATAACTCAAAGTGTTATTATTTATTGCGTTGCATGCCGTTTTTTTAATCAAAAAGTGTTAATGGTGGAAAAAATAGGAGAAAATATGAAATAATAGGCATTGCTGACACGTTTTTGAAGGCTGATTCGGGTTCTGCGGAGCAAAAATATTTTGCTGATAATCAATGGCTATTAAAAAAAAATAAAAAAAAACTTTGTCAATTGAAAAAAAAGTAGTACTTTTGCACCGCTTTCGAGAGATAAGAAAGAATGGCCAATGGTGTAATGGTAGCACATCTGACTCTGGATCAGCCAGTCTAGGTTCGAGTCCTGGTTGGACAACAGAAAAATCCAATTCCTTAGCAATAAGAAGTTGGATTTTTTATTTGCCTGATTTCGTAATTAGGCGTTTTGAAAAAAATGCCGTAATTATTTAGAAGACAAGTAATTCAGGGGTAACTCAAGAGTGGATCCGTTGTTTGTCCGTTCTGAAACGGACAAACAACGGACTAGCAACGGAGGCACTGGGGAGTTGCTTCTCAGATGGTTTATGATCAGTTGAAAATGGCCGAAGTGGAGTTGGCTGGAGGGGGAAGGTTTTTATCGGTCGATGCGGAGCATTTCCCAATAGTCGGTATGACCGTCGGGGTAGGTGTAGCTCCAAGTAAACGCTTCTTTGTTGAGTATGACAATGTCAAAGGTGATCATTTGGGTGGATTTGGGGCGGGCTCGCGAGACAATCTTGTTGGCGAATGCGCTAGCCCAGTCGAGACTTTGATGAAGGCCTAGCTGTACACCCATCAACTCCATATAGAATTGGGAAGGGAGCTCGTTGAAAAGGAATTGGTCGTTGACGACATCCCAACGGCCATGGCATTCGTAATCAAACGTCCAGCATGTCCGGTCGGGTGTATTGGCGGTATGGTATTGGATGGCTCGGTCGGTGTAGCTTCCGAAGTAATCGAATTCTATGGTTCCTTCCTCATCGCAGGTGATAGTGTATCCGCCTTCGGGGGAGGGGTAGGTCCAAGAGTGGGTGTAGTGATAGCGTCCGGGGATGATTTTTTTCTGCCAAGGCACAGTGCGGGAAATGCTGCAGCTGCAAAAGAGAGCTAAAGTGGCGGCTATCACGAGGGGTAGTACGATTTTTTTCATTGGGCAATATTTTTGAGTATTACTAAGATTGATTCGTATAGAATAATTGTTTATATAAAAGACTCCTTTTTTTGAAGGATAACGAACCTTAGGCTGTTTTATTGTGATGATGGGCACAATAATAATCATTAGATTCAATTTCGAAGTGCAACACCGCTGTGCAAAGATAGCAAGAATTTTTGTTTTGGGGAAGAAAAGTTCAGAAGTTTTCTCGGACGGCGGTTTGGTTCAGCCTGTACATGAAGGATGAAATCGTCAGAAACAGAGTGGTAATCAGTGCCATTGGAGATGTACTGAAGGATAAGTTTGTTCTTGTTTTCAATGAAGCCTTTTCCCCATGGCAAATACGGGAGGATGAAGCTCACCTTGGATGACATTTATTCTACGTTTTTCCCTCGTTTTTTCCTCGATTCTTCCTTGTTTATTCTATGGAATATCCGGCATCGACAGAATTGTCGCCCTAATCAGATTAACATGAATGGCGAACCGGCGTTTGTTGATTCATTGATTTGAAGAGTTGCCGCCTCTAAACAAATCAACAAACCTCAAATCAACAAATCAACCATTCATCAATTCATCATTTTTTCAATATGTCGCAAAAAAAACGTAATTTTGCATCCGGTTTGGTCGCCCTGTAGCGTTAAAATGGGAATCGGGTGAAAGTCCCGAACAGTCCCGCTGCTGTAAGTCCTGCCAAGCGAGGTTCCTCTATGATTGTCACTGCGTTGCGCCAAAGCGACGCGGGAAGGCACGAGCCCCGCGGACAAAGTCAGAAGACCTGCCAAACCCAGTTTTATTCCCTCGAGGAAAGGGTACGAATTACGATGAAAGCACCATTCAAACAGGCACTTTTTGCCATTCTGACCATCGCAAGCTGCGCTACCGGCGCCGCTCAAGACACCATACGCCGCCGCTCCCTGCCGGAGATTAACATCCTCCAGCGCAACTCCCACCCCGTGGCGGTGCTTTCGCAAACACCATTGCAGGTGGTCACAGAGGAACAGATTGAGAAATTGGGCGATGCCCAGCTGAGCGATGCCGTGCGCCGGATGGCGGGCGTCACCCTCAAGGACTACGGCGGCATCGGCGGCATCAAAACCGTTTCGTCGCGCGGTTTGGGCAGCCAATTCAGCACCCTCACCATCGACGGCATTGCCGTTACCGACTGCCAGAATGGGCAGGTGGACCTAGGCCGTTATATGCTGGGCAACAGCAGCCACATAAGCTTGGCCAACGGGCAGTCCGACGCCCTTTTCAACTCCGCCCGGGCCTTTGCCGCCGGCAGCATTATCAATATGGAAACCCACGAGCCCGAGTTCGGCTCTCGTCCCTTCAACCTGCGACTGGGGATGACGGGAGGTTCCTACGGGCTGTTCGCCCCCACACTCACCTTCGAACAACGAATCACCCACAAACTATCCCTGTCGCTTTGGGCCAACTACACGCGGTCCGAAGGCAACTATCCCTTTACCCTTTATTACACCAACACCCATGCCGACAGCAGTTCGCAGGAGCGCCGCACCAATTCGCAAGTGAGCATCGGCAATGCCGACCTGAACCTATTCTACCGCATCAACAGTCGGCAGAACATCCAATTCAAATCGCACTATATGAAGGGCTACCATGCCCTGCCAGGCCCGGTGATTTATTACACCGTAAAGGGGTCGGAACACAGTGAAGAAGAGCTCTTCTTCACCCAAACCCGCTACCGCAAAACCGGTCGCAACTGGGACATCCAGATCCTCGGCAAATACCAATACAGTCTCGACATATACGAAGACACCGCTGTGCGAAACGAGATTCATCTGCTGCACAACGACTACCGCCAGCACGAGGGCTACCTTTCGCAAGTCATCCGGTTTCATGCGGGCGAAAAAATCCGCGGCCACGAACCCTTCTCGGCTTCAATCTCCCTCGACGAATCGGTAGCCCAGCTGCACAGCAACCTCAGCTCGCACAACGATGTGCAACGCCGGTCGCTATTGGGCGCATTGGCGGCAGAATACCTTCCGCAGCAATTCCTTGCGGGACTGCGTATCAATGCCCACCTGCTTTACACCTACATCAGCGACATCGAGTTCGACAAAGCTTCCGACCCGTATCAGAAATGGTCGCCTTTTGCCGGCATATCCTACCCCTTCGGGCCGTTCGTCGCACGTTATTTCTATAAAGAAACCTACCGCGTGCCCAATTTCAACGAGCTATACTACTACACCGTAGGCCGCACGCTGCGTCCCGAAAGAGCCCGGCAGCACAACGTGGGCCTTACCTACCAAAGCCATTCCATTCCGATTCACGACAACCATCGCATTTCGTTCTCTGCCACAGCCGATGCTTACCTCAATCATGTGAGCGACAAGATCATAGCCATTCCTGTGCAGAACATGTTCCTGTGGTCGATGACCAACCTGGGCGAAGTGCAGATTATCGGATTCGACCTCACCTCCGAGACTTCGCTCCGGGGCCGGCTTGAACTGAACGCCCCTGCTCCCTACGACCTCATCCTGCATCTGGGCTACTCTTTCCAGTATGCTGTCGACCATACCAATCCGGCCAGCAAGGTGTATGGCCACCAGATTCCGTACACCCCCCGCAATAGCGGCAATATAGCCCTCACGGCCACCTCGCCCTGGGTAGACCTCGGCTACAGTTGCATGCTGGTGGGCCGACGCTACAGCATGCAGCAGAATACCGCCGCCACCATGGTGAAAGGCTATGTGGACCAAGGCATCACCCTCAGCCGCAAGTTTTTCCTGTCCCACGGCTCTATCCAGGGACAGCTGCAGGTACTGAACATATTCAATGTGCAGTACGAGGTGGTGAAGAGCTATCCCATGATGGGGCGCAACTATCGCATCGGCGTCAACTGGGAATTCTAATAATGACAAGAACATACAATATTAATTATATATCACTTTTACCATGAAAAAACACATTTTACTACTCACCGCAATTCTTGCCATTGCCATGGTAGGCTGCAAGAAAGAAAAAGAACAAAACAACGAAGCTGCCAATCTGGCATACGTGCTCAACGAAGGCGCTTGGGGCGGCAACAACGCCAGCCTCAGCCTCCTCGACAGCAACGGCATCACCAACAACTGGTTTGCTGCAGCAAATAACCGCAGCCTCGGCGACCTGGGCCAGGATCTTATTCATTACGGCAACCGCCTTTATGTGGTCATGAACAGCTCCAACACCCTCGAAGTTGTCGACCCCGCCACCGGCAAGAGCATCAAGCAAATCGACTTCGGCACCCGCGGTCCTCGCTACATGGCAACTGTAGGCAGCAAAATCTATGTCTCCTGCTACGATAAGACCATCGTCCGCATCGACACTGCCGCCCTCGAAATCGAGGCCACCTGCGCCCTCTCCGGCATGCAGCCCGAGCAGCTTTGCGTTGTTGGTGGAAACCTCTATGTGTGCAACTGCTGGCAGTATGATGTCGACGGCAATGCCGAGTACGACAACACCCTCAGCGTTGTGGATCTCGCCTCTTTCACCGAGACTAGCAAAATCACCGTGGGCCTCAACCCCGGCAAAATCAAAGCCATCGACGACAGCCGCGTAATCGTAGCCTGCACCGGCGACTATGGCACCAATCCTGCCGAAACCCGCGTAATCAATGTCAACACCCTCGAGCAGACCACCCTTTCGGTTGCCGCCACTAACTTCGATATTCTCGACAACGAGATTTTCGTTTACACCACCGCCTACGATGAGTATTGGAACACCACCACCAAGTTCTACCGCATCAATACCACCACCCTCGAAGCTACCGAATTCCTCCAGAACTACAGCGCCACCCTCAGCAACGCTTATGGCATCAACATCAACCCCAAGACCAAGCAGCTCTACATCTGCAACAGTGCCTACGGTGTCAATGGCGACGTGTTCATCTTCAATCTCGATGGAACCGAAGTAAACCATTTCGAAGCCGGCATTTTGGCATCCAAAGTGGTCTTCTAATTCCACTATTTTGACTATATTTTATTAATAGTTTCTTTTTATTTAAAAAAAAGTTGTATTTTTGCATGTCCAAATCTGTC
>JAGHRY010000271.1 GCA_018066145.1 Candidatus Colimorpha merdihippi | reverse complement strand
ATATAATACAATGAAAAAAATAATCCTTTTCCTCTCGCTAGCTATGCTAGCCGTCGTTCCCGCTGTCGCACAAAACGACAATGAGCCCGACTTCTCATCGGTATGCTCATCCGGACAGGTGTTGCATTACAAGATTGTCGATTATGGCGAGGTGTATGTGTGGCCCTATTTCCAATATCCCGAAATGTTGGGCGGCTTCATCAACATTCCCCGTACTGTTCGCTACGATGGTCAGAATTATATCGTTACCGGTATTGCCGATGAATGTTTTGCTAATTGTATCCGTATTCAGGGTGTCGAAATGCCCACCACCATGTTTGTTATCGGCGATAGCGCTTTTGCTGGTTGTACCGATCTTCGCGTGGTGGAAATGCCCAAAACCCTCACCGATATCGGCCAGTATGCTTTTGCCGGCGACACATCGCTCATCGATGTCGTTATGCCTAATTCTGTAGTCGAGTTGGGCCCCTATGCTTTTGCCGACTGCTACAATGTGCGCCATTTCGTTATCTCCCACACCCTCAGCTATCTGCCCGAAGGCGTGTTTAAGAATTGCGCTTCCGTTACCGGCTACATTATCCCTGCCAGCATCGATTCCATCGGCTGCAATGCTTTCTATGGCTACCGCGATATTCGCGACATTACTTTCTTGGGCAATGTGCCTCCTCATCCCGTTTGCGACACCGAGCTTTGTTTCGGTCGCGACATCCCCGTTTATGTTACCCCTCGTGCTTTCGACGCATATAAGAAATCCTACATCTGGGGTCAGTATCCTATCAAATCCATGTAGGCTATTCGATTTCATCAGAAATACTCCTCTGCCAACGCAGGGGAGTATTTTTTTTAATGTACCTTAGAAATAAAAAAAACTGCCGCAATTTCTGTGGAAAATGCGGCAGTTGCTTGTGTGATTGATTCTTTTCAGAACCCTATTATGCAAAAAAATTACAAGCTCATATCCTGGAGGAATTTCACGCTGGCGTGAATGTGCTTATACATAATCTGGTCGATATCAACAAAGTTTACAACCTTGCGATAGTCGGCAAGCATCTTCTCGATGAAAGGACTGCTCTTCAGCGGACGGCGGAATTCGAGTGCCTGGGCAGCATCGAACAGCTCGATGGCCATAATGCGCTCGGTATTCTCCATCACGCGGTAGCATTTGGTGGCAGCGTTGCCGCCCATGCTCACGAGGTCTTCCTGGTTCTGGCTGCTGGGGATGCTGTCAACGCTGCAGGGGGTGCAGAGCTGCTTGCTTTGGCTGGCGATAGCTGCGGCAGCATACTGGGGAATCATAAAACCGCTGTTCAGGCCGGGCTTAGCCACGAGGAAGCTGGGCAGACCGCGTTTGGCATCGATGAGCTGATAGGTGCGGCGCTCGCTGATGCTGCCGAGTTCGGCAACGGCAATAGCCAAGAAGTCAAGAACCATAGCAAGAGGCTCGCCGTGGAAGTGACCGCCAGAAATTACCATATCCTCGTCGGGAAGTACGATGGGGTTGTCGGTAGTGGAGTTGATTTCGGTTTCGATAACAGAGGCAACGTAGGCGATGGTATCCTTAGCGGCACCGTGCACCTGGGGAGCGCAGCGGAAGCTGTAGGGGTCCTGTACATGCTCTTTGTGTCGGGCGATGATCTCGCTACCCTGGGTGTATTCGCGAACTGCAGCAGCAGTCTGAAGCTGGCCTTTGTGGGGGCGAACCATGTGGAGGCTCTCGTAGAAAGGTTCGATACGGCCGTCGAAAGCATCGAGGCTCATGGCCAGAATCATGTCGCTCTGCTCGCTCAGGCGCTGGGCTTTCATGATGCACCAGGTAGCATAGCTGCTCATAAACTGGGTGCCGTTAAGCAGGGCCAGTCCTTCCTTGCTCTGGAGCTCGATGGGCTGCCAGCCGAATTCGGCGTATACTTCCTTCACATCGCAACGGCGGCCTTTGTAGTAAACGTCGCCCATGCCGAGGATGGCGGGGAGCATCAGGTTGGCCAGGGGGCAGAGGTCGCCGCTGGCGCCAAGGCTGCCCTGCTGGTAAACGATGGGGAGAACATCGTTGTTGTAGCAGTCGATCAAACGCTGAACGGTCTGCAGCTGGGCTCCGCTGTAGCCGAAGCAGAAGTTCTGGGCTTTGAGGAGGAGCATCAGGCGCACCACCTCTTGGGGCACCTCGTCGCCAACGCCGCAGGCGTGGCTCATCACGAGGTTCTTCTGCAGCTGGCTGAGCTGCTCTTTGCTGATGGAGATGTTGCACAGCGAACCGAAACCGGTGGTAACACCGTAGATGGGTTCTTTCTGGGTTTCCATCTTCTTATTCAGATAGTCGCGGCATTTCTGGATGCGTGCTTTGGCCTCGTCGCTGAGGGCCAGAGTCATTTTGTTGTCAACGATTTCCTGTACTTTAGCAATAGTCAGGCGTTCATCGGGGTTGATATAGTGAATCATAATGATGTTTGAATGATAAAAAAAAGTCGTTTTTATTTGTTCAGCTGGTCACTAGCCTTCATTGCGATATCGTCATCCACGAGAATGCGGCCGCAGTGTTCGCACACAATCACTTTCTTGTGCATCTTGATTTCGCTTTGGCGCTGAGGGGGAATCTTGCTGAAGCAGCCGCCGCAAGCGTCGCGGTCGATGGTAACAACGGCCAAACCGTTGCGGGCCTGGTTGCGGATGCGCTTGTAGCCTACAAGATAGCGCTCGTCGATATACTGTTCCATCTCGTGCGATTTCTCAAGCAGGCGCACTTCATCCTTCTGGGTCTCTTCAATAATGCTGTCCAGTTCGGCCTTTTTCGAGTCGAGTTCGGCCTGGCGGTTGCTAATCAGCAGCTGGGCGGCATCGATGTGTTGTTCGAGCTCTTTGATTTTGTTGTTGGCATCGCGGGTTTTGCGCTGGCAAAGCTGGATTTCGAGGTTCTGGAATTCAATCTCCTTGTTGATGGCTTCGAATTCGCGGTTGTTGCGTACGTTGTCCTGCTGTTTTTCGTACTTCTTGATCATGGCCTCGTGCTCGGCAATGTCGTTGGTACGTTTGGCAATATTCTCGTTCTGCTCGGAAATGCTGGTCTTGAAATTCTCAATGCGGGTCTGAAGGCCGGCAATCTCATCCTCGAGGTCTTGGATGGCCTGGGGCAGTTCTCCACGGATAATCTTAATCTTGTCAATCTCGGAGTCAACAAGCTGCAGGGTGTATAAAGCAACCATGCGGTGTTCGATAGCGATGTCGACATCTAACATTTGGTGAGCGGTTTCAACCACTTGCTCTTCCACTTCGGGTGTAGTGACTTTCTTCGGCATTTTTATATATTTTTTTTT
>JAGHRY010000284.1 GCA_018066145.1 Candidatus Colimorpha merdihippi | reverse complement strand
ATTTAATAATATATTTTAACAATATGATTAGCAATAATTTCACTCCTCGCCACAACGGTGTTTCGAATGCCGCTGACGAAGCCAAAATGCTGAAAGAAATCGGCGTTAGCTCAATGGAAGAACTGATCGAAAAGGCAGTACCCGCTGCTATTCGTCTGAAAGAACCCATGCCTATTGCCGATGGTATGAACGAGTATGAATTCCTGAACCGCTGCCGCGCATTGGCTCAGAAAAACAAGATGTACAAGACCTATATCGGTATGGGTTACTATAACACCATTACTCCTGCCGTTATCCAGCGCAACGTGTTTGAAAATGCTGGCTGGTACACCGCCTACACTCCTTATCAGACCGAAATCAGCCAGGGCCGCTTGGAGGCTTTGATGACCTATCAGACCATGGTGGCTGATATGACCGGAATGGCTTTGAGCAATGCCAGCCTGCTGGATGAAGCAACCGCTGGTGGCGAATGTATGCTGATGTTCTTTGCCAACCGTAGCCGCGCCGCTCAAAAGGCTGGCGTAAATAAGATTTTTGTTGACAACGGTTTGCTCCCCCAGACTTTGGATGTAATGCGCACCAATGCTGCTCCTCGCAATATCGAAATCGTTACCGGCAATGTTGATGATTTCAATTTCGATGGCAACCAGTATTTTGCTGTAATGGTGCAGAACCCCAACCAGTTTGGTGAGGTTCGCGACTATACCGAATTTATTGCCAAGTGCCACGAGAACAATATCTTCGTGGGTATGGCTACCGACCTGATGGCTTTGGCCATGATGAAGACTCCCGGTGAGATGGGTGCCGACTGCGCTTTCGGTAGCAGCCAGCGCTTCGGTCTGCCTATGGGCTTCGGCGGTCCTCACGCCGGTTTCTTTGCTTTCACCGAGGCTTTCAAACGCGGATTCCCTGGCCGTATCATCGGTTGGAGTATCGATGCCAAGGGCAACCCCGCTCTGCGTATGGCCCTGGGTATGCGCGAACAGCATATCAAACGCGACAAGGCTACCAGCAACATCTGCACCGCTGCCGCATTGCAGGCTATCATGAGTGGTTTCTATGCTGCTTATCATGGTCCTGAAGGAATCCGTGCTATTGCTGCTAATATCCATGGCATGGCCACCAAGCTGGCTGAAGAAGCCGCTAAGTATGGCTACAAACAGCACAACCGCGCTTTCTTCGACACCCTGGCACTCGAATGCCCCGTGAAGACCGACCAGGTGAAGAGAGTGGCCCTGACTCACGAAATCAATTTCCGCTACATCTGCGAAGACTGCATCGGCATCAGCTTGGATGAAACCACCAGCAAGCAGGATGTTCAGGAAATCCTCAACGTATTGGCCGAAGCTGCCGGCAAGACTGCCGAAGAGATGCAGTGCTGCTGCTGCCAACCCCCTGTAAGCATGCCTGCTGAATTGCAGCGCCAGACCGCTTACCTGACCCACAGCGTATTCAACAAATATCATAGCGAGACCGAGATGATGCGCTATATGAAGAAGCTCGAAGTGAAAGACCTCAGCCTCAACCGCGCTATGATTCCTCTGGGAAGCTGCACCATGAAGCTGAACGCTGCTGCCGAAATGCTCCCCTTGAGCTGGGCAGAATTTGGCGCTATCCACCCATTCGCTCCTGCTGACCAGACCGAAGGTTGGACCGAGATGATTAACGAGATGGAAGACCTGCTGGCTATCGTTACCGGTTTTGCCGGTGTAAGCCTGCAGCCCAACTCTGGTTCGGCTGGCGAGTACAGCGGCCTTACCGTAATCCGCAACTACCATATCGACAATGGCAACGCTCACCGCAATGTATGTCTTATCCCCGCTAGTGCCCACGGCACCAACCCCGCTAGTGCTGCTAAAGCCGGTATGACCGTAGTGGTTGTTAAATGCAATGAAATGGGTGATGTTGACATCGAAGACCTGAAGGTGAAAGTAGAGGAGCACAAGGACAACCTTAGCTGCATCATGATTACCTATCCTTCTACCCACGGTGCTTTCGAAGAGGGTATTCTCGAAATCGTTGATATCATTCACAACGCCGGCGGACTTGTGTACATGGACGGCGCTAATATGAATGCACAGATTGGTTTGACCAGCCCCGGCCACATGGGTGCTGACGTCTGCCACCTGAATCTGCACAAGAGCTTTGCCGGCCCTCACGGTGGTGGCGGTAGCGGCGTAGGCCCCATTGCAGTAAATGCTAAACTGCTCGACTTCCTGCCCAACCATGGCCAGGTAGAAGTAGGCGGCAAGAAGGGTAATGCCATGTCGGCAGCTCCTTACGGCAACGCTTTGCTGTTCCCCATCAGCTACGGCTATCTGCTGATGCTCGGCGGCAACGGCCTTACCGAGGCTACCCGCCACGCTATCCTGAATGCCAACTATCTGCGCGCCCGCTTGCAGAAATACTACAAGATTCTGTATACCAACAAGAACGGTATGTGCGGCCACGAAATGATTGTTGATTTCAGCCAGTTCAGCCTGAAGGTTGGTGTGGGCGATATCGCTCGTCGTTTGGATGACTATGGATTCCATGCTCCCACTGTTGCTTTCCCCGTTCACAACACTTTGATGGTTGAACCTACCGAGAGCGAACCTCTGAGCGAACTCGACCGTCTGTGCGATGCTCTTATCGCTATCCGCCAGGAGATTGAAGACATCATGACCGGCAAGTATGAAGAGCACAACAACCCCATTGCTAACGCACCTCACACCATGCAGGTGGTTTGTGCCGAGGAATGGAACTATCCTTACAGCCGTAAGGTAGCCGCTTTCCCCTTGGAGCACGACGATAAGTACTGGCCCACCATCAGCAAGATTGACGACGCTTACGGCGACCGCAATCTCCAGGCTGTTTGGCCCAAAGAAAACTAATCGATAATTTATTATTTGTGAAAGAGCCTGCGCTTTTTGCGCAGGCTCTTTTTTTTGGGGGAGGCTGTCCGAAAACTTAGACCAGAGCCAGCATTTACACAGGCTATAGGTGACTAAATCGTAGACAGGTATTATAT
>JAGHRY010000157.1 GCA_018066145.1 Candidatus Colimorpha merdihippi | reverse complement strand
TTGTGATTAGTTAAACCAAAAGGCTAATGAAAAGATAATACCAAAAATCATTCCCAAAGATTTCATATAATTACTTTTCTAATTTTTTTATCAATGCCCAAAGGAGACGAATAAAAAGAAAAAAAGGTATTCCAAGAATAACCAACCAAATGAGCATATTAACATCACTAGAAAATAGAATTTTCATTTTGCGTTATGAATTGATTTTGATAAGTAATTAATTTTTGTGAATTTACTTCTCTAACTTCTTAATCAAAGCCCAAAGGAGACGAACTAACAAGAAAAAGGGGATTCCAAGAATCACCAATGAAACAAGAATCTCAGTAGCGCCTATAAACAAAACTATCATATCTATAAATATTTTTGCAAAAATACAAAGAATATTCGATATGACAAAATAAAATGCAACGATCCATAAGAGTTCAACCATCAAAGTGGAATTCGTGAATTGTAGATGTTATTGAACTACAGATATTTTTATAAATATTTTTGCTGTCACATGTTTCGCCAGCAAAATTACTTTTTTCGTGCATTTCGCAAATTTTATGGCAAGTTGAGGCCGAACTGGAGACAAATAAATATTTCGCGTGTTTCGCAGTGGTTTAATTGTGGTTGATTTTTGTTGATTTTTTTACTTTTTTCGGGCGCCTCCAGATTTTCTTGCTTCGATTTAGTATTTGCGTTATGTTAAGTAGTGTATTTTGTGTGCCCTATTCTGTCAATAAGAAAAATAGCTACAATTAGTGATTCGCCATTCAGAAAAAATAATGTAATTTTGTGGTGAAAATAAAAATGAACTAATGATATCTAATTTTAAGATATTCAACTAAATAAACTACACTATGATTCAAATGACACTCAAAGATTTACCTATCGGATCATCGGCAAAGGTGATTTCTGTTGGCGGCGAAGGTGCCAACAGGCAGCACATTTTGGATATGGGCATAATACCCGGAATCAGACTTACTTTGATAAAATTGGCGCCTATGGGCGATCCCATGGAACTGAAGGTACATGGGTATACCATGGCTCTCCGCAAAGCCGATGCTGAATTAATAAATATTGAATTGGTTGAAAATGAAGATGATGCTGATGAATGGCACATCAATTTGGAGAGTCCGGAAGAACAAAATATTCCTTATATCGATTCGCTCCACGACCATAATGCGCACCCGGGATTTGGTGAAGATGAGGATTTGCACCGTTCGGCCGTTTGCCGTAGAGAGCATTACCAGAAATCGGTACCCGAGGGAACGCTTCTTACCTTTGCGCTAGCCGGACAACAGAATTGTGGCAAGACTACCCTTTTCAACCAGCTGACCGGTTCGAAGCAGCATGTGGGCAATTTCCCAGGCGTGACTGTGGACAGAAAAGATGGCGCTATACGCGGGTATAAAGACACTTTGGTTACCGACCTGCCTGGCGTGTACTCGCTCTCGCCTTATACTGCCGAGGAGATAGTGAGCCGACAATTCATCATCGACGAGAAACCGCTCGGCATCATCAATGTGGCTGATACCGGAAATATCGAACGCAGCTTGTATCTTACCATGCAACTGATGGAGCTGGACACACCCATGGTATTGGCACTGAACATGATGGATGAGATGCGCAACAATGGCGGCACGGTGCGAATTAACGAAATGGAACGCATACTGGGAATACCGGTGGTGCCAATCTCGGCGGCGAAAAATGAAGGTATCGACGAATTGGTGGAACATGCCATACATATAGCCAAGTTCAAAGAACGCCCTTTGCGCCAGGACTTTTGCGATAAGGACGACCATGATGGAGCTGTGCACAGATGCTTGCACAGCATCATGCACCTGATAGAAGATCACGCCGCCAATGCAGGCATTCCGGTGAGATTTGCCGCAACAAAAATTGTGGAGAACGACCAGGCCATCATTGATGCGCTGCACCTGAGCGAAAGCGAATGCGAGGCCATAGAACATATTGTGCATGAAATGGAAATCAGCCGCGGACTGGACCGTGCCGCCGCCATTGCCGATATGCGCTTTGCCTTCATACGCCGACTTTGCCAACAGACGGTGGTGAAACCCAAAGAAAGCAAGGAATTCATAAAAAGCAAAAAAATAGATAAAATCCTGACCGGACGCTGGACATCGATACCTATCTTTATTGCGATTATGTCGGCAATAATTTATTTAAGCATAGACATATTGGGTGCTCCTCTTCAAGATTTACTTGAACAATTATTCTCGTGGATGGCAAATGGATGCGATGCTGCTATGGAACGCTGGAGTGTGAGTCCTGTAATACGTTCGCTGGTGGTTGACGGCGTGTTTGGCGGCATTGGTGCCGTGGTGAGTTTTGTTCCGATAATAATACTGCTTTTCTTCTTCCTGAGCTTGCTTGAGGATAGCGGATATATGGCTCGCGTGGCCTTTGTGACAGACAAATTGCTACGCCGAGTGGGTCTTTCGGGCCGGAGCATAGTGCCCCTGCTGATTGGATTTGGATGCTCGGTTCCCGCCATTATGTCGACACGCACCCTACCCTCGGCTCGCGACCGCCGAATGACGGTGCTGCTCACCCCATTCATCAGCTGTTCGGCCAAGATTCCTATTTATGGATTCTTCACCAGCATGTTCTTCCCTCACCACGGCGGACTTATTTTGATAGGCCTATATCTGATAGGAATCTTGATGGGTGTTATCGTGGCATTGATTTCGAAGAACATAGGCAATAAGAGCGAAGCTGCTCCTTTTGTAATGGAACTGCCCAACTACCGCATGCCCGGAGTAAAGAATGTGGCCCACCTGCTTTGGGACAAGACGTATGATTTCCTGCAGAAGGCATTTACAATCATATTCCTGGCCACGGTGATTATATGGGGATTGCAGACTTTTGATTTTCGATTCAATGTGGTTGAGAATGGCCAGGGCAGCATGCTGGCTAAGGTGGCCGGCTTTATTGCCCCCATATTCCAGCCGATGGGATTGGGCAACTGGCAGGTGGTGACCGCTTTGGTGAGTGGCTTTATTGCAAAAGAAAGTGTGATTGCAACCATCGAAGTATTGGGTGCCGCAGCCTTCTTCACCACCCATACGGCTATTCCGATGCTGGTATTCTGCCTGCTGTATACGCCCTGTGTGGCAGCAATCACATCGGTTCGACGCGAACAAGGCACTGGGATGGCCATTTTTGTTGCAATTTTCCAGTGTGTGGTGGCATGGATTGTGGCTTGGATAGCCTATCTTGCAGCCGGTTTATTCTTCTAACCCCTCCCCTATCATGAACTTGATTTCCTGGATAATACTACTTGCGGTGATAGCTGCTGCCGGCCTGGCGGCAAGAAGACTATCAACTATCCGAAAAAAGGCTCGGACCGAATCGTGCGGGCAATCGTGCTGCTCATGCTCACTAATGGGGATGTGCAACAAAAAAGGTTCGCATGCCTAACCTCGGACATGCGAACCTCCCATGCTATCGGATAATGAAACCCTAAATTCTAGTTACAAGCGCAACATTAAGTAGAACCTATAGGGCCTACCGGCACAATCATTATGCTTATAGCCCTTCACGAGTTTCGCTAGTTCTTAATGAGTTCGGTTGTACCTTGGGAATTCTGCAGGGTAACGGTGGCGCCATAGGTGCGCCCGTCGCGATAATAAGTCACATCCACACGGTCGCCCGGGGCAAAACGACCCAGCTCCTGCATCATTTCGGCAAAACTATTCACCTGCACCCCAGCTACGGAAAGCAGCAAGTCGCCCTTCTTCAAACCGGCCTGGTCGGCAGCGGCATTGGGCACAATGCGTCCTATCAGGAGTCCGCGCACCTCGCTGAGGCCCATCTGCTGGGCTTTCTCGGCAGTCATCTCATACACGTTGATGCCCAGATAGCCTCGTTGCACATGGCCATAGCGCTTGAGGTCGTCAGCCACCTTTTGAGCCAGATTAGAGGGAATGGCGAAAGAATAGCCCGTATAGTAACCGTCGGCCGAAGCAATGGCAGTAACGATGCCGATGAGGCGTGCTTGGGAATCCACCAGCGCACCGCCCGAATTGCCCGGATTTACGGCAGCATCTGTTTGGATGAACGATTCAATGGGGCTTTCCATGCCGCGGTTGTTGTCGATAATGCCCATATTGCGAGCCTTGGCGCTGATGATGCCAGCCGTAACGGTGGAAGTGAGGTTAAAGGGGTTGCCAATGGCCAGCACAGGCTGTCCCACCCTAGCCTGGTCGGAATTGCCAAAGGGGATGGTGGTAAGCTGGGTGGCATCAACCTTGATGAGCGCCAGGTCGGTAGCCGGATCGTTGCCTACGAGCGTGGCCTGCAGCACCCGCTTGTCGTTCAAAGTAACGCTAATGCGGTCGGCATCCTGCACCACATGGTTGTTGGTAATAATATAGCCATCGCTGGAAATAATCACCCCCGAACCGTAGGCGCTGTATTCGCGGCGCTGCATACCCTGGTTGAGATAAAAGCCGAAAAACGACTGGTACAGCGGCGTTAGGCGGGTTTGGACGGTGCGTATGTGAACCACGCCGTCAATGGTCCGGGCTGCCACATCGCTAAAGTCGGCATACTGTTGCGCGCGCAGAGGCACAAGCGTGATAAGGGTGATGAGAATGATTGCAATTCTTTTCATAATTAATTAGTTTTTGTTTAGTCGAATTATTATTTAT
>JAGHRY010000160.1 GCA_018066145.1 Candidatus Colimorpha merdihippi | reverse complement strand
GTTTTATTCGAATCACACAAAAAAAATTTCAATATATGAGTTTTTTTTTATATTTTTGCAACATCAAAAATCATTCGGTGATGCTGTTTTTATCGTTGGTAGATATTCACAACCAGTACGTTCCACGTTTTTTTTATTGATTAAACAGAACAATCTTTTTAGTAAGCATACAGTTTTATCTTTTATGTATAGCAAATCAGAATTAGAATCTAAGGCGCATATTGAATTAATCAATATCGCTCAGGAACTCGGAATTGCACGTGCCACAGCTATGGATCCGCAGGAACTGATATACAAAATCATTTCGCTGCAATCGGAAAATCCTAACGCCCTCACCCGCGAGCAGGAGCAGCGCAAGGCCGAGAATGCCGCAAAGCCTGCTGCACGCAGCAAACGCACGCGTATTAAACCTTCTCCTATTGCAGAGTCGGCTATGAACAACCCCGAGCTGCACAAGCGCGGCCAGCATGCCAAACCCAAAGCCAAGGAAGAAGAGAAAAAGGCTGAGACTGACGAGATGTCGTTTTCGATAGATTCGCTGGAGATTCCCCTGATTCCCGATGTGCCCGAAGTGGTGAGCCCTTCAGGACAGTTTATCCGCCGTCACAAAACCGATGCCGAATTGGACGAGGCTGCCCCTGCTGCTGTTGAGGCACCAGTAGAAGCAACCCAGGCTGCAGAAACTGCCCCCGAGGCCGAAGAGCCCGCAAAACGCCATCGCGGCCGCCCCAAGAAAAATGCCGAGGAGGCCAAGATTGAGGCTGACAATGAAACTGCCGACCAGCAACCCGAGGCTGCTGCCAAGGAGACCGGTGCCAAGAAAGCTGCCGCCGAGAAAAAGAGTGTGCGCGGACGCAAAGTAGAGAAAGACAAGGCTGCTGCCGCTGCCGCTTCTGTGGCCCAGGTGGCTGTTGCCGCTGCCGCTGCTGCCAGTGCTGCTGCCAATGCCGCTACAGCAACGACTGCCAATGCCAATGCCGCTGCCGCCAACGAAGAGGAAGCAACGGCGCGCCCGCACCGCCAGCGCATCCATACCACAGCCCAGCCTGTGGCTTCGAGCCAAAACATGGAGGCTGCCAATGCCGAAGTGCCCGCCGAAGCACCTGCCGAGGGAAATGCCGAGCGCAGGATGCGTTTCAACAAATTCGATCGCAAAAACAAATATAGAGATAACAACAATGCCGCTGAGGCCGAGCCCGCCAAGACCTATCCCTTCGACACCGAAGGCGTTGTGGAGGTGGAAGGATTGCTGGAACTGGCACCGGACGGGTATGGATTCCTCCGCTCGTCGGATTTCAACTATCTGGCTTCGCCCGACGATGTGTATGTGTCGGCTCAGATTGTGCACATGCTTGGCCTGAAGACTGGCGACACGGTGCGCGGCACCGTGCGTCCGCCCAAGCCCCACGACCGCTACTTTGTGATGGTGCGCGTGATGGAAATCAATGGATTAACGCCCGAGCGCATTCGCGACCGCGTTCCCTTTGAGTCGCTGACTCCTTTGTTCCCCGATGAGAAATTCAACCTCACCGGCCACCCGCAGGAGAGCAAGGCATCGCGCATAATAGATATGTTTGCCCCCATAGGAAAGGGCCAGCGCGGCTTGATTGTAGCCCAGCCCAAGACGGGTAAGACAACCCTGCTGAAAGAAATAGCCAACGCAATCTCGTATAATCATCCCG
This sequence comes from Candidatus Colimorpha merdihippi, assembly GCA_018066145.1. Taxonomy (GTDB): domain Bacteria; phylum Bacteroidota; class Bacteroidia; order Bacteroidales; family P3; genus Colimorpha; species Colimorpha merdihippi. Next base: position 2,302 of record JAGHRY010000160.1, on the reverse strand, counting down.
AGGTGTACCTGATGGTGCTGCTGATAGACGAACGCCCCGAGGAGGTGACCGATATGCAGCGCTCGGTAAAGGCCGAAGTGATATCGTCGACTTTCGACGAGCCGGCCGAAAGACACGTGAAGATTGCCAACATAGTGCTGGAAAAGGCCAAGCGATTGACCGAATGCGGCCACGATGTGGTGATAGTGCTTGACTCCATTACCCGTTTGGCACGCGCCTACAATACCGTGCAGCCGGCTTCGGGCAAGGTGCTCTCAGGCGGTGTGGAGGCAAATGCATTGCAGAAGCCCAAACGTTTCTTCGGTGCAGCCCGCAATATCGAAGACGGCGGCTCGCTGACCATCATCGCCACGGCATTGACCGAGACCGGCTCGAAGATGGATGACGTTATCTTTGAGGAATTTAAGGGTACCGGCAATATGGAGTTGCAGCTCGACCGCAAGCTGTCGAACAAGCGTATTTACCCTGCTATCGACCTGGTGTCGTCGTCGACCCGTCGCGACGATTTGCTGATACCGCGCAATATGCTTTCCCGCATATTGGCATTGCGCAACCTGCTTACCGATATGACCCCCTTGGAATCGATGGATTTCTTGCTGAAGAATATGGAGCATACCCGCTCTAATGAGGAATTTCTTTTTACTATGGACAAATAGTAGAGGATTATTTAATTTTTATTAATTCGAAGGGGCCCGGCTGATTCAGCTGGGCTTCCTTTGATTTTAGAGGGTAATAGCCGTTGCCTGATAAAAAAGAGCCTGGTTGGTGGCAACCAGGCTCTTTATTGAATGAATATTGGGTCCGCAGGAGATTAATAGCTGCGGGCGAAGATGACGCGGCGATGGGAGGGTTTGCCGGTGAGGATGCACTTGCCTTCCTCTTCGGGTGCATCGTAGGCAATGCAGCGAATGGTGGCTTTGGTGAGTTCCTTGATTTTTTCTTCGGTTTCGGTGGTGCCATCCCAATGGCAGAGGAGGAAGCCGCCCTTTTCGATTTCGGTGCAGAAATCGTCCCAGGTGTCGACCTTGCGGGTGTTGGCAGCACGGAAATCGGCAGCACGCTGGAGAAGGCTCTTCTGGATATCGTCGAGGAGCTGCTTCACATGCTCGGCAAGGCCTTCGAGAGGCATGGATTCCTTGACAAGGGTGTCGCGGCGGCAGACTTCGATGGTGCCGTTTTCGAGGTCGCGAGCACCAACGGCAAGACGCACGGGAACGCCCTTGAACTCGTATTCGTTGAATTTCCAACCGGGTTTGTACTCGGTGCGGTTGTCGTACTTGACGGTGATGCCCATGGCTTGGAGCTGGTTGATGAGGGGCTGGATGTGCTCAGAAATCTGGGCCAGCTGCTCGTCGGTCTTGAAAATAGGAACGATGGCCACCTGGATGGGAGCCAGCTTGGGAGGCAGAACAAGGCCGTTGTCGTCGGAGTGGGTCATGATGAGCGCGCCCATAAGGCGGGTGGAAACGCCCCAAGAAGTGGCCCAAACATACTCGAGCTTGTTTTCCTGGCTGAGGAACTGCACATCGAAAGCTTTGGCAAAATTCTGGCCAAGGAAGTGGGAGGTGCCAGCCTGGAGGGCTTTGCCGTCCTGCATCATGGCTTCGATACAATAAGTGTCGAGAGCACCAGCGAAGCGCTCGTTGGGGGATTTGACACCCTTGACAACGGGAACAGCCATCCAATTTTCGGCGAAATCGGCATAAACGTCGAGCATCTTGCGAGCCTCGGCCTCGGCTTCTTCGCGGGTGGCATGAGCGGTGTGACCTTCCTGCCAAAGGAATTCGGCGGTGCGGAGGAACATGCGGGTGCGCATCTCCCAACGGACTACGTTGGCCCACTGGTTGCAGAGGATGGGGAGGTCGCGGTAGGACTTGATCCAGTTCTTATAAGTGCTCCAGATGATGGTTTCGGAAGTGGGGCGAACGATGAGCTCCTCCTCGAGGCGAGCAGCGGGGTCGACAACGACGCCGGAGCCATCGGGGTTGTTCATCAGGCGGTGGTGGGTGACCACGGCACACTCTTTAGCAAAACCCTCGACATGCTCGGCCTCGCGGCTGAGGAAAGATTTGGGAATGAAGAGGGGGAAATAGGCATTCTGATGGCCGGTGGCCTTGAACATGTCGTCGAGGGCGCGCTGCATCTTCTCCCAAATGGCGTAGCCATAGGGTTTGATGACCATACATCCGCGGACGGCAGAATTTTCGGCTAAATCAGCACGTACAACGAGCTCGTTATACCATTCGGAATAGTTTTCGGAACGCTTTACAAAATCTTTTGCCATAAATATTAAGTATTATTT
>JAGHRY010000133.1 GCA_018066145.1 Candidatus Colimorpha merdihippi | reverse complement strand
TCATCTTGATAGCACTGGTGCTGATAACGGTACCAGGTCCGAAGATGCAGGCTGCACCGGCTTTGAAAAGGAAGTCGTAGTCCTGAGGAGGAATAACACCGCCTACAGTAACCATGATGTCTTCGCGGCCGAGTTTTTTCAATTCGGCAATCACCTGAGGAACGAGGGTTTTGTGTCCAGCGGCAAGGGAGCTGACGCCAAGGATGTGAACGTCGTTCTCTACAGCCTGCTTAGCTGCCTCTTCAGGAGTTTGGAAGAGGGGACCCATATCGACATCGAATCCGAGGTCGGCATAACCGGTGGCGACCACCTTGGCACCACGGTCGTGACCATCCTGACCCATTTTTGCCACCATGATACGGGGGCGACGGCCTTCTAACTTAGCGAATTCATCGGTCATAGCTTGAGCCTTTTTGAACTCGTCGCTATCTTTGGTCTGTGAACTATACACGTTGCTGATGAGGTTGATTTTTGCTTTGTAACGGCCAAAATGTTTTTCGAGAGCGTAGCTGATTTCGCCAAGGGAAGCACGCTTGCGAGCGGCATCGATGGAGAGCTCGAGCAGGTTGCCCTGGCCAGTGCGGGCACACTCTGAGAGAGCTTCAAGAGCAGCTTCTACAGCCTGGGGATCACGCTCGGCACGGAGCTTGGCAAGGCGCTCAATCTGAGCCTTGCGAACAGCAGTATTGTCGACTTCGAGGGTTTCGATAGGATCCTCGTGGTCGAGGCGGTATTTGTTGATACCTACGATGGTGTCGACATTGGAGTCGATACGGCTCTGCTTACGGGCAGAAGCTTCTTCGATACGCATCTTGGGCACACCGCTTTCGATAGCCTTGGCCATGCCGCCGAGGGATTCGACTTCCTGGATAAGAGCCCAAGCCTTGTGAGCGATTTCGTGGGTAAGGGTTTCAACATAGTAGCTACCAGCCCAAGGATCGACAACACGGCAGATGTTGGTTTCTTCCTGGAGATAAATCTGGGTGTTACGAGCAATACGAGCACTGAAGTCAGTGGGAAGTGCGATAGCCTCGTCAAGTGCATTGGTATGCAAGCTTTGGGTGTGGCCGAGAGCGGCACCCATAGCCTCGATGCAAGTGCGTGCTACATTGTTATAGGGATCCTGCTCGGTGAGCGACCAGCCAGAGGTCTGGCTGTGGGTACGCAGTGCAAGGGATTTGGGATTCTTGGGGTTGAACTGGCTGACGATCTTAGCCCACAGCATACGGGCAGCACGCATTTTGGCGATTTCCTGGAAGTGGTTCATACCGATAGCCCAGAAGAAAGACAGACGGGGTGCGAAATCGTCGACACTCATACCTGCATTAACACCAGCGCGGAGGTACTCGAGACCATCGGCGAGGGTATATGCGAGCTCGATATCAGCAGTAGCACCAGCCTCCTGCATGTGGTAGCCGGAGATGGAGATGCTGTTGAATTTGGGCATATGTTTAGAGGTGTACTCGAAGATATCGGCAATAATCTTCATCGAGGGCAGCGGGGGATAGATGTAGGTGTTACGCACCATGAACTCCTTGAGAATGTCGTTCTGGATGGTACCTGCAAGCTGTTCCTGCTTTACGCCCTGCTCTTCGGCAGCGATGATATAGAATGCCAGAACGGGCAGAACGGCACCATTCATGGTCATGGAAACCGACATCTTGTCGAGAGGAATCTGATCGAAGAGAATCTTCATATCAAGAATGCTGTCAACGGCAACACCAGCCTTACCTACGTCGCCAACTACACGCTCGTGGTCACTGTCATAGCCACGGTGGGTAGCAAGGTCGAAAGCAACGGAAAGACCTTTCTGGCCGGCAGCAATATTGCGGCGATAGAAAGCATTGGACTCTTCAGCGGTGGAGAAGCCTGCGTACTGGCGGATAGTCCAAGGACGCATCACATACATGGTGCTGTAAGGTCCACGAAGATAGGGAGCGATACCGGCAGCATAGTTCAGGTGTTCCATGCCTTCGAGGTCTTTTTTGCCGTAAACGGGCTTCACATCGATTTGCTCAGGAGTCTTCCAATTCTTCTGAATGTCGTTTTCTTTTTCCCACTGTTCGAAGGTTTGCTTGTTTTCCTTCGTGGCGCGGAAATCAACTTTTGAAAAATCTGGTCTCATTATCAATTATTTATATTATTATTTATATTATTATTCGAAAATGAAAATATAGGTTTTTTTTTTGACTTAACAAAAAAAAGTTGTCTTTCTATAAAAAATATCACATGCAGCCATACCGGCCATCATGCAGGCCGGCAATGTTTTGCCACCCGAATTCCGAACAGCAGAAACCCATTCGGCAGCAATCAGGCGCAAGACTGCAGGGCTAGTCGCGGCGAGACAGGATGGATAGGATGCGAATGAAAAGGTTGATGATATCGAGATAGATATCCAGGGCACAATCGATGGCATTATCCACCGTCTTAGGATAAGCCTGCGAACGGGCGATATCGAAACCTATGTAGCCCGAGAAGATGATGACGAAAAGCCAATCGAAGGCACTGCCATAATAGTGGAAGAGAAAGGTGGCAACCAATTCGACAACAACGCCTGCCAAAAGGGCCACGAACAAGGTTCGACCCAGGCCAAGGAACAGCTGCGGACGAATCATGCCCAACAGGATCATTGTGGCAGTAACCAAACCCGTAAGCAGCAATGCTTTGGATACAATGGCAGCCGGCATCGAAGGCACTATCAGGCACAGGAATACGCCCATGGGGGCCACAAGCAAATTGAAGCCGAGAAAACTAACGGCAGGTTTATCGCTGAGCTGGGCAAGCAAAATGCCTGCAAAACCCAAAACAGCATACCCAATCCAAAAGAACAGCGGGCGCATGCCTGCCACAAAAGACATAATAGGTTCGGCCAAATATGCAACCATAAAGGCATTTACCAGGAATCCCCACAACAGGGTGCCACACATTACGGCATTGAAGGTTCTATCGGTAATGGCATCGGCCAGACCGGAATTGAGGCGCTCTTGTTTGCGTCCTTCTAACGAAAGTACTGAAGACATGACTTTTATATTTACAGATTGATATTTTTAATTGTTATTACTTAGCACTGGTGGCTACAAGTTCATTTCCACAAGAATATCGTGCATTCTACCAAACATACCAAGCATTATGGACTAATGCGGCCAACAGGTATTAGTGTTCGATGGTGGGGTCGAAGAGGTCATCATCGGGATTGAGGCGCTGAGCCAAACCAAAGTACTCGGCAGCCTTGGCCTCGTTGCCCATATCCCGGTAGGTTAGGGCCAGGTTGTAGGCCGCAGCAGCATCTTCGTCGTCATCCTTGAGTGCTTGCAGAAATGCTTGCTCGGCAAGCTGGTACTGATGTATATTGGCATACGCAATTCCGCGTTGGCACTGAACCCCGTAATACGATGGATCTAAAGCTAATACCTTATCGAAACACTCAATTGCGCGGGTGTGGAATTCAACCAGCTCGGGAATATTTACCTCGAGCTCGATTTCGGCATCGGGGTCGGTATCGGGATTGGACTGGAGATACGTTTGATGGGCCTTTTCTATCGATAACTGCTCATATCGGAGTCCTTCCTGCACCGAAAGCAAACCATATTCAAACCATGCATCCGGATCTTTCGGGCAAGACTCTACCTGGCGGATTGCGTGACGGCAGTCGAGTGACTGACAACGACGTAGCATTTCCAATTCTTGGTCGATCATACGAACCAAGTCGTTCGACTGAAGCTTATCAAAGATACTCATAACACTATCATTTCTATTTTGCAAAGATACACAAAAAAAGTGAATTACTAGAAAAAACTTTCACACGCAACATCGTGCTTAGGAAACCCACTGCTTGATGTCGCCAAAGTCAAAATCGTCCACCAACAAGCGACCCTTGGTAACATGTCCTAAAAAACAGCAGTTGATGCGGGCTTCGTCCATCTTGGCAAGAAAGAAATCGTCTTGCAATTCAGGCAGAGAAACGATAAACCGGCCGGGATCTTCGCCAAAAAGGAATGAATCGAGCCGGATTTCACGACAGGTAAGAATATCGAAACCCACTTTGTTGCAACCGGAAAGCAAGGCGGCAAACAATCCCCCTTCGGTTATCTGCTGGCAGGTGAGCAAAACGCCTGCATCTTGCAAGCTGCCCAAAATCAATTCCAAATATTCGATATCTTCATCCACGGTGGTCATCTTTATCGGGTTGGCCACAATGTGAAGGCACCGCCTGGCATATTCAGAGTTGAGGAACTCGGTGCTTACGTTTCCCACCATGTACAGCAACGAATGCTGGCTGAACGAAACTGGCGGCTTATCGACCTTGGCCGTGGCCACAATCTCTCGAGCCAAAGCAATGCATTCCTTCACCTTTGGCTCCTTGATGGATTTATGCGTAGGGTCGTCGCCGTCATATAGGTACTCGCGTTTTTCGACAACATGGTGCTGCCCTTTGAGCCACCCATACAAACTTTGCTGGCGGCCATTGGCATCCCACATAGCCAGCAATGTGCTGAGTTCTTGCACAGTAGGCATTCTGCCTATGATACACTGAACTTCTTCAAAAGCCGGCTGCGAAACGCCCATTGCCTCCACAATCTCAGGTGTGAGGATATCTTCGCTAATATGTGATTGTTCTTCTGGCATACAAAAACAATAACGGCCGAATATCAGCTTTATTACACCTGCAATAAAAAAAGGATTTTCCTAAACAAGCAAACAGATGAGAATATGCTTTCCATTATGCAGCATTGAACAAAGCCCAAAGGACATCAATACCCTAAACTCAGCCAAAACACTGGAAGCCATTATCTTTTGAAACACAATGCAGTAATCGAGTAAATCATTTTCCATCAATCATTTTTTTCAAATAGCAGTCAGCCAATATTTTCCGCAAATGAAATAGTTCTTCTCTCTCCCACAAAAAAAATCAACCCATATTCTCACCCCTCCACCCACAGGGTTTTTCGGGAATATCAAAAAAAATTCAAGCAAGCGCAATTCGACCCAAAAAGTATCAAATATTTTTCGTATCTTTGCAAAAAATTTATTCCATAACCATATAATATAAATCACTATATGACAAACAATTGCTTTTACATCCATTCGTGCTTCGTCCGTAGTTTTTATGCTGCTTCGTTCTTCCTTCGCTTTTTAAACGAAGAAACATGCAAAAACGCCCAACTTCACCTATACGCAGCCTACTGCCAACACTGCATCCAACCCTTTCCCCAGGGGTCGGCCCACACCACACCATTCCACCGCAGCAACAGTACGCTCAAATGGTGCTTGCGGCCAAGTGAGCAACAGGTAGCACGCTATTGTTCGGGGAATTGTGAAGCGGATACCGCGGGGATGGTGCGGGGCATATACCGCAGCATGGCCGCAACGCCCCCGTATGAACCCCGCATGAAGTACGGCAGAAGGTCGATTTTGGAGCGGGTGGAGTCGCAGCCTATTGTTGGTGGGGGATATCGAAAAATGGGGGATATTCGACTGGGAGCATAATTTTATGTTAAATTCGACAGAATGTTAGGACCTGATAAGGTAGAGCTGATGGGTTATAATGGCATAGATATGAGCACATTGAAAGTATGGTAATACAGGTGAACTTTGGCGAAAGCGGGTGGCAAAATATGAAAGATTTGTAGTCGAATGAGTCGACTCCATTCGACTGCCATTCGACTAATTGCATAGCAACTCTGGCAACATTTTGCGGCATTGTTCGATTGTATTGGATTGATTGCTATCAGCTGGCATTCAGCAATAAATGATGGATGATGTATGCTAATAGCGGTGGAAGTGATGCAAACCGAAATGGGCATAATAAGGTGCTTTCTGCCGCAGTCGAATGAGTCGAATGAAAAACGATAGGGGGCATTAAAGAAAAGTGCAATCGGCATGCGACAATATTGATTTGATTAATGATTGCACTTCATCTCGTTGGAAGAATTAATGGTGAATTCTAATAATTGGTTTTCAAACGATTTTTGATTATTGGCGAGCAGATTTCATATTTGAGTGAGGGCGCAATGCGGTGCATTGTAACCGAATGAAAAGAAGAAAGATGCCGTTCAGAATCGAAAAGCGTGAAAAAGTATACGTTATCCAATATCTCATTCATACGTCGAATTTTTAGAAGTTGCCGTAAGTCCATCCATTCATATACAAGTCGCAGAGCCCGTCTAGGCAACGAACCTGTTATTACGCCATCATTAATCGAAATCCAACATTCATATTCGTTGTATTTTACATGAAAGTGGGGCGGCTGATGGTCGCTAATATACATGTAGATAAGTATTCCAGAAACGAACTAATCTCGGGCATAACAAATATGATTTTTATAAGAAACGTTTATCTCCCTAAATTATTGTATGAATGTGAAGAAAAGTCGTATATGCGGACGATCTGCTCTTTGAGGAATTAAATAAGGTTCTTCCGAAAAATGAATAGGTGGACACAATAAAAGAAGCTGACATTCGGTATTATGTAATAACCACAAAACATAATATTACGATGAATGCCAGCTTTATGTATCACAACCTTGGTCTGATGGATCAGGAATGCACCCGAGAGGGTATGGTAGTATCAGTAGAGGTTATTCTACAATTATCGTGTCGAAATAGTCAAAGACCTTCCTCATTTCCGATACTCCTTGTTCGCGACAAGTCTCCAGCCGGAAATCCTGCTTGAAACTCCGGGCGTGTGTTTGTGAATTTGTGTATTTTGTGAATGTAGTAAAACTGGTAACGGTTGTGCTTTATGAAATCAAAAATACGAAAAACGAAAACAATGGCTGCCGCACCTCGGTTCTGCGCTGGCCGAAAGTAGGGGTGTCTATACCATGGACACCCCTCTAGTCCAACCGGCTTTTACATTGCTGGCATTATTCAGCGCCTTGCACAGGTCGCTCAAGTCAAACAGCATCTTGCCGAAATCATCAGACCCAACTGACCGAACTTGTTGCTGACAAAACGTTGAATATTGTCAGCCGAAATTCTATGGCAATTACTACAAAAAGGCCTTTCGTAATAACTTTTCCATGTCATTCTCACGGATTGACTTCAACTTCGATGAGAGTATACTGTACTTTTGTTTACGTTCCATAGACGGTGAACGTTTCGTTCAGCGTCTTAACCTCGTCCTCTACAAAATCGCGAATTGTCTTTTGTGGGTTTGTGTAGCCCAAACATGAATATGAATGAAGTATTTATTCATTCTAGGGGTGTTTTGATGAATTATTCTGCAAATTTGAGCGTTTTTTTTCAAATTGAAAAATAGAGTTTTTCTTCATTTTTTTGATGGTGTGGCAGTCGGTTTTGGTGGGAAAAAGGGGCTTTTTGGGGGGTGTTTGTGAACATTTGAATTTTGAGAAAAATACAACGCTATGAAATATAGCACTTTGCAGAGATGTTCACAAATTCACAAATTCACAAGCGCTATG
>JAGHRY010000148.1 GCA_018066145.1 Candidatus Colimorpha merdihippi | reverse complement strand
AGTGGACTTTACGATAGCGAAGCGGAGAACAAAAGATAAACAGCAAGATGCCAAAAGAAGTCCAAAATCATAGAAAAGTGGATTTCTTATTATCTCTTTCAAAACGTTGAATTTTTAGATGTTACCTCAACACGGAAATGCTGGGGCAGATGCTCTTATTATCTCTCCCATTGAATCCCCATTCAAGTCCCACGCAAGAACCTCCAACCAATTTCCCCAATCGACAAGTCCCATAGTAATTCAGGGGTAACCCAGGAGTGGCTCCGTCGATTCTCCGTTCCAGAACGGACATAGAACGGACCAACTACGGACGTACTCCCGAGTTGGTGCTGATTTGTAGCAAATTACGGGAAAATTTCAAGAGTTGAACTGCTGGCAAAAGGGAATTTACCCCCAAAAAACAAGGCACAAAATCATTAGAAATAAATTTTTGGTAACTACCATGACAATGATTCTTCCAACAAGTATACCAATACAAGTTATGAGCTGCAAATTATGAGTGGGCAGGAGTTTGACAAATCAACAATAATAAGGTTTGGCATTTCGGTGTAGACGTTATTTTTTATTACCTAAAATTATTTTTGTAACTTTGCAAATTCTAGCAAAGCGTTCGTTTGCGCACAATTAATTGTATTAGAAAAATATAAGTATAATATGACAAATAAAGTTAACAAAAAAATCGACTTCAAACAGGAAGTTATTGCTTATCTGCTGCTCATTGTGGGCAGCGCACTTTTCGCAGTAGGCGATGTGATGTTCGTGAACCCCTATATGATGGCTCCCGGCGGCACCTATGGTCTGTCCAATGTGTTCAACACCTTGTGGCCTTGGAAGATTTCGCTGTATGCAATCTGCATGGATATTCCCCTGCTGATTATCGGCACTATTATTCTGGGACCCAAATTTGGCGTGAAGACAATCATCTCCACCATCCTTATTTTCGCTTTCACCTACATCCTGGAGGCCACTTGGGGCTATGCTCCCGTGATTCATGATGGTGCTATCGAAGCTACCCGATTGAATGATGCTATGGTGGAAATTGGCAGCAACGGCGGTTTCTTTACCCCCGACTATTTCCTTAACACCATGGTGGCCGGCCTTATCTACGGTGTGGCTATCGGTATGATTTTCCGCAGCGGCGCCACCTCTGGCGGCAGCGACATCATTTCGATGATACTGCACAAATACACCAAAATCTCCCTGGGTACCCTCGTGACTATTGTAGACGGCTGCATCACCCTCAGCACCCTGATTGCTTTTGGCGATATCCGTCTTCCTATCTATTCCATCCTCATCATCGTTATCGAAGGCAAAGTTATTGACCTGGTGGTGGATGGCATGAAGAGCTACAAGACCGCATTCATCGTTACCGACCACATGGAAGAGGTGCGCAACTACGTGCTCAACGACTTGCATCGCGGTGGCACTTGCATCACTGTTGAAGGATTGTACAATGGCGTGGAACGCAAGATGATTTATGTGACCATGGAGCGTGCCGACTTTGTGAAACTGCGTGCCAACTTGCGTCTGCTCGACCCCGCAGCTTTCGTGAATGTGATTGACAGCTCGGAGATTATGGGCAAGGGCTTCAAAGCGCTGCCTACCGAATAATATAGAATGCAGAATGTGGAATGTGGAGCGGCTGGCGCCCCAAGGTTGGCATAGGCTGCTCTGCATTCTGCATTCATAATAAGAAATCAAATGAAGGTTCTACAGCTGTGCAACAAGCCGCCTTATCCTGCCGTGGATGGCGGAACGATGGCAATGAACAGTATTACCCAGGGGCTGCTGGCTGCCGGGTGCGAGGTGCGTGTGCTGTCGATGTGCAGCGACAAGCATCCGGTGCTGCATGACCGAATGGACGACGATTACCTGCAGCGAACCCGTTTTGAAGCTGTGCACGTGGATTTGGGCATCCATTTGGTAGATGCCGGCGTGTCGTGGCTGTGTGGCGACTCGTACCATGTAAAGCGGTTTGAAAGTAAGGAATTTGCCTCCCGGCTGCGCGAGGTGCTTAAAGAGGAGTCGTTCGACGTGGTGCATGTGGAGAGCATATTCCTCACCCCCTATCTGCCATTGATACGCAAATACAGCGAGGCCAAAATATTCCTTCGTGCGCACAATGTAGAACATCTGATATGGAAACGCATTGCCCAAAGCGAGCGCAACCTTTTCAAGCGTTCGTATCTGAAGCATTTGTCGCTGACACTGCGTGCCTATGAGGTAGAGCATCTGAACGACTATGATGGTGTTGTGGGCATTACCGATACCGATGTGGCCACTTTGCGCGAGATGGGGTGCCGAAAGCCGATGCGGGCCATCCCGTTTTCAGTAACTCCCGAAGATGTGACGACGGTGGACGAAGAGCCCAATAGCCTGTTCCATATAGGATCGATGGACTGGATGCCTAACCTGGAAGGGGTGACCTGGTTTTTGGACAAGGTGTGGCCCCAAGTGCATGCTGCTATGCCGCAGCTGACGCTGTATCTGGCGGGTAGAAAAATGCCCGAAGATTTGATGCATTGCCAGCTGGCAGGGGTAAAGGTGATAGGCGAGGTGGACGATGCCATGCATTTTATCGCCTCCAAACAAATCAATATCGTTCCATTGCTCAGCGGCAGCGGTATCCGGGTGAAAATAATAGAAGCCATGTCGGCCGGCAAGGCTGTGGTGGCTACGAGCATAGGCGCAGAAGGTATTAATTATACCGAAGGAGAAAACCTGCTGGTGGCCGATACCCCCGAGCAATTTGTGGAAAAGATTAGGCGTTGTGTGGAGGATGATGAGTACCGCCGCCAGGTGGGCCGCAATGCCGAACGGCTGATAGCCGAAGCCTATGGAAACGAACAACTAACACAGCAAATGCTGGAATTTTATAATAAAATAATCGACCGCGACTGATATGAAAAAACAGAATGCAAAAATGATTGTGAAGGCCATGATGTGTGCTTGGCTGCTGCTATGCGGCATGGCCGTGCAGGCTCAGGTGGCCATTCCTGGCACCAAGGTGCAATATACCTTCCCCAGCAAATGGAAGTTCCTGAGTTCGCAGAAAATAGATGCCAACACCCAGCAATTCCTATACTATTATGCAGCCAAACCTGTGGCATCCAAAGGCGATACCACTTTGCCTTTTTTGCGTATCGTTGTGCGCAAAAACTATACCAACCCCATATTCGATTTCGTGTTTGACCGCTACAATAAAGAACCTTACCAGTCGCTTACAGACTACACGCAAGGGTTGGGACTTCCCAAGCAGGGCGGCATGGGCTATGTGGGAGCCTATACCAATTTGAAGGATAAGAAAGACTACCAGTTTAGGATGGTGTACTTCAAAGCCCAAAATGCCGTGGTGGAATTCCGCTTGGAAACCACTCGTGCCACCTACGCCCAGATGGAGAAGGAATTTGAGAATATATTGAAGAGTCTCACTTTTTAATCTGCCTATCTGATTATGATGAAACGAATTCTGCCGATAGCAATAGCGCTGGCATTTGCAATAGGGGGGATGGCCCAAAACAAGATGGCCGACCCTTATCGCGAGCAGTATGTAAAGCTGTATAGGGAGTATGCCAAAAATGCCGACAATGTGGCTAATTTGATAGCATTGGCCGATTTCTTTTCCATCGCTGAAAATCCGCAGTATGATTTGCCGCTGGCTACCGAATACATCGTGCATGCCGAAAAGCTGTATACTGAATGGGTTCAGGACCCGAAGCGTTTCCACGACGTGCAGAAGCTGATACGCAAGGGCGTGACTATTACCACTATTCGTCAGCAGAAAAAAGATATTGAGGCTCGTGCGGTACAATATGTAACGCTGCATGCCGCCGATATGGGGCAGCATCAAACCCAGGCCTATCTGCAAGCCTATGCAGGCAATACCACGATTGTTAGGCTGCTGCGGTCAAAAGAGCTGGCCGAAGCCTATGAGCATGCCTGCATCGAGAATACCCTGGCTGGATATTATCACTTTTTGAAACGATACCCTGGCACTGTGGAAGCCGATTCGGCCGAGATGTCGATAGCCAAGATGGCTCCTGGATACCTGTCGTCGTTTGCTACCGAGGAGGCTGTGGATACGGCTCTGGCTCCATTTTCAGAAAGTGTGGCTATGCAGCGTGCTGCCATGCAGCAGAAGAGCAGGATAGCCTATGGTAACGCGTGCCGCAAAAACACTGTGCAGGCTTATGACGAGTATATGGAGAAGTATCCTCGGGGCGAAGATTACCTGGCAGCATTTGAAAAGAAAGAATTGCTGGCTGCAAACGGTATCACCCAGCTGAGGACCGTGAAAGAACTGGCCGACTATGCCGAACAGCATGATGATGCTACGTCAGATAGTGCATTGGCTATCCTCCGCAGAATGGTGTTGGAGGAACACAGCCAGGCTGCGGCTCGCGAATATCTCAAGAGATTTCCGCTGGATGAGGCTTACCCAATGGTGTTCAGAACCTATTACAGCTGGCATGCCGCCGAAGGAAACCGGCAGCCAATAGCCCAATTTGCAGCGGATTATCCCAATTACCCCGATCGGCTGACCATTGAAAGCGATTTGGCTCGCGGGGAGATGATAGACCGCTTTAACCTGAATAAAACCTTTGTGGAGTCGGAGCTGGACACGATGACCACGATACTGCATCTGCTTACGGGTCGTAAGGTGGCTTATGTGGCATTGCAGCGCGTTATCCAGCAGCAGTTGGCACGTAAAGATTGGGCTGCTGCAAAAAAGAGAATGCAGAAATTCGAAATCTGTTTTGAGGATTATTGTGTGGAGGAATACAAAGAGCTGGAGGCCCTGTTGTCGAATAATGGCGGACCGGCGCTAACGCTTCAGTTTTCGGGCGATAGCATCTCGCATGTGATACCCCATCCCAAGCACGCAATACTATATTACACTCGCCAGCAAAATGGCCGTAAGGATATTGCCTATGCCCGGCACACGAAGAATGGATGGAAAACAGCGGGAGTGGTGAATGTGCAGGGAACGAATGACGAAGTGGTGGCTTATAATTTCTATGACAAAGGCGACAAGGTGCTGCTGGGAATAGGCGGCGATATTTGGTCGGCACAAGTGTTGAGCGACAGCGTGTGGAAGGTGGTGTCGGTCTTCCCGTCGCCGGTGAATACCGCATTCCTTGAGCGCGATGCCTTTATGCTTCAGGATGGGTCGGGAATGCTGCTGGCATCCGACCGCCCCTTGGGACATAATGTGCAGCAGTCGGGCAGCAATTACCATGGTTCCCGAATGCCTGCAACCGATATCTATTATATCCCTTACCATCAAGGGCGATGGGGCGCAGCGGTGAATTTGGGCTTGTCGGTGAATACACCCTATTGCGAATTGAGCCCAATATTGAGTCGCAATATGCGCACATTATATTTTATTACCGATAGCCGAGGATTGGGATATGGCGATGTATACCAAACTACGCGTACCGATATTGACGATTGGACCCATTGGTTGAAACCGGTCAATGTTGGACGTAATGTGAATGGCCCTTATCACGAGTCGTCGGTGGCATTTGGAGGCAATGAGCGCCAGGTGGTGCTCACATCGAATCATCCCCATGGCAGGTATGCCTATACGTTCCCCACCCAACACGACACAACAGCTCCATATCGCTATATCGAAGTGAATATGTCAGCATCTATTCATGCATTGCGCACAGTGGATTTGGTTGAGGTGTGGCGTCAGCAGAAAAGCATGCGCTTTGCCGACCGGGCTATTGATACTTCAATGTCATTTCACCTTTATAAAGACAAGCAGTATGCGCTGGTGGCCGATGCCGACTGGCTGTATGTGCCCACGTTGATGATCGAGGATGCTGATACGGGAGTGTTTGCGCTGAAAGGATATAGTTTGGACGAGTTGCGTTTGATGGATTCGGCTGTGGCACTACCGCTGGTAAATTTTGTTGGAACCAGTTCGCAGTTGGAGCCGTTGGCTGAATTTGAGCTCAACCATCTGGGAAGGTTTTTGCAGCAGCGGACTCATTCGCAAATAGAGATTTCGGTGTATGTGGCTGGCTCAGACGAGCGGCAGTGCTACGATTTGTCGTTAGAGCGTGCCAAAGCGGTCCGGTCCTATTTGGAAGACTATGGTGTGGCTTCAGGACGAATCCATGTTGCGGCATACGGCAATGCCAAGCTACCTCGGTTAAAGGGCGGTTCATCGGTAGAAGTCCGTTTTTTGTGATGTGCCAATCGTGTATTGGGTAGATGAAAAAATAATCCGTTATAAAACAGCATGTTGGGATTTTTTTTGTTAAATATTTCAATATAAAGTTTGCTATTATAAAAAAAACTTGTACCTTTGTAGAACTGAAATTAGCTAAACAAGACCCCTATGGAACAGCATAGAACCATTGTTTTTGAGGAACATACGTTGCATTATCGTGACGAAGGAAAAGGCCATGAACAGACGTTAGTGCTCTTACATGGATATCTTCAGAATCTCGATATCTGGAGTTCGTATGTGCTAACTTATATGCGTTCGATGCGGGTTATCACCATTGATTTGCCTGGGCATGGATATAGCGAAACGTTTGGCGAGGTGCACACGATGGACTTTATGGCAAAAGCTGTGAAGGCAGTGTTGGATGATGCTGGGGTGTACCAATGTGTGATGGTGGGACATTCGATGGGCGGTTATGTGGCATTGGCTTTTGCTGACCTCTATCCTCATTATCTGCGGGGCTTGGGATTGATTCATTCGCATGCATTGCCCGACACCGAGGAGGCTGCCCAAAGGCGCATGGCTACTTGCGAGCAAGTGAGCCAGAACCGGGCAGGCTACATCGTGGGATTTATACCTACGTTGTTCGATGCCAGCAAGCGCAGGTATATGAACCAGGAGATCAAAGACCTGCAAGATCAATGTTTGGAAACCAAAGAAGGTAGCATTGTGGCAGCGCAGCGGGGCATGGCAGTTCGACCCTCGCGATTGAAGGTGTTGCGCGAATTGGAGGTTCCCACATTATTTATTTATGGCAAAAACGATCCCCGCATTCCGGTAGAATTAGCCCTATCGCAAGCCATGGAAGCCCGACATGCCGAAATATTGCTGTTGGATAATGTGGCGCACATGTCGCACTTGGAAGAGCGTGACTATATCCGTCCGCGTATCTTCAATTTCGTTCATACATGCTATATGTAAATGGAGGATGAGGAATAAAACACTATGATTTATGAGTGCGTTGGTTCGGCTATCCCTTAGATACGAATTATGGATTATGGTTCATGAATTATGAGGGGAACGGGAGATTGGAGATTATGGATTTCGATTGTAGCGTAGGGCGACAGCCACAATTCACAATTCACTTTTGAGGCTCCAAAAAGTAAAAATTGAAAAAATTCTAAATTTTTTTTCTTTATATCAAAAAAAGGTTGTACATTTGTTGAACTGATAATTAACAATTTGTTTAATACAAAACATTCAATATCATGAAAGTAAACGAAATTATGGCTAACCTGGAAGCCAAACATCCTGGTGAAAATGAGTACTTGCAGGCCGTTCGCGAGGTTCTCGAGACCATCGAAGAGGAATATAACAAGCACCCCGAATATGAGGCAGCTAAGATCGTTGAGCGCCTTGTTGAGCCCGACCGTATCTTCAAATTCCGCGTTGTATGGGTTGACGACCAGGGCAAGACCCAGGTTAACCTCGGTTACCGCGTACAGTACAATGCTGCTCTCGGTGCATACAAGGGCGGTCTCCGTTTCCACCCCAAGGTGAACGAGTCCATGCTGAAGTTCCTCGGTTTCGAGCAGATCTTCAAGAACAGCCTCACCATGCTGCCCCTCGGCGGTGGTAAGGGTGGTTCCGATTTCGACCCCGTTGGAAAGAGCGAGGCTGAAATCATGCGTTTCTGCCAGGCCTTTGTTTACGAACTCTGGCGCAACATCGGTCCCGATCAGGACAGCCCCGCTGGTGACGTAGGCGTTGGTGGCCGCGAAATTGGCTACATGTATGGTATGTACAAGAAACTCGCTCGCGAGCACAGCACTGGCGCTCTCACTGGTAAGAGCTACGGCTGGGGTGGTTCTTTGATCCGTCCCGAGGCTACCGGTTTCGGTGCTATGTACTATGTAAAACGTATGGTTGAGCAGAAGGGCGACACCATGTGCGGCAAGCGCATCGCTCTCTCCGGCTTCGGTAACGTTGCTTGGGGTGCTGCTACCAAGGCTCTCGACCTCGGTGCTAAGGTTGTTGCTATCTCCGGTCCTGACGGTGTTTGCGAATTCACCGACAGCATCACCCGCGAGATGATCGACTACATGCTCGTTATGCGTGCTTCCAACCGCAACAAGGTTCAGGATATGGCTGACAAATTCCCCGGCCAGGCTAAGTTCACCGCTGGTAAGAAGGCTTGGAGCGTTAAGTGCGACATCGCTTGCCCCTGCGCTTTCCAGAACGAGCTCGCTGAAGAGGACGCTAAGGAACTTCTCGCTAATGGCGTACAGTATGTAGCTGAGGTTTCCAACATGGGTTCTCAGCCCGGCGCTATCAAGGCTATCCAGGAAGCTGGTATCCCCTTCGGACCTGGTAAGGCTGTCAACGCTGGTGGTGTTGCTACCTCCGGTCTCGAAATCGCTCAGAATGCAGCTCACTACAACTGGACTGCTGAAGAGGTTGACGCTAAGCTCCTCAAGATCATGAACGACATCTACGACATGTGCGTTAAGTATGGTACTCAGGCTGACGGCACCATCAACTACGTTAAGGGCGCTAACATCGCTGGTTTCATGCGCGTAGCTGACGCTATGATGGCTCAGGGCATCATCTAATCTTTGATTATCCGTAATCCAAGATATTTAAAGGGCTCCCAATATGGGTGCCCTTTGTTTTTTTGATACGTGATGAATGGGATGTCATTTCGTGAAAATGGGAGTCCTCAAGGGATGGTTTCGAAGAATTTCAGATTGGTTTCCTATTGGTTATGGAATGGTTTCCCCAGTTTAGTCGTTTTTTTTGTATCTTTGCAAAATGTATTTCGCGGGCAGGTAAAATCCCCGGAAAAAATGAAATAGAGTTGCAATTGGATAGAAACACAAAATAATACAAACTTATTATGAAGAGACCCTATATACAATTATTATCTTTGGCCTTTGCGGCATTGATCTTGGTTATGACCTCGGGTTGCGAACGTATCGATATTGCAGGTACGGATGGCCCTGAGAAGGATTATTATTACAATCTTTACACAGAATATCAGAACTACAATGCCTCTACTTTTGATGGATTTGCTCCGCTGTGGGATGTTAATGAACAAGGCGATGAGGTGGTGTGGACGCGCACCTATCATGGTACTCGCCAAGCCTGCGACCAGTTGGCAGTGGAGGCTTTTGACCAAATTCTAGCACTCATCGACGACAATGCCGTTTGTTCCAATCTTCATGAGGATGATTATATGACGGCTACGATGCAGCGTGTAGAAGGTGGTCCGCATGATTTGAAGACGAAGACTTGGACCTCTCAAGGTGTCCGTTAGCCAGGTTTGTCTGTCGTGCTGGTGCAGTGAAGATTAATCCTCAGTACGAGAAGTAATAGAAACAAGTTCGAACCTCTGTTTAGGTGCGTTAGCGTATATGTATGATAGGGAATGTTGTACGTATATGGTCAAAATCACGCTGAATAGAGGTTCGATTTTTATTTGGTACCCATTGGCGGAATTGATTCTCGAAAACAAACACCCACTTCCACCGCCCAAAGAACACTCATTCTACGGGGATCCTACGGGGTAGCTCCGATCTCTAGGAGCGGACAAACCCCGTAGGATCCCCGTAGGATGAGCGTCGTTAGGGCAAACGACGTACTGTTGATTTGAAGTTATTGGAGTTTTGAAGTTGGGCAGCAGCTGTTTCATTAGCCACATCAGCTACTAACCCCATAAGCTCCATAATAAATCATCAACCATATATAGAATCTAGAATGGATTTTTTGATGCATTGCACAAAACGGCGTTCTAGATTCTAGATTTGGGCATTTTTGAGAACTTTCAGTACGGGTTTATGCTAGGCTAAATTAGTCGGCTACATGTATTTAGCACAAAATCTGCCCAGACTGATTTTGTGCACATCAATGGCTGGACTAGCTAGAGAATCTAGAATTCGATTCTAGATTCTCTAGATGGAATAATTCTGCCAAGGGGGATTTGATGAAATTTTCTGCTGGTGTGATATTCTGCAGATTTTTTCGTTTAATATAAGTATGATGACACATCCTTTCTTGGAACTAATAGATGAGCATAGGGCTTTGATTGACCGAATTTGCCGATCTTTTGCTCATTCGGCCGAAGACCGCAAAGACCTTCGGCAGGATGTGATTATGAGCCTTTGGAAGGGGTGGAAGAACTATACACCCTCGGCCAAGTCGGTGACGTGGGTTTGGCGTGTGGCTACGAATACGTCTATTTCGTGGTATCGGCATCATATCAAGCAGTCAGAATCAGTTCCTTTGGATGGAATAGATATTCCTGAGTCAGTGGCTGACAAGGAATTGTCTGAGCTATTGGAGACTATGATGGCAAGGTTGTCTCATCAGGACCAGCGGCTGTTGCGCCTCTATATAGACGGTTGGCGTCAGGATGAAATTGCCGAACTGATGGGCATCAGCCAAACCAACGTGCAAACTCGGATTTTTAGAATTAAAGAAAAAATGAGAGGAATGGCAAAATGAAAGATTTGGATAATTGGATAGAAATGGTTCATGCCGAGAATCGTAAACTGCGCGAAGCAGAACAACGTGTCGAGGTCGGCTGCAGTAGGCGGTCGTCATGGTCGTGGGTGGCGTCCGGTGCTGCGGTGGCAGTGGCTGCGGTGCTGTGCCTGATGGTGGTGGACAGACAGCGGCCTATGCCACATGAAGTGCTGGCAGTCAAAACCCCTATAACTGTGGATCAAACCCAAACTGAGCAGATTGTGCCGGCACATTCAGCCAAAGTGCCAATCAAGGAAAAAGGGAATGCAACTAGTCTGGCCGACAGCACAGCTGACATGCCCGCACCAGCCTTGCCCCATCCGGATGCAACACAGGTGGAAGAGGAATATGCCTATTCCATGTCTGAAAGCGGGATAAAGGTATATTGCGAAAACCAGTGCAATGCCGACGCGGTGTTGGCACTCATGGAAAATCTAGTGAAACAATCAGCAATAACAATATGAAAAAAGTGTTCTTATTTATGGTGCTGGCGGTGGTGTGTGGCCGTATGGCCGTGTCGCAGACCAGCTTATACAAGCAGATGTGCGGAGTGCGGGGTATTACCGCTTCGTGCATAGAAAACTGCCCGATAGGCGATAACGATAGTGTAAGTGTGACCATGCTTGAGGCCGACGATACAGCCACCTTCAATAGACTGATGAAAGATTTGAAAAAGATGGAGATTATCCATGAACCAATCTTGCACTCAAAATTTTTGAAGCAGGTATCAATCAACTTTATCACGAAAAGGATGATGGAGGATGATTCGACCCAAATAATTAGGAGTACTAGACCTATAGCTAAAACGATGACAACGAGCCTAATGCTGGGCCGGAGTAGGGCGGATACTGATGAATTAGTGGTCTTATATGGAGTGGTCGAGCAACAGACCGCATTGGTGTTTCACTGCAAAGATGAGGAGGAAGTGGGACAGGTACTAGCGTATGTATATAGACTATGGCTCGCAAATATTAAATCAATGAGTGAAGAATGAATATAGTAGCTTAGTGGCATGGTTGTTGCGACAACAACTAAGCTGCTCAACCCTTAAACAATAAAACCATGAAAAAGTATTTTCTGCTATTTGTTTTGACGATGGCAGCCATGGCGGGCTATGCCCAGCTGCCCATAGAAGTGATGAATGCAATAGAGGCTGCCAAGCGGGAACAAGCTCGCAAAGTGGTGGACACGATGAAAGTGACCACGGCTGAAGACTCTATCCGCCGCGACAGCCTGGTTGTGGCCATGAAAATCAAGCAACTGGAAGCCATCTCGGTAAAGGCTCCGCGCCCAATCTACAGCATGGATGGCGAGGTGGTGAGCTACAATGTGGCCGACGATGCCACGGTAAAAGGACTCACGGCCATGGATGCGCTGCAGAATGCGCCTAGTGTGGAAGTGGACATCGAAGGCAATATCACCATGCGGGGATCATCTGATGTGGAGATATGGATGAATGGCTATCCCACCAACATGAATGGTGCCACGCTGAAAGTGTATCTGGAGTCGCTACCGGCTGATGCCATCGACCGCATAGAAGTGATCAAGAACCCTTCAGCCAAATACATGGTGGCGGAAGGTTGCCATATTATCAATATCGTGACAAGTGTGAAGATAAGGAACAGTCATTTTGTATCCTTCGGCACTCGTGCCAACAGCCGTCCGGGCTTTGCTCCGTGGGCAAGCTATGTGATTAAGAATGAGAAGCTGACGGCCAACATATATCTGAATGGATCTTATTTCCGAAACCTTAAAGAGACGCTGGGCGGCAGCACTATGCGTGCCGACGGTGCCGATGGGACGATAGACACCACGGCAATCTCGACCACTAGCCTTAGCAGCGATGCTCGCGACTTGAACTGCAATATTTTTGCGACGCTGAGCTATCAGGCCGACTCGATGAACGAATTCTCGCTCTGGGGTATGGGATGGCTGATGCCTTCACAAAACGAGGTGGTCAGCACGGCCGACTGGTGGTATTTTGCCCCCGACAGGTTGCATTACATATATCATAGTAGCACGCATGCGCTGATGCGGATGGGTAATGGTATGGCCACTGCCAGCTGGCGACATAAGTTCGACCAGCAAGGACACAACCTATCGATTGGCCTGACTACCAACATTAACTCCTCCTCGTCGCAGAAAACCGAGTGCCGTGAATACACGTTGCTGGAAGGCTTGTGGGCCGACCACATGCAACCCTACGACAAGTCTAGCGATATTGCCCGCAGCTATGCGTCGGTTGACCTCAGTGCCATCTACAACCGCCCTGTGGGCGACAACGACGAGCTGTCATTTGGTGCGTGGCTTAGTCCATCGTTTCGCAACAACAATGTCGATATCAGTCTTTTTGACTCCGCCAGCATGGCCTATGCGATTACCGACACGTTGCGTTCGTACCTCGTTCGCGAGCGTGGTCGTTCGGGCAGTGTCAATGCCAGTTGGCGGCACAAATGGGAGTGCGTGACACTGAATCTAGGGTTGAGAGCCTCTGTGACAAACAGCGACTTTGAGGCGAATGGTATCGTGCCGTTCGACACCGTATGCACCCGCTTACGTCTGGCCCCATCGCTAGGGCTCACCTACCGCACAGAGCGTATGCACTATTTCCGCCTTAACTACTCTTTTGGACAGTCTTACCCTAGTCTTCAGGAACTTGCGCCTTCGCCATGCTATGGTGAGGATTCCTATCAAGTGGGAAACCCTGCACTGGAACCCAGTTACCAGCATAGTGTCAACTTTAGCTGGAATCGATATTTTGCCAGCAAAGGGTCGGTAGGTGTGGAAAGTTATGCCAAGTACACATCGGGAGAGATAGACGATGTTACCGATGTCACCCTTGCGTCCGACCCTTATCTGGGTCGATTGGTGAGTTTCACGATGCCTTTCAACATGGGGTCCAGCTACCAATACGGCATCGAGAGCAACGTCACCCTCTCACCCAAAGCCTGGTTCAACCTGCGCCTCTATGCCAACCTCTACCGCTCCGGCTTCGACATTCAGCACCCCACCATCGGCCATCAGCAGCAGAGCACCACCTCCTATAGCCTGCGGGCCAACGTATGGGTGAAGATTGCCAAGCGGGTGAGGGTTAATGTGTCGGGCAACTATGCCTCACCCACTCAGCAGTTATTTGGCCGGAATATGAGCAGCTATACTGTGGATTTGGGCGCCAATAGCGACTTTTGGGGGAAGCGACTGGCCTTGGCGCTCTCGATAAGCGACCTTTTCAACTGGGGTCATAGGCAGAGCTGGAATACCAATCCCTACCTCCTCAGCTATAGTGATACTTATACAAACAGTCGATATATCTCGCTATCAGTAACCTTGCGTTTTGGTAAAATGGATCTGCAATGGCAGGCGAAAGAAGATTGAAAAAGTGATAGGAAGAGAAGTGGTTAGCGGGATGCCTTATGGTTTTTGCGAGGGTCGATGGCATCGTTGCCAGGCCATTCGAATACGACAAAATCGCTGTAACCGTCGTTGCTGATATTGGCTATGATGCCATCGTTGCTGGGCGTGGCCAGAACCTGCATGGCATATACATGACCGCTGTCCATGATTAATCGTTTGTCGGTAAGAATATCGTAGATATAAAAAGTGTGCTTGCCACAGTTGATAGAGGCAATAACGGGATTGCCTTCGATGGCAAGTTGGGGATTTTGGTTTTTGTACACTTCAACAAATCGGATTGTATAATTGAATTGGTTTGGACGTAGGCAGTTGCTTACAACCCCGGTCCACATGAAGTTGATTTTGCGCATAGGGGTAAGGGTGGGATAGTCGGCATCGGTTTCGGTAAGAATAGGAGAAGTAATCATGGGGGCGCTTCCGCTGTAGCATAAGTTGTATTTGAGGCAACTGGTGAGAGAGAGGTCTTGGCCCTCTTTGGCCACGGTGACGCAAAAAGAATAATTGCCTTCGGGCATGGTGAAAGTGTTTAGATTGATATTGGAGTAGTCGAGCTGGAAATTGATACGCCCCATGAGGTTTTCGCGCAAATCGTGGGCAGACATACGGTTGGCCCCGGGATTTAAATGAAGAAGCGATGTGATGTTGTGGTAGCCGCCGATTTTGTCGAGGTCGCTATAGATATGTACGTCGTCCTGACCTTCGATAGAAGCCGAAGTGGACAGATCGAAATTGATATATACGTCAAGGGGTGCGGGTGTGTTGTTTACCAGCGTAATGGAAACATACTGGAATGGGTCGTTGAGGTAACTGAGCAGCTCGGTGGGCATTTGGGTTACCCAAGGAGCTTTGGTAAGGATGATGCTTACGTCGTTTTGGGCAAGAGCAGTATGATGGGTTGCTACCATGAGCAAGATTGTGACTAGAATACTTTTGAGTTTCATTTGTTGATATGTTATTATGGTGAATGTGTGCGGTAGGCTACACATAAATCATGATTCTTTTTGTTTCTTTTTTTGAAGTTTGGCCATGAAGGTATAGCTGTAGCTGAGGCTGGCAGAGATGTTGAGGGTGGTGGATACCTTTTGTGCAATCATTTCGCGGTTGGAGAAGTTGCGCAGCGAAATGCGGGCGGTGGCAGTATGTCCTTTTTTTGAAGTCCAGGTAAGCTGGCTGGTGATATCGAAAGATGTTGTTTTCATTTCAGTTACCTCATAACCGGCTGTTTTGATAAAACCCATACGGGTGTTCATATCAAGGACGTCGGCAACGCTGCCTTGGCTTTTGATGTTGTTGAAACCTAGCGAAGTGCTAAGTCGTGTGGTAAGCTTGTTGGTGGCATTGCCAGCGATTCGGTAGAGCCCGCCGATGCCAAAAGTGTGGGCATCATAGTTGCTATATTGGCTTAGGGAACGACCGAAATCGTAGGAGGCGTCGAGGATAAGGCGACCTTTATTGATGCTGCATTCGTAATTGGGTCCGATGCTGGTGGTGCGGCAGTCCAAATCGCTGATAAGTAGTTTGTTGTGATTGTCGGTAGACAAAATGTTGAGGTTGAGGGCTAATTGGTGGTCGTATACGCCTTCAAAGTGTACTGAGGGGGTGAGGTTGAGATTGAGTGTGGTTTGGTCGATGCGGGTTTCGGGATCTACTACCCGGGTTCCATTGTCTTGGGTTTGATGGATGAGATTGCCGCTAAAAACTACCGAGGCGGTGGTGCCGAAAAGGGCGTTAGCGTTCAGATTGTAATTGTACACGGAATTTGTGTACAGCTGCTTGCGATTTAGATTGTCCTGCTGCCCATAAGCCGATGCAGAGACGGTGAGTGCGCCCTGGAGGATATTGAATCCACCTGAAACTCCCATGCTCTTGAGGTTTTGGAGGTTGGAGATGATGCCTAGCGAGGTATAGTCGGCTTGAATAAAACGATATTGGCCACCGATATTGAAATGTTTGAGTTTCAATTGGGCAGCCACATCGCCTGCTAAGCGCAGCCGGGTGTTGCCTTGTACTTGGTAAAGCCAAGAAGCCTTTTCAAGAAGGGAAAGTCCTTTTTCGATGGTGGCATCGGCAATATCGTAAGTGCTGATGATACGTTCGGAGTCGAGTGAGTCGACCAATGTGTTGGGGGTGAAGATGGATGCCGCCAGATTGCCTTTGACAGAAAATTTGCGTGCAATCATGAATCGGCCAGAAATGCCGAGAGCCAAGTTCTCTTTGGGGGAGACAAGCATGTTGCGATTTATGGTGGAATCGCCCCAGGGAATTATTTCGGGGAGGGTGTTGTCGATATCTTTGGCTTTCATGGCCATAAGGTCGACACCATTGCGAATAGAACCAAAGCCGAGTTTGAAAGCAATGGCGTCGCGACGGAATTGCGGGCGCATGGTTTCGTATGTATTCAAGCCGAGTAGTGAATCGGCATACTGTTGAAGCGCGCTGCGGGTGTCCAGTTCGCGATACCGTGTGGGGCGGTTGAGTACTCCGGCAAAGGTTCCAAAACGAAACCATTTGCCATCGAATTCGATACCGCCTCCAAGGAATTGCACCCCAGAGTAAATGTAGGGGGAGAATTTCATGGAGCTGGCGCCAAGGTGTAGTTTTGTGCCACCAAATTTGGGCGTGATGCCAAGGGCCGCTTTAGGGGCAGGCAGGCGTCGGGTGAGGGACTGCAGCATATCGAGCGAACCTTTGGAACTGCTAGGTGCGGGATGCCCCAAATTGAAGGCGCTTACATCCAAAATGTTGAAATGGATAGGGATGTTGTACCCTTTGTATTGGATGTTGAAATTGGCAAACGAGGCCAAAGCTAGCGGGCTGGTGCTGAAATCGCAATCGGCCCATTGTGTGCTGGCAGTTGCGCTTAGGGTGCCCGAAATAGTCATTGGATTGCGCTTAATGGTACTGTCGGCGGATGCCGAAGACTTGCTATCGTCGTTGAAAGGGAAACTGTCGTCGATTTGCGCAAATGCTACTGCTGGGCAGACAATCCAAAATGCTGATAGGCAAAAGATAATCAGCTTCCGGAAAGGTGGAGTGAAGAATATATGCCGTTTCTTCATAGGGGGATATGTATATTTCGTTAAATAGTGCAATTGATGGTGAAGCGTTTGTAAAGAGGGTGCAACGAGGTGCTTGAAAGAGTTGTTATTTCGAAATGCAAAAATACAAATTTTTTTTCATTTATGTGAAAAATACTAGTTATAAAGGAAGCTGTGTTTTGCAGAAGGGAGGAAAAACGAGTGTTGCGGGTGGAGGTGCGGCAGCCTCAAAACATAGGCTATAAGATTTGTAGGGCGATGGCGGCGCAGGCTTCGGCATCGGCTAGGGCATGATGGTGTTTTGCCATGGGACTGCCGCAACGCTCGGCACAGGCTACCAGGGTGTGAGGACCTTCGGGCCATACTTTACGGGCTTGCTCGAAAGTGCAGAGGAACTTGTAATTGGGGTATTTTATTTTGTACATGCGGAAGAGGGAACGAAGCACATTCTCGTCGTAGTTCTTGCCGTGGGCCACCAACGGGAGCCGTTCGAAGCCAAGCATCTGAGACTCTTGAGCAGAGAGCTCCAGGTAGGGGCGGATGCAGGCCCATACTTCGGGGAATTTTGGTGCGTCTTGGGTGTCTTTCTTTCGCAAACCGTGAACCTTGGTATTGTACCATTCATAGTAGTTGGGCTCGGGGTGGATGAGGGAATAGAAAGAATGAACGATGGCACCATTGCGAACCACTACCACTCCTACCGAGCAGGCACTTGTGTAATTGCGGTTGGCACCTTCAAAGTCTATTGCAGCAAAGTTTTGCATAGTGGATGAGTAGTAATTATCAAAATGCAAAGATACGAAAAAAAGTCGAAATACTGAGTACTCATCGCCCATTATTAAAACAAACTCGATGGAATAATTTATATAGGGTGGTTGCCAAAAAATGATCTCTAATGATTTTGAGTACTGCTTTTGGTTGATTTTCTTATTGCCAACCATCATTTCGAATGAATGTACGATTATGTGCGGGTTGTGTAATTGGCTGTGGTTCAGTAGTAACTCGGGGGTGAGTCCGTTGAGGGTCCGCCATATGTCCGTTCTGGAACGGATAAACGACGGAGCCACTCCTGGGTTACCCCTGAGTTGCTATGGTATTTGCAGATTTGGACAAATGGGCAGGATGATTTTGCGTGGGGCGAGGTTGGGGATAAAATGGGTGATAAGAAGGAGAATCAGCCCGACCCGATGAGTGGATATAATATTGCCACTTTGGATTTACTCTTTTTGGATTTACTCTGCCGACAGATGAAAAACAACAAAACAAAATGAATTGTGGATGGGGTGTAAAGTTGGTGATGATGAACGAAAAGTTGATAATTCAAAAAAAAATTGTATTTTTGCAAACAAAAAAATATCTAAAATGAAACACAATCGATCACTTTTTATTTTAACCCTGATGGGAATAACGATTATGCTTGGGTTGCAAGGATGCGAAAAAGAGCTCACGCTGCGTTTGAAAGTGACTATTGCCCAGTACGTAAGTAAAGAGAAGGTGGGTTTGGTTGGTTATGTGCCGTATTGGTTGGATGGCGATTGTGTGATGGTGAACGGCGAGAACGCCATAGTGAAGAATGACGGCCATTCGGCATATACGGAAGTGCCTATAGGAGATTCGTATTATGGAATCTACCCTGCCGAATATGTGGCAGATGCACAGATGGATAATGTGTATTTGGATATTCCAAAAGTTCAGGAATACGTGTTGAATCCAGACCGAATGCAGAAGGTTTTGGCCCCGATGGGCGGGTATAGCGACGGCAAGAAAGAGATGGAGTTTACCCCTATGGGTGCCTTGCTGAAGATAGAAATTACCAATCTTACGGAGCGTAACGGCTTGGTGATAGACAAGGTGAGTTTGTGCGCCTCGTCTGTGGCGATGTGGGGGCGGGCCCGTGTGAGCAATATAACTACGCAAGAAAGGGTGTATAAGATAGAAGAGGCTTACGAGAAAGGAGTGAACGATAGTATCTTATTGTCGTCGGCGAAAGAACAGGGAATGGGTGTGCGTATAGATCAGAACTGCACCCGAGAGCTG
Source organism: Candidatus Colimorpha merdihippi (assembly GCA_018066145.1). GTDB lineage: Bacteria > Bacteroidota > Bacteroidia > Bacteroidales > P3 > Colimorpha > Colimorpha merdihippi. Next base: position 28,717 of record JAGHRY010000148.1, on the reverse strand, counting down.
TATCTATACCTGCCAGCGATTGAAGAGGACGACAACCGTTTCGGCCTGCGTGTTTTTGCCCATAATTCGAAAAACGATTTTGTATACGAAATACCCTGCTTGCCGAATTGCATGGGCAAAATCCCGCAAGGCAGCATGATTGAAGAATCGATAGGCTTGTGCGATAGCAATGAACATTTGGCGATTTCTGGGGCATTGGGGGGAGTATTTACGATAAATGGGCGTGGAAAGCGTGTGGTGTTTGCGAAGGGCAATCTGCAGTATCAAGGCTTTAAGGGAGTGTCCCACGCTACTGCCGAAGGCGAAGCCTTTGGCGTATGGCGATTTGCTGACCGCCAATATGATTACATTGGCGAGGATAATGCCATGATAGACGCCAGCTACACTGGTTGGATAGACCTTTTGGGCTGGGGGACTAGCGGATACCATGATGCCGACGACGAGTACAATAGTAACTATCAGCCCTATAGTTCTTCAAGTTTCTATGATTACAGCCAAATATACAACTATTATGGATATGGGCCATCGACCCATATGCCCGATCCGAGTTTGACGGGCACAAGCGCCAACTATGATTGGGGGGTGTTCAATGCCATAGAAAATGGAGGCAATCTGCCTGGAATGTGGCGAACGCTGACATACAACGAATGGTATTTTATAATATACACCCGACCGAAGGCAGCCGAGAAAGTGGCTACCGGGCGAATACAAATGGGCAAAGGCCGATATGTGAATGGGTGCTTGCTGCTGCCCGATGAATGGGTGCTGCCAAAGGGATGCACCTTTGAAGCGCGAACATCGAATGCGGCAGATGACTATTCGTCGAACACATACACCCTTGCCCAATGGGCGTTGATGCAGGCTAATGGCGCGGTGTTTCTGCCTGCTGCAGGATATAGGATCGGGTGGGAACTTTATGACCTAGGAATATATGGGCGATATTGGTCGTCGACCTATGATAATGCGGGCAGCGCCTACATACTCAATTTCCAAGGCCATCAGGTAAAGGTGATAGATTTCGACCGCAGCAGAGGCCGTTCGGTGCGGCTTGTGCATGAAGTAGAATAATATTGTTTGCGGGCGGGCGGATTATTAAAATATCAAAGCATTAGAAATTGAAGGAACTGCCAGCGAGTCGTCGCTTCCGAAACACAAATTAAAGTAACTAATCGGCAACAATAGAAAATACACGATGAAAAAGATAATGATAATAAATGGTCCCAACCTGAACCTGTTGGGCATTCGGCAGCCCGAGATATATGGCGGCTGCGGATTTGATGAGTATCTGGCAACGCTGCGTAGCGACCTTGCCCATGTGCAGATTGACTATTATCAGAGCAACGTGGAGGGCGAACTGATCAACAAGATTCAAGAAGCGGGCTTCGGCTACGATGGTATCATTATCAATGCTGGCGGATATAGCCACACGTCGGTGGCCATTCATGATGCAATAGCATCGATAACGGCACCTGTGGTAGAAGTGCACATAAGCAATATTTTCGCTAGAGAGGAGTATCGGCATCACTCGCATATCTCCTCGGTGGCCAAAGGCGTAATATGCGGATTGGGACTCAAGGGCTACCGACTGGCCATCGACTATTTGCTGCAATGAGTCGGCACAACCAGTTCTTTCGTCTCCGGGCCAGCTATCTGTTGGCTTTGGGAGTGATTGTTGTTTTGGGCTTGTTCTCGCGCCGCGTGGCCTGGTTGCCCAATAGCGTTGGTGATATGTTTTGGGCGATGATGGTATTTTGCATTATTCGCCTGGTGTTTGTTCGATGGCCCAATATGTCTGTTGGAGCCGTAGCACTAATCATCTCCTTTTTCGTTGAATTCTCACAGCTCATCCAATGGGGGTGGCTTTGCCGGTTCCGCAGTACTTTGGTTGGGCATCTTTTATTGGGTCAAGGGTTTATGTGGGAAGACCTTGTGGCTTATTTTGTCGGCGTAATATTGATGCTTATACTTGGAATAATCACGCACAAATAAATAACTTTTTACGCCGAAGGGTGTTTTTTTAAGAGAGGTGGCTGTAGGTATTAAAAAAGAAAAAAGGCGAGAGTGGATGCTCCCGCCTTCGTTAGTTCTATGGATTCAAATTCTAGCGGAAACGCACCATGTCGATCAGGCGTACTCCGGTAAGCCATACGGTGATGCAGCCGACTATGCCATGCTCGCCGTCCCATTCGGTCACGGGTTGGAGCGTGGTGTCGTCGACGATTTCGAAATATTCGGGCTCGAATTTTAGGCTTTCGTCAATGCCGTTCACCTCATGGAATGATGTAAGGGTTTCCATCACGAAATCGTGCACACTCTCCACATCCTCGCATTCGCTCATTTCCACGGCTTGCTCCAAGGTGGCGTAGATGTTGGGAGCCACGGCGCGGGCTTCGGCACTCAAGCGCATATTGCGGCTGCTGAGAGCCAAACCATCGTCGGCGCGGACGATGGGGCATGGGACAAGCTCGATGGGGTATTGGATCTGCTCCAAGAGGTTGCGGATGATGGCAATCTGCTGGAAGTCCTTTTCGCCAAAATAGGCTCGATTGGGCTGGGTGAGGTCAAACAGGCGGCGAACCACCACGGCAACGCCCGAAAAATGACCCGGACGGCGTGGGCCTTCCATCACCTCCTCGATAGGGCCGAAGTGATAGACAGTATTAACGGGTTCGGGGTACATCTCTTCGACAGGGGGAACAAAAGCGATGTCGGCACCACCCGCAGCCAACTTCTGGCAGTCGGCTTCGACCGTGCGAGGGTATTTTGCCAGGTCTTCCTGATTGTTGAACTGGATGGGGTTGACAAACACCGACACAACCACGATGTCGTTCTCCTGGCGGGCGCGGGTGATAAGTGAAAGGTGGCCTTCGTGAAGGGCTCCCATGGTGGGTACAAGGCCTATGGTCTTGTTGTTTTGCTTAGCATCTTGGATGGCTGCGGTAAGTTCCGCAACAGTAGTAAGAATTTTCATTGTTGTTTAAAAAAATAATCAGCAGCCGGGAATGGTGTTCCCAGTCGTATTTTTGGATTGATTAATGTTCTTGATTGTTACTCTCATCGGTATACCTGTCGGTCACGTCTTCGTAGGAAGCAAACCCGTCGTTATCGGTGTCGACATGGTCGTCGATAGAGCTGTTCTCAGAGGGTTGGTATTCGGGACGGCGCATATACTTGTTGGGGATTTCGAGCAGGTAGTTGATGGCTGTGAGCAGCAGGCTGAAAAAGAATGCGCTCCAGAATCCGTCGACGTGGAACCGACTCACCAGCCGAGATGCCAAAAGAATGATGACCGCGTTGACGACCAGGAGGAAAAGCCCCATGGTGCCGATAGTGAAGGGGAGGGTGATGACGATAAGTATCGGCCGGATGAAATTGTTGAGCAGGGCAATCACTACAGCCGTAAGGATGGCGGTGCGGGTGGTTTCGATTTCAACACCGGGCACGATGTAAGCAGCCACGATGGCTGCGAGGGTCATGACGACGACTTGTGCCAGAAAACCCCAAGGGCCGGAATAAGTATTGCTGGTAATTCGGATAACCTTCTTTTTCATTTTATACTATACCGAGGGAGCGTTTTGTTGATTGTTGTGGAGTTGGAGATTATTAGATGGAAGATTGTGCGGCAAATTCATTTAAGGGATTATTCGTCGAATTGACATCGGGCAGACTGAAACCGGCTAGAGTTCGATTGGACCTTTGCCGTACCGGAGCACTTCCATATTGCCGCCCGAGCAGTCGACTACGGTTGAAGGCTCGTCGTTGCCGATGCCGCCGTCGATTACAAGGTCGACACGATTGCTATAAGTTTCGTGTATCAATTCGGGGTCGGTGAGATATTCCGACTCTTGATCTTCGCCCTCGCGTCGCACAGAAGTGCCAATCAGCGGGCAGCCTAGGGTGTCGACAACGGCTTGGAGGATGGCATTGTTAGGCACACGGATGCCGATGGTTTTATTGGGATTGAGATAATTGCGAGGAACATTGCTGTTGGAATCCATCACAAAAGTGTAAGGACCGGGAAGGCAGGATTTGAGCAACGAAAAAGTGTCCTTATCCATGGGGCGGACATATTCCGAAGCCATGCTGAGCGAGGAACAGAGCATAGAGTAGCGGGCCTTTTTGAGGGAAAATCCCTTGAGCTGGGCGATGGTTTCAACAGAGCGTTTGAACTCCATGCTGCATGCAAAGGCATAAAGCGTGTCGGTGGGAATGACGATGATTCCACCCTGATTGAGGAGGTCGACAACGCGACGAATTTCGCGCGTATTAGGGTTGTCGGGATATATTTTTGTTATCATTACGGGCTGCAAAAGTACAAACTTTTTATGAATTGGAATACTTTTTTTTATAAAAAGTCGTTTTATTAGTGTTATGAAACGTATTTTTATTGCAATTCTTACAATACTTGCGCTGCCAACGAATAGCCAAATGCAGGCGCAGACAGTTAATTTTTCGAAGTATTTTGAAGATGCCACCCTGCGTATCGATTATTACCGGGCTGGCAACCGCCAAAGCGACACCATTGTGGGGTGCTACGATGAACGTTTGCCCATTTGGCCGGGGTCGTACACCCAGTTGATAGACCCCTTTGACAATGGCCATTTCCGAATTGTGGTGAAGGATGCCCGACGGGGGAATGTAATATATACTCGCCACTATAACAGCTTGTTCAACGAATATCGCGACACGCCTGAAGGCAAAGACAGCATAGCCATGCTGGAAGAAGTAGTGCGTGTGCCTTGGCCTAAAAATCCGGTGGATATCTGCTGGGAAGAGCGAGGTGCCAACGGCCGGTATTTTACCCTGAGCGTGCTGCGTTACGATCCCCAGACCCGGCTGAAAGTGATGTCGCAGCGCGAGTATACCCGTCGCGTGGTCACGCCCCTGAAACTGCAATATATGGGCGATGTGCATTCCAAAATGGATGTGGTGATAGTGCCCGAAGGATACGGCCCTGCCGATTCGGTAAAAATGATAAACGACATGTACAAATTCATGGAATATATGCTTGCCCAAGAGCCGTTCAACAGCAGGCGCAGCGATTTTAACGTTTGGGGCATCCCTATTACGGGCAAAGCATCGGGTATTACCGACCCCAATAAAGGCATAGCCGTGAAAAGTCTGGTGGGTGCCAGCTACAACACCTTTGGCGCCGACCGCTATTTGATGACCATGAATCTGTTCCGCCTTCACGATGTGATAGGCGATACCCCATGCGACCATATCATCATTATGGCCAATAGTGATACTTATGGCGGAGGGGCAATATATAATTTCTATGCTATCAGCTCGTTGAACCAGATGGCTCCCATGGTGCTCCCGCACGAATTGGGCCACAGCATAGGCGGATTGGCCGACGAGTATGTGGACGAAAATCTCAGCTATGGCGGCATGCATAAGCCCACAGAGGAGCCGATGGAACCCAACATCACCACCCTCATACATTTCGACCAAAAATGGGAGTCGATGTTGCCCGCCGGAACGCCTGTGCCCACCCCCGACAATAACAGTGTGAAAAGAAGCGAGAATGGCCCGGTGGGGGCCTACGAAGGAGCCAGTTACCATTCCAAGGATTTCTTCCGCCCCGTAATGCATTGTATGATGCGCGATTATGCTCCCTTCTGTCCGGTTTGTGCCAAGCGCTTGAATCAGGTTTTCGACCTCTACACTAGATAATAAGAACTCAAAAACAGTTCTCTTTGGCTTCGTCTTGGGTTCGCCGAGACTTCGTTCTTGCTTCGTCCTACCTTCGTTCTTGCTTCGTCCAAGAACGAACAAACAACGAGCCAGCTTCCCGGTTGCTGTTAAGCTTCGGCATGCCGATTGCTTAATGAATGGGGGCGGGGAGGCTATGCGGTTATCGGCACGATGAAGTATGAGGCACTTTTTTTTCCGTTATTTATAATATAAATATCTTTTTTCCGTTATTGGGGGATATGTATAGAAATGCGTTATATTATCCGCTGGTGATGCTGTTCTTGATGGCGGTGCTGTTTGGCGCCTGCCAGAAAGAGGATAGCGTGGTGACGGAAGGCAATTGGCTTGATTATTCGTGCGATACGATGGCCTTCGATACCGTATTCACCCAAATGGGCACCACCACACGTCAGCTGATGGTGTATAACCGCAATGATTTTGACGTGAAGATGCGGTATGTTACGCTGGCTGGAGGGCGCAGCTCGCGGTTTCGACTGAATGTCGATGGCGATACCAGCCTGGTGGCTGAGGATGTGCGTATAGCAGCTGGCGACAGCATCTTTGTGTTTGTTCGAGCCAACATCAACCCCAATTCCCAGACCGAACCTTTTTTGATAGAGGATCGCATTGTGTTCGATTTCGGTGGTCGGCAGGAATCCATTCCCCTGACTGCATACGGGCGTAATGCGGTATATCATATACCTACCGACACCCTGCGTGATGCCAGCGGCAAGCCTTTGATTAACGGCATGTACGGCAAGCCATACGCTTACAGCGTGATAGATTGCGACGGTTGGCGGCACGACCTGCCTCATGTGGTGTTGGGCTATGCCGTGGTGGATTCGCGCAACACACTTCAGCTGCAGGCCGGCGACGAGATTTATTTTGCCGACGATGCGGTGCTGTGGGTATTCGACAGCGCTACGCTTGTGGCACGAGGCACGGCCGAACAACCGGTGCTGTTTACTTCGATTCGGCATGACGGGTGGTACGACTATCTCCCCGGCCAGTGGGGCCATATATGGCTATATGGCGGCAGTCGCGACAATGTGATTGAGCATGCCGTAATTGAAAACGGATTTATCGGGCTGCTGGTGGACACCAATATCAATGGCAACCCCACGTTGGATATTTCCAATAGCGAGATTCGCAACCACACCCAGGCTGGCATACAAAGCAATTCGGCCTATATAGTTGGCGACAACTTGCTGGTGACCAACTGCGGAGTGTCGACCCTGCTGCTGCGGTATGGCGGCGAATATAGGTTTGCCAACTCCACTTTCGCCAATTACTGGCGGTATGAAACCAGGAAATTCCCCAGTGTGTTGATAACCAACTATAGAACCTATGCAAATTACCTGTACCTGTATGGAATGCATGTGCGTTTTGACGATTGCATTATATATGGGTCCATGGCCAATGAGCTGATTGCCGACTACGACACTACGGTGTCGGCAACCTTGGTGTTAAACCACACCCTGGTCAAAGGAGGAGAGTGGGATGAAGACCCGAAGTTTGTAGATGTTGCGAATGGCGACTACCGCCTGAAAGAAGGATCGCCGGCACTTGGGATTGGGTATACATACCCCGATGCCGAAGCTCCAAATGACAAAAAAATAATACGATAAGGACAATTTATGTACGAATATATCTCAGGACAATTGGTCTCGCTTACAGCCGCCACCGCCGTTATCGACTGTGGGGGCGTGGGCTATCTGATGGAAATCACACTCAATACGTATAGTGCCATACAGGAGAAACAGCAGGCGCGACTTTGGGTGCATGAAATAATTCGCGAAGATGCCCATTTGCTTTATGGTTTTTATACCACAGCCGAGCGGGATATGTTCCGGCTGTTGCTGGCAGTAAGCGGCGTGGGAGCTGCTACGGCCAGAATGATGCTGTCGTCGCTGTCGGTAGCAGAACTTACCAATGCCATAGCAGCCCAGGATGCCAAACAAATCCAGCGAGTGAAAGGGGTAGGAGCCAAGACTGCCCAACGTATTGTGATAGAGTTGCAAGACAAAGTGGAGGCTAGTGGCACCATTGCTGCCGCCGCTCCTGCTGCAAGCCAAAACAAAGAAGAGGCGCTCAGCGCATTGGTGATGCTGGGATTCCCCAAAGCAGCAGCCGACAAGGTGCTGCAGAAATTGGACAACACGCTTTCGGTAGAGGGCCTTATCAAGGAGGCTTTGGGAAAATTGTAATATCATTGATTCGGAAAGTTTTGAAAATAAATAGATTGGTACAAAATAGGGTATTTGGTTGGCTGGTGCTATTGCTGCTATTGGCGGTAGCGCCTGCTACATGGGCTCAGGACCCCAGCGGGTTGGTTACAACCGTGGAGTATGATGCCCAAAGCGGCAGCTATACCAAGGTGACCCGTATGGGCGATATGGTAATTAGTCGAGAGTATATGACTTTTGACGAGTACCAGAATTATCAGATGGACCAGCTGATGCAGAAATACTGGAAAGACCGGTCAGATGCCACCGATACAGCCAACGATGCCGGACTATTGAGCCGGATTCCGGGTTTCAGCGAAATAAGCAAAAAAATCGACGGCCTTTTGGCTATCCCCGAAATCAGCATTACCCCTACGGGTAGTGCCGACCTTACATTCCAGATAATCAACAACTATCGCGACGATCCCCAATGCGATGCCACCCGGCGAAGCGTTACTACTCCAGATTTCGATGAGAATATACAGATAAGCCTTAATGCCAAGATAGGCGATTTGTTCGACTTCGACATCAATTGGAACACCCAAGCTACATTTGATTTTGAAAATAAGGTAAAACTGAAATACGAAGGCAAGGAGGATGATATCCTTCAGCTGTTTGAAGCAGCCGATATCTCGTTTCCGTTGAATACCACCCTTATCCACGGCAGCCAGCAATTGATGGGTTTTCACTCGAAATTGAAATTCGGCAAGCTGACGGTGGACGCCGTACTTTCGATTAAAGAAACCAGCACCGAAAATATGCAGGTGCAAGGCGGGGCTTCGGTACAAGAGTTCCAAATCCGGGCTGATGAGTACGAGGAAAACCGCCACTATTTCATTTCGCAGTATTTTTACGAAAATTACAACAAGGCCATGTCTACATTGCCTACCCCCAATACGAATATAAAAATCATTCGTATGGAGGTGTGGCGAACCAATGTGGGTGCAGCAGTTACCAATAACCGAAATATATTGGCTTTGACTGACTTGGGCGAAAACAACCCCGCGAGCAACAGGTTGCAGGGCGGTATGTCGACGAAACCAACCAATACGAGCAACAATCTGTTTTCGGTCATGGATCGCTCGGCTATACGCAGTATCAATAACATTACCTCCTATATGCAGGGGTTGGGCTTTGTGGGAGGCACAGACTATGAAAAAATCGAGTCGGCGCGATTGCTCACGACCAGCGAATATACATACAATGAGGAATTGGGATTCATTACCCTCAACCAAGCCCTCAGCTCCGATCAGGTGCTTGCTGTAGCATTTCAGTACCAAGTGATTGGCGATACCACTGTGTACCAGGTTGGCGAGCTTACTACCGATGGTGTTAACGACCCCAATACGCTGGTGGTAAAATTGATTAAGGGTACGGGTGTGGACGTCCACAGTCCTTTGTGGAAGCTGATGATGAAGAACGTCTATTTCCTGAAAAGCACCCAGATTGGACGGGATAATTTCCGTTTGAATGTGCTCTATGAAAGTCCCGAAGGAGGTGTGGGTATAGGCTACTTTACAGATGGCCCCAAAGAAGGTGTGCCCCTGGTAGAGGTGTTTGGCTTGGACCGCATGGATGCTTCGCAGAACTATTTTTATGCCGATGGTGTGTTCGACTGGTTTGATAGTGCTGCCTTCAAGGGCGGTCTTATTCAGGCTAGCACGGGTAGAATATTCTTCCCCTACGTGGAACCTTTTGGTAAGGATTTGCGCGAGATATTGGGTGATGCCGAGTATGCCAAACAGTATTGTTTCGACTCGTTGTACACTATGACACGAGCGCTGGCCCAGCAATATGCCGACAAGAATAAGTTTTATATCGAAGGCTATTTTTCGAGCACCGTAAGTGGAGAAATCTCACTTGGGTATTCGGTTTCGCAAGGTTCGGTAACAGTAACGGCGGGTGGTGTCCCGCTGATTGAGAATGTTGACTATACTGTCGACTATACGATGGGTACGGTGCGCATCATAAACGAAAGCATTCTTTCGAGCGGCACCCCGATCAGCGTCAGCAGCGAAAATAATTCGTTCAGCATGACGTCGAAGACCCTGTTGGGCGGCCACCTCAATTACGAGATTCAGCCCGATTTTAATGTGGGTGCCACCTTTATGAACCTCTCGGAAAAGCCCCTTACGCAAAAAAATAATTTTGGTGAGGAGCCTACAAGCAATAGTATTTGGGGTTTAGACCTCAATTACCGCCATGAAGCACCCTTTGTAACTAAGTTGATTGACCGCTTGCCGGGTATTGATACCAAAGCACCTTCGAACCTGACGGTGTCGGCCGAATTTGCTCAATTGGTACCGGGATTGGCCAGTACGGGAAGTGCCGAAGGGTCGGTTACCTATATCGATGACTTTGAGGGAGCCGAAAGCAGTATCGATTTGAAAGGTATTACCTATTGGCATTTGGCTAGTACGCCGCAGGATTACCAGCTGGCAATGCCCAAGTTTCCCGAGACAATTCCGGGCTCGGGTCTGGCATACGGTTTCAATAGAGCAAGACTGGCATGGTATCGTATCGGTCGGGATTTTTTCGAAAGCGGTAGTCCGTATAATATCAACGATGAAGACCGCTCGAAACCTTATGCCCGCCGTATTCATGAGCAGGAGGTGTTTCCCAACAAAGAATTGGCACCTGGCGATTACTCATATGTGTTTGAACTCAATCTGTCGTATTTCCCCGAAGAACGAGGACCTTATAACTACGATGTGGCGCCCACTCAGTATAGTGCTGGTTTAACAAGTGAAGGCAAGCTGGCACAGCCCAAGAGCCGTTGGGCAGGCATTATGCGCCAGTTGGATTATACCGATTTTGAAACACAAAATATCGAAACCATCGAGTTTTGGCTGATGGATCCGTTTATCGAGAATCCCAACCATACTGGAGGTAAGTTTTATATCAATTTGGGCGACATCAGCGAGGATATACTTCGCGATGGTAGGAAAAGTTTCGAGAATGGACTTCCCATAAGCGAAGAGGTAACAGGAGTAGATACTACCATTTGGGGACGTGTGCCGAATGCTCAGCCTGTTGTGAATGCATTTGACAACAACGAGTCGGCCCGCCGCTATCAGGATATAGGCTATGATGGTCTTAGCAGCAGTTTTGGTTGCGAGGATGAGCAGACATTCTTTGCTTCATACCTACGCCAGATTGATTCTCTATTTGGCAGTGAGTCGGAGGCATATCAGCAGGCATTGGCCGACCCGTCGGGCGATGATTTCCACTATTTCCGCGGCAGCGATTACGACGAGATGGATTTGAAGATTGTCGATCGATACAAGTTTTACAACAACCCAGAAGGAAATTCGCGTGTAGATGCAGACAATACCGAGAGCTACCCTACTGCGGCCTCGGCATATCCTAATGTGGAGGATATCAATAAAGATAATACTTTGAGCGAGGCCGAGAATTACTATCAGTATGTAATCGAGCTCGAACCTTCGAAAATGGTGATAGGTGAAAACCATATTGTCGATATTCAGGAGGCTGAAAATGTGATGCTCCCCAATGGGACCACTACATCATGCAAATGGTATCAGTTCCGTATTCCCATTAGAGAGTACGACCAGCTAGTCGGCAAGCTGAACGGATTTCAATCGATTCGTTTCATGCGTATGTACCTCAATGATTTTGAAGAACCCATCTTCCTTCGTTTTGCCACTTTGGAACTGGTGTATGCCACCTGGCGCAAGTATACCGAGGAATTGCTCCAACCGGGCGACTATACTACAGGTACAGGGGCAAATACTTCGTTCAGCATCAGTACTGTAAGTATCGAGGAAAATGGAAGCCGTTACCCTGTGCCTTACGTGCTTCCCCCCGATATCCAGCGCGAACAATGGTATAGCACCTCGTCATCGTTTATGCAATTGAATGAACAGGCATTGTCGTTAGATATTACCGATTTGGCTTCGGGCGATGCTCGGGCAGTATATCGCAATAGCTCATACGACCTGCGCAATTACGGAAAAGGAAAAATGTTCGTTCATGCCGAGAAAAAAGCTGAGTCGGATCCCATCGATGATGGCGACTTGGTTCTCTTTGTCCGCTTGGGTAGCGACTACACGAATAATTATTACGAATATGAAGTGCCCCTCACATTCACCCCTTGGGGGACGTCGAGAGACGACCAATATGGGGTTTGGCCTATAGCGAATAATGTTGAGATAGACTTAACCAAATTAGTTGATATCAAAACAAATCGAAACAGGCTCATCCGATCGGGGAATTTGAATTACAATAGCCAGTTGCTATATAGCGAGTATGTGAACGACCACAAGTACACCGTTCTGGGTTCGCCCAATCTTGGCAAAGTAAAAGTGATTATGGTGGGTGTCCGCAATCCTAAGAAAGAAACACTGGACGATGGTAATGATATGCTTCCAAAGTCGTGCATCGTGTGGGTAAATGAGTTGCGTTTGGCCGATTTCAACAATCGTGGCGGATATGCTGCCATGGCTTTGGCCCGTACGAACCTGGCCGATTTGGGCAACCTCTCGATGTATGGCTCTTATACCACTTCAGGCTTCGGTAATCTTGAAGATAATCCAACAACCCTTGAGTTGGTTAACACGCTTCAGTTTCAGACAACCTTGGATATGGAAATGGGCAAGTTCCTGCCCGAAGAATGGGGCGTGCACATTCCATTCTATTTGGATTGGAACAAGCAGGTGGGGTCGCCAGAGTATAACCCCAACGATCCCGATATCCGCTTGCGGAATGATTTGAAAACATATCAGACCCAGACAGAACGCGATAGTGTGCGCAAGTCTGCCCAAGAGCAGAAAACCACTACAAACCTGACGCTCACCAATATCCGCAAAGACCGTACCGGCAAGGGGGCACTCAAGACCCATTTTTACGATTTGGAGAATTTCTCTATGTCGTATGCTTATTCGCGCGAGCGATCGTCGGACGATGAAATATCGTATTTCAATAAGGACCAGCATCGAGGGAGCCTCTCTTATGCTTTCTCACCGCAGGAACCCGGAATAGTAACCCCCTTTGGCAATACTAAGTCCAAACTGGTCAATAATAAGAATATGAAGTTTATCAAAGACTTTAATTTCTATTATAAACCCAAATCATTTTCTTTCAGCACCGAAGTGTTTCGCGACTATGAGGAAACCCTTTTGCGCAACAAGGGCGCAGCCCTGGTAATACTGAGGCCTACCTATTTCAAGCAGTTTACCTGGCGTCGTGACTATTCGCTCCAATATGACCTCAGCCGATCGATTCATATCCAATACACAGCAGCAGCCAATGCCCGAGTAGACGAGCCTGTTGGCCGGGTAGATACCCGCGAAAGCCGTGAAGCCATCTTCAGTTCCCTCGCGCAAGGCGGCACCATGCAGAATTTTCAGCAGGTGATAAATCTTACGTGGGATGTGCCTATCACCAAACTGCCGTATTTGGACTTCTTGCGATTGCCTGTAACGTACCGGACTACCTATAATTATATGGGAACCACTCAGGCTTTGGCCTCTCAGGGAAGCACGTTGAATAGTGCATCGCAGCTCCAGGCCTCGGCCACAGGCCAAATGCAGACCCTCTACAACAAGTTCCCCTTTATCAAGAATGCCTATAAGCAGAACCCGGCTAATACAACGAAAGATCCAAAGCGAATGACTAAAAAAGAGCGCGACAAGGCCATCGCTGATTCGATAGCACGTGCGAAGAACCCTGACTCGGTTCGCCGAGCACAGGTGGCTGAAATGCTGGGCAGTATTGCCAACTTTGGCATCCGCTTTGTTACTGGTTTGAAGACTTTTGGTTTGCAGTATAGCCTTTCCACCGGATCGACGTTGCCTGGCTACATGGGTACGGCCAGCATCTTTGGCATGGATCCTTCCAATGGATGGGCACCAGGACCAGCATATGTATTGGGCTATAATAACAATATAGTAGAACAGCTGCGCCGCAACGATTTGCTATCGACCGATTCGTTAATGAATAGCTCTCATTTGAATACGTTGAATACACAACTTTCGTTGCAGGCATCCATGGAACCGATACGCGATTTGAAGATTGATATCACAGCAACCCAAAATTCCCAGCAACGCGAGGAATACTATTACAAGTACCTGAGTGAATGGGATCGCGTCGATGGTCCTTTGTCGTATGTGATGACGGGTTCCTATTCCACCACTACATGGTGTTGGAACACCGCATTTATAGATCCTGATGAACTATACAATAGCTTCCTAGACAATCGAACAACAGTTTCGGACCGATTGGCAGCAAACAACCCCAACCCATATTGTGACCAAATGATTCGGGACACTATGAACGGTCAGTTCTACCATGCCGGCTATAGTGCCAATCAGCAGACGGTATTGCTTACCAGTTTCTTGGCTGCATACTTTGGCAAAGATGCTGCCACCCTCAGTTATTCTCCATTTTTGGCTATGCCTTTGCCCAATTGGTCGATTAATTACAATGGCTTAAGCAAGGTGAAATTTCTGAAGAAATGGTTCAACAATATCAGTATTTCTCATAAATATTCGTCAAACTATTCGGTAGGCAATTTCTATACCGATGCTGCCATCTCGGGCAAAGAGGGGTATGACTATGGATTTGAAACTGTGCTGAATAATACGGGCGATTATATTGCGCCCGTTAGTATGAGTGGAGTACAAATCAGCGAACAGTTTAATCCTTTGATTCGTATGTCGGTAAGCATGACTAATAGTTTGCAGTTCAACTTTTCGGTACAGAAAAATCGCACTCTCAACCTGAGTTTCTCAAACAACCAGCTTACAGAAACCACACGTGACGGAATCACATTCGGTGGCGGTTATCGCTTCAAAGATGTTGCTTTCGATATTCAAGTGGGCGACGAGGTAAAGCACCTAAAGAGCGATGTTGTGTTGCAGCTTAACCTTACGTATAACAGCAATAAGACGAATATTCGTAAAATTAATCAGAATATCAATCAGGTATCGTCGGGTAGTGAGGTATGGATGGCTGAAGTATCGGCCGAATATGCTTTGTCTACCAGTCTTACCCTACGTGCCTTCTTCCAAACGAATATCAACACCCCATATATTTCCAATTCTTACCCCAACTCAACCACCAAAGGTGGAATTACTGTGAGATTCAGCTTCTAATAATGAAACAAGATAGATTTAAAAACTACGAGCAGAAAGTCCGCGATTTGGTTATTTCCTTCGAAAGCCAAAACGCTGAGCATCCCCATTTCTTCGATATCGACCAGATGGAGATTATTGCCGACTATTATTTGGAAGTGTACGATATTGCCGGTCTAGAATCTGCTGTAGTGTATGGTGAGCAGCTGTTTCCGAATAATCCCGAGATTCGACTTCGTCGTGCGCATTTGCTTAGTGTGCAAGGCGATTACCAAAAGGCCCTTGATATCCTGAAGAATCTGGAGGCCGAATCGCCCAACAATACGGATGTTTTTTACGCATTGGGTGCCCTATACAGCATGATGGGCTATCACAAGCAGTCGATACATTATTATTATAAAGCATCTGCTGATGGCTATCAGTTGGATGTGATATATGGCAATATAGGCGATGAGCATTTCGTGTCTGGAGAATATTCTGATGCCATTAAGCTTTACAAAATGTCCATCGCTAGAAACCCCAACGACGAGCGTTCGCTCTGCAATCTAATGAATGTATGGCAAGATCAGGGCCAACTCGATGAGGCGCAAGATTTCTTTCAGAAATTGGTTGAAGAGAACCCCTATTCCCAAGGAGGGTGGTATTGCTTAGGCTGTGCATACACATGGGCTCACTTGCTAGAAAAGGCCATCGATTGTTTTGAATATGCTTTGGCTATCGACAAAACTATGTTGCAGGCCTATTACGCACTATCTGAGTCGTATTGTCAGCTAGATGATATGGGGCGTGCTGTGCAAGCCTTGCGCGATTCGTTGGAGTATACCGACGACCGTCCTTTTGTGCTTTATTCTATCGGACGACTCTATCTTTCTAAAGGAAATAATCATACGGCCTCTACCTATCTGCATGATGCTATCAAAGAAGATCCCACCTATGCATTGGCTTGGAATGATTTGGGTCGGTGCAGCCAGAATCTGGGGTTTGTAGATGAGGCGGCCAGCTATTTCCGTCGTGCTATTGACTTGGATCCCGATTCTGATGAGCATTGGCTTTGTTTGGCAGACTTGTATATTCAAACCGAGCGATTTGCAGAAGCCGCTTCGCTGCTTGAAAGTTCGCGTTCCGATGCAATCGATCAATTCGGATTTGATGCACGGCTGATGTTATGCTATTTTCGGTTGGGACGTCGCAATCGCCTTTTCGACCTCATCAACCGCGATGCAGAGCAGTTTGGTACGCTCTATCCAAATTTACTTCGCTGGTATCCTGAATTTGTAAATGACCTTGAAGTGTATGCTGTTATTAATGATTTGATGTCAAAAATATAATTCTATATGAAAAAAATTGTATTGTTATTTGCCATGGCTTTGTTTTCTATGCCGATGCTGTGGGCGGAAGTAGACCAGCAGGTCCCTGCCGCTCATATTGCCGAACAGGTACAAGGTGGCAACAATGAGTCTGGCGGCTGGGTTTCCCAAGCCCTATCGTGGTATGATGCCAATATGAATTATACCGCTGTTGGTCTGCTGATGACGCTTGAAAGTTCTTTTGTTCCATTCCCGTCTGAAGTGGTGATTCCTCCTGCTGTATATGTGGCATGCAATCCCGATACCAATAGCGGAATGAAGTTGTGGCTCATTATTCTTATCGGTACCCTTGGTGCCATGCTAGGAGCATATATAAACTATTTTCTGTCCCGTTGGCTAGGCCGTCCCGTTATTTACTGGTTTGCAGATAGCAAAGTTGGTCGTGTGTTACAGCTATCTAAAGAAAAAGTACAACGGGCAGAGACCTACTTCAACGACCACGGCAATATCTCTACATTAATTGGGCGGCTCATACCCGTAATCCGTCAGCTGATTTCTATTCCTGCCGGTTTGTCGAAGATGAATATCTTGGCTTTTTCATTTTTCACATTCATTGGCGCTGCTTTGTGGAATTGTGTCTTAGGCCTTTTGGGCTATTTGGCATATAAAGCTGCTGATCCTACGGTGATAGCCAGATATAGCGGCCAGATTTCAAAGATTATCATTGTTCTGTTTGTTCTGGCTGTGGTGTTCTTCGTGGCGCGTGCTTTTGTTAACAAACGTAAAGCCAACGTCCAATAGTAATCATTTATTATTTAACAACAGGTATGTACGACTTTCCCAAGCCCGAGCCCACTGAGGAAGAAATTGATCAGAAAATCCAGTTCGCCCGATTTTTTATGCGTAAGGACCGTCCCTTGCCAAAACCTGGATGTAGCTGGGCTTTCTTTATTTTCCTGGGTGTGCTTACTCTAGGACTAATCGTTAGTTACGTTTTTTATCAACATCAGTAATCCATACTATGAATTTTCCGATACTTGACAATACTCAGGTGTACAACCACCGGTTGGTATATCTCGACAACGCTGCTACTACCCAGAAACCCCAACAGGTGATTGACACGCTGGCCAATTACTATCTGACTCTCAACTCCAATATTCATCGTGGGGCACATTATCTTGCGTCACAGGCAACCGATAGGTTCGAGGCTGTTCGCCGACAAGTTCAGTCGTACATCAATGCCCGCAGCCACACCGAGATTGTCTTTACCCGAGGTACCACTGAGAGTATCAATCTGGTGGCATCTTCATTTTGTCAGAAATATGTGAAACAATATGACGAGGTGATTGTCTCTGGTATGGAGCACCATTCCAATATCGTACCATGGCAATTAGCTTGCGAGCGGGTGGGCGCCCGATTGAAAGTCATTCCTTTTAGTGATCAAGGTGTCTTGGATCTTCAAGTATACGAGTCACTCTTTACCAAGCGCACTCGTATTGTGGCTGTCAATCAAGTTTCCAATACCCTTGGAACCATCAATCCTATTAAGGAAATGGTGCACATCGCTCATCAGCATGGTGTCCCCGTTTTGGTAGATGGTGCTCAGTCTGTTGCCCACATGCCCATCGATGTTCAGGATCTTGATTGCGATTTTTTCTGTTTCTCGGGTCATAAAATGTATGGTCCCATGGGTGTGGGGGTAATGTATGGTCGCGAAGAAATCCTCAACGAAATCCCTCCCTACCAGGGTGGGGGAGAGATGATTAAGGATGTTACTTTTGAGAAAACCACCTATAACGAACTCCCTTTCAAGTTCGAGGCCGGAACTCCATCCGTCGCCGATGTATTGGGCTTGGGTGCTGCGATTAATTATATCCAGTCTGTGGGTATTGAAAACATCGCACACCACGAAGATATACTTCTTCAGTATGCCATGCAGCAGCTGACCAACGTACCCAATATCCGTTTCATTGGTACGGCTCCGCAAAAAGCTGGCGTGGTATCATTCCTGATAGGCAATTCTCATCCTTATGATGTTGGCACCTTGCTAGACAAACTAGGAATTGCAGTACGTACTGGCCACCATTGCACCCAGCCAATCATGGATCGTTTCGGTATTCCTGGTACTGTTCGTGCCTCCTTTGCAAGTTATACTTCTACCAACGATATCGATGCCCTTGTAGCGGCTCTTCATCGCATTGCCCCAATGTTGGAATAGGTACTGAGGTGGGTTGCTCCCCAGTTGAATATGATGTTGAAAGTATGTTAGAATACTGAGGGACAAGATTACTGCTGATTTGTAATGTGCTTCTTAATATTATTGCTTTTGTTATTATTTCGTTGACAAACACACACCTATGCTAAAAAAACTACACATCGAGAATTATGCTCTCATACAGCAGTCCGATATCGATTTCGATAACGGTTTTGTTGCTATTACTGGCGAAACAGGTGCCGGCAAGTCTATTATGTTAGGCGCCTTAGGCCTGCTTCTTGGTCAGCGTGCAGATACACAGGTACTGTCAGATAAAGACCGCAAATGCGTAGTCGAGGCTGTATTCGATATCGCCGGATTGGGCCTTCAGCCCCTTTTTGAGGAATATGATGCCGATTACGACGATACTTTGGTGCTCCGACGTGAAATACTACCTTCGGCCAAAAGTCGGGCTTTTGTTAACGACACCCCTGCAAATCTCCAATTCCTCAAAGAACTTGGACCTCATATCCTTGACATTCATTCTCAATATCAAACTCTTACTCTTTCCGATAGCCTTTTCCAAACACAGCTGCTCGATTCCTTTGCTACGTCCGATCTGCTTGAGAATTACCAAAGTCTTTTTCGACAGTATACTTCCCTAAAACGCCAGCTCGAGTCTCTTACATCGCAAGATGCTGAGAATAAAAAAGTGCTCGATTATAATCGGTTTTTATTCGACGAATTACATTCGGCAAAGCTTCAACCCGATGAACAGTCTGAACTAGAAGCCGAGTCAGAACTTTTGTCCCATACTGGCACTATCAAGGAGGGGCTATCCATGGTAGCATCTTTGTGCGATGGCGATTCTGCTACTGAAGATTCTGCCGTCCTTCGTCTAAATGCCTCACGCAGTGCCCTTTCTCGTATTACCGATTTCCATCCAGATATCGAGTCTCTATACCAGCGACTCGACTCATGTTTAATTGAATTGCAGGATATCCTATCTGAGATTACTTCGCTTGACGATAAACTTCAGTTTTCACCCGAAAGGCAGGTGTTGGTTAATGAGCGTCTTGATTTGATATACCGTCTGCAAAAAAAACACAATGTCGATTCCGTTGAGTTGCTTCTCCAGATACAGTCTCAGTTAGATGCTCAGCTGCAGGAAGCCGATACTTTGGACGACCGTATTCATGAGGTGATGGAACAAGTCGATGCCGTTTTCTCGCAGTTGCAGAAAGCTGCTGATAAGCTCACTGAGAGCCGGCGGCAGGCGGCCTCTGTTCTCGAACAGCAGTTATTGCCCATCATGGGGCAGTTGGGCATGCCTTTGGCTCGTATTGTTGTCGATATCGCTCCTGCAGCTGATTACACCTTGTTGGGGCACGACAGCGTGCAGTTTCTGTTCAATGCCAATCAAGGCGGTGTTCTGCGTCCCATAGCCGATGTGGCATCTGGTGGCGAAATGTCGCGAATCATGCTTTCGATCAAGTCTGTTGTTACTCAACGTAATCTTTTGCCGACCATTATTTTTGATGAGATTGATAGTGGTGTTTCTGGCGATATCTCTGTTGCAGTAGGTCAGATTATGCGCAGTATGGCCCAGCATATGCAGGTGATAGCTATTTCGCACTTGCCTCAGTTGGCAGCCAAAGCTTCGCAGCATCTTAAAGTGGCCAAGGCGCTTGAAGACGATCGCACCGTTTCGCGAATTCGCCAGTTGTCCCCCGACGACCGAATCACTGAAATTGCCATCATGCTTTCCTCCAATCCGCCCACTGCCTCAGCTCTTCAAACAGCTCGTGAACTCATGAACTAATTGCCACACCAATAGTAATTAATCCTAGATTGTATATATGAAACGATTCTTATTGCTTGCTGCTTTTACGGTTATCGCTTTGTCCGCATGCACTCAATCCCTTGAACCGCCCAAACTCGACTGCCCTTTGCGACTCCAGCCGGCACCGTCGGGTACGTTTGCCGAAATACGGTCTAACCACTTTCACGGCGGACTCGATTTGCGTATCGGGGGTGATGAAGGGATTGGTACTCCAGTGTACGCTCCTGCTGATGGGTATGTATCGCGCCTACGCATTTCTTCATATGATGGCGGCAAGATGCTTTATATCAACCATCAAGGGAATATCACTACGGTTTATCTCCACCTCGATGGTTATCATGGGGCTATTGCCGACTATGTTCTCGACTACCAACGACGAAACCAATGTTATTCTTTCGACACATCCCTTTCTGATGGTGTCATTCCCGTGAAGCGTGGTCAACTCATTGCCTATGCAGGCAATTCGGGCATGAGTGGAGGCCCACATCTTCACTACGAGGTGCGCAATACACGTACTCAGCAGAGTCTCAATCCCCTCGATTACGGTATACGTTTGCAGGATACTATTCCTCCTACAATCAAAGGCATTCGATTACTTCCTGTGGACAAAAATACCCGAATTAACCACAGCAGGTCGGCCCTGCAAATCGACCTCAGTTCTAAACCCGATGCATTGGGTTCCGAAACCAATCCTATCCCCGTTCTCGGCCGATTCTATGTGGGCGTTTATGCTTCCGATCAATCGTGGGGGTCTACCGCCAATAATGGATACGACCGTATCGACATTTGGGTTGATGGAAAGCCGTTCTTTCAATATCATGTCGATAAGATTACTTTTGGTGACACTCGTGCCATCAATGCCCAGCTTGATTGGAATCGCTATGCTTCCACTCGCGAGCCGTATATCATTACCCGCCGTCTGCCGGGCGATCCCGCCAAACCTGCCCGTACCTTTGGCGATGGCAGTATTGCCTTTATCGATTCCGACACTACTCTCCATTATTTAACTGTAGCTGTAAGCGATTACAATGGCAATCGCAGCGTGCGCCGTTTTTATCTGCGCAATTGTTTCGAAACGTTAGTCCCCATGCACGATGTTCCCGAGCACCCGAACTATAATCTTCAATCCGATAGTTTGACAGTCAGGTGGCCGCTGAGCGTTTTCCGCGGCAATTACCAAATCGAGATGCCCGCAGGCATGGTTTATTACGACGATTTGCTTACTCATGGCACCTCTACTGATCGCCGCTATATTTCGCCCATTGTCACCGTCAAGCCGTGGATTAGTCCCTATCCTCCCCATCATACATGGACTCTCCGCATGCCCTTGGTTATTGGATATGAACCCGAACAACTGGTTATCTGCCGTCTTAATGGCGACAATGCTGCTGCCTTGCCGACCAGGATTGTAGAGCGTAAAATTGAGGGGAAACCAGGCCGATGGCTCGAAGCTGATGTTCGCGTATGGGGGAATTTTATTGTTAAAGCCGATACTGCAGCACCTTGGGTAAAACCCTTGAATTTCAAGAATGGGAATCGCTTTACGGGTCGTGTGCTCAATCTTCGTATGAGCGACAATCTATCAGGCGTTCGTAGCTACCGTTGTTTCATCAACGGCGAGTGGGTACTCTCCGAATTCGATGGAAAGAGTGCCACACTATCTATCAACATGGCTCAGATTGATTCTTCAATCAAAGATTTCGAACTCCGTATTTTCCTGACCGATGCTTGTGGAAACAGCCGCGAGCAAGTATTCACCCTTCGACGATAGAAAAACACTTATAAAAAACCCTTTGGCGGAATTAATCCAACTAGAAAATCTAGAATCAATTCTAGATTTTCTAGTCAGTCAGCCCTTGATGTGCACAAAATCAGTCTCGGTGCATTCTAGGTAGGTTTTATTCTAAGTATATGTAAGGTAGCTAATTAAATATGTTGGCGACCAGTGCTGAAGCTTCTCAAAAATGCCCCAATCTAGAATCTAGAACGCCGTTTTGTGCAATACATCAAAAAATCCATTCTAGATTCTAGATACGGTTGTTGAATTTTTATGGAGCTTATGGGGTTAGTAGCTGATGAAGTCAATGAAGCTGCTGCTGCCAATTCGCTACTAGAAAACTCCAATAACTTCAAATCAACGGTAAGCAGGTTAGCCCTAACGACGCTCATTTTACGGGGATTCTACGGGGTCTGTCCGCTCCTATAGAGCGAAACCACCCCGTAGGATCCCCGTAGGATGAGTGCCCCTTGGGCGGAGGAAGTGGTTGTTTTTTTCGAGAATCAATCCCTCCAATAGGTTTATAAAAAAAGTGATTGAACAAGGTGTGAAATGTTAGGTGAGGCCGCAGGATGGGCTATGTGGGCTTGTGCGTAGAATTTCTGACGCTGTGAAAGCTGGTGGGTGATGAATGCGTGAAGTTCGTCAGACGTTTTATCTGCAAGCACAGGGCGAATTTTCCTTGATCGATGGGCTCGAGAGATAATGTCTTCTACGCTCATCTGAAGGTATACCGATTTACCGTGAGCATTAATCCATTCCATATTATCGAAAAAACAAGGTGTACCTCCACCGAGGGCAATGACGGTATTGTCCATAGTGGAGGTGGTGTGGAGCATCTGCTGCTCGAGTTTTCGAAAGGCTTCTTCACCGTAGCGTTTGAAGAAAATAGGGATGGAGGTATGGTAGCGGAACTCGAACATCTGGTCTAGGTCAGCGAAGTCATATCCAAGGCACTTAGCCAATTGGTTGCCTAAGGTGGTTTTGCCGCTATACATATATCCAAGAAGGTATATCCTCATGGCATCACCTATTTTCGTAAATTCTGAGTGATTCGGCGCACTACTTCTCGAGGTACAGTAACGGTGGGCAGGGAGAAGGAACGCTTGCCTATGGTTGAAGCGCGGGTGTTAGTGGCATTGACAGGTTGTCCATCGGCTAGGGTGATAAGGGGGAAGGTTTGTTTGGCGGTTCCACAGAAAATGCCCAAAGCTCCATTGATATTGGAATAAACCTCTGGCGGCTCGGTGATTAACGACATCATGTTGTTGGCGGCTGCTACGGTTTGAAGGTATTTATAGCGTTCGGGACTTACACACTCGACTGTAAGGGAATACTGGTGGATGAAAGGCTGAATCTCGTTGGTGTCGCGAGGCAGCATCATGAAAAGTGTTGTGTTGTGGCTGGTGCCGTTGATGTTGGCATCAGAGGTGAGGAGCTGGGTGTAAACGGGGTAGCCGTAAAGCATTTCCGAGGCTGCCGCGTTGGAAGCGGTAAGGGCATCATCGTAGCAGAAGAACATGTTGGTGTATACAGTGTCGATGGTATCGAAAAATTCCCAATAGGGGTGGTAATAGGCGCCGCTGTCGCGTTCCGTTAGTCGGAAACAATAGAGGTTGTGGTAATCGCCGGGGTCGTTGATGGTGAAATTGACCATCAAAAGGTTGATAGAAGTATCGCTGTTGACATAGGCAGCATTGAGGTCGATTTGCGGCATGCGGGGTGCTCGGGTAGCGGCAGTGATTTGCTTGCCTTCAGCCGATATGCTGATTTGGAGGCTGTCGCCTTCCTGTACGTTGTAGTCGAAGAAGTAAAGGCAGTTGCTATCTTTTACAGGACGGTATTGAGTGCCGTTAATTGTGACCACCATGTCAACATCGTTGGCGGGGTGGTTGTTGGAAGTGTCGAGGAAAAAACGTGAATGGGCGAAGTAGACAAAGAGGTCTTTGTTGACGGAAGGTATGCCGTTGAGCACCATTTTGGAGTTAACGGCATTGGGGTCAACGTCGATGACCTTCTCGCACGAAGCAAGGAGGATAAATGATAGGGCGAGGATGAATATGTGATGTTTCATGGGGTAAATGAGTCTGGATTGTTGATTAAAAATATAGTGTGTATGCTACCGAGGGTAATATGGGGAAGATGGATAGCTGCACCAAGGCTTTGGGGTAGCCCTTATACGAGTAGTCGCTGCTTGTGTAGGTGATGTAAGGGTTAGCGTGATTGTATAGGTTATATACGCTGATGTTGATAGTGCGGTTCATGCGGCGGGGTTGACCGTTGGCGTCGCGTAGGGACGTTTTAAACTTGCGATGGAAGTTGACGCTCACGTCGGCACGGTGGTAGTTGGGCATGCGATAGTTGTTGCGGGAAGAGACATGCGATAAAGTGTTGGAGAGGTGTTGCCCTGCACTATAGTCATCGGGGTCGTCGCTGGCAAGAGGGTATTTTTCCATGGCCAGAGTGGCTGTGTTTCCAGTGGCAAACACCCAGGTGCCAGAGACATCGATTTTGTCATTGAATTTATATGTCAGTACAATAGAGAAATCGTGGCGACGGTCGTATTTTGCGGGGAAGGGGTTGCCGTTGTTGAGCACTTGGCCGGGACGGTCGAAAAGGTGGGTGGTGCGGCTCCAGGTATAAGCTACCCAGCCGGTGAGGTTGCCATAGTTGCGTTGGGCGAGGAATTCAACGCCATAGGTCCATCCGTCGCCAAGGCACACGAGGTCTTCCCATCCTTGCGTGGTACCGAAGGTGGTGGCACCATCCTTATATTCCAGCAGGTTGCTCATGCGCTTGTAATATCCTTCGAGGGAGATTTCGCACCAGAAGGGAATATCGTAGCAGGCGCTGGCAGCCACTTGGTGGGCCGTCATAGGAGAAATGCGGTCGGTAGCGGGCACCCAGAGGTCGGTAGGCATAGATACCGAAGTGGTGGAGAGGAGGTGGAGGTACTGCGACATATAAGCGTAGCCCATCTTGAAGGAGAGGTTGTCGCCGATGAGGGCGCGAGCCGAAAGACGTGGCTGAATGGAAGGATAGAAAGTGTTTTGCACGTCAAAACCGCTGAAATGGAGGCCGTAGTTGACCTTGAGGATGTCGCCGATATTCCAGTCGTCCTCAATGAAGGCAACCATTTCGTTGGCTTGAATAGCAGAATCTTTCATGGCTATTTCCATTGTGAGGGCTTCGTTCATCTGAATCTGGTCGAAATAGTCGATGCTGCCTTTAGCCACCGAGGGGTTGAACCAATGGAGGATAGCATAGCCGCCAAACTGAAGATTGTGATTTGTATTGGGGGCATAGCTGAAATCAACGCGGCCGGTGATGTCGCGGATGGAGGAAAGGTAGTCGCCGTTAATAGTAGATAGTTGATCGGATCCGTCCTCGAGGGTTGCAATCTTTTCAATACCGATTACCATCTTGTTGGTATATTGGGTGTAAGAGCCGGAAAGGTTCATGAAGAGTTTTGGACCCAGCACGTAGTTCCATCTGAGGCCGCCAACAAGGTTGCCCCAGTTGTTGGTGAATTGGAGATACTGGTCTTCTGCCAGGCTGCTTTCGGTGCGCACTTTGAGGTCGGCATCGTCGTCGCCGGCATAGAAAGTGGCATAGAGTCGGCTCTTGTCGCTGAATTTGTGTGTGGCTTTGGCGTTGATATCATAAAAATGGTATCCGGCTTTAAGTTTGGTCTTGCCATCGTTGTCGAGTGCGCGCTTGGCAACAATGGGACGTAGGATTAAGTCGGCATAAGTGCGTCGGGCAGATAGCGAGAAGGTGGTTTTTTCTTTTACGATGGGGCCTTCAATAGCTAGCTTTGCCGAGATGAGGCCGATGGATGCGTTGCCGTGTATCTGCTTGTCGTTTCCGTTGTTGGTGGTGATGTCCAGCACGCTGCTTAATCGGCCGCCGAAACGGGCAGGGAATGAACCTTTGTAGAGGGTTACGTTTTTGACGGCATCGGCATTGAATGCGGAAAAGAAACCGCCAAGGTGGTTGACGTTGTAAAGGGGAATACCGTCGAGTAGGAACAGGTTCTCGTCGGGGCCACCGCCGCGAACATACATGCCGCCGGTGCCTTCGCTTCCGCTCTGCACGCCAGGGAGCAGCTGGATGGCCTTGATGATGTCGGCTTCGCCAAAAAGAACGGGCACGGCCTTGAGCTGTTCTACGGGCATTTCGATGGCCGACATCTGGGCCGACTCGCGCGAGTTGACACGTTGGGCGGTGATGGTGACCTCTTTCAGCTGAATGCTAGGGCGAAGCTGGTAGTTGTGGTCGCGGTTGGCGGAGAGGTGGAATGTGTCGTATATAGGTTCGTATCCTACGTATGTAACGCGCAGGATTACATCGCCTTGTGGGATGGTGAGGCTGTAGCGCCCATTTACATTAGTGGTAGTGCCTTTGCCGCTACGGGTATCGTAGATGGTGGCACCAATGAGAGTCTCGCCCGTAGCATTGTCGGTAACCACGCCCGAGAGGGTGCGTTGGGCACCTGCCAGCAAGGGCATCAGCACAAAGGCAAACAGGGCAAAGAATCGGGGCATTGAAGGAGTAATTGGTTTAATGAACATTGGAATAAAGGATGTATAAAGTCTGCGGCAATATCGCAGAGGGGTTTCAAAACAAATGCACGCAGGTGCGCGCGAGGGTGGGGGAGGATGAGGTCGGGGGGATTGTTGATGATCTCATCGTTGTAAAAAATCAGGTCGATGTCGATAGGTCGGGAGGCATACAGCTTGCCTTGCTGCTTGAGCACATCGTCAGGAACTTCGATGCCAGAGGCACCGAGCCGTTGGCGGCCAAGTTTTTTTTCAATGGCTTGCGATTGCTCCAAGACCTGTAGTGGGGAGAGCAAAGTGTGGATTTCAAGGGCCTGATTGTAGAAATTCTGAGGCTTTTCGCCGGGGGCAAAAGTGCCCCAAGGCTGGGTTTCGTAAATGGAGGAAAAATGAGCAACAGACCCGATATTCAATTGTATCAGGTCTGTTGCTTGTTGTAGCAATGCTGCTCTATCACCTTGATTACCTCCGATGAGGAGGTAAAGCGTATTGTAGGTCATTAGCCGCAATGCATGAAGGTTTCGACAAGTTCGAGGATTTTCTGTGAGTCGTTGCCGATTTCGGCACGCAAGGTGCGGTCGTTGTAGGAGCGGAGCTGGCTGAGGATGCCATCGATGAGGGCGGGAGCGAAAATGCCCTGAGCCTCGTAGATGGCGCGGTCGCGCTCAAGCAAGTCGGCGCTGGCGGCGCAGCTGTCGGGCAGCACTTCAAGGCGTTTGAGAACGTCTTCGTGCTCGAAGATGTTGACCGATACATAGCGGTCCTTGGCATACTGGACGGCATTTTCCATCTCGAAGCCGTGGCGTGCGGCAACAGTCATGCCGGCAAGGAGCAGATAAACGTTGGCGCTGCCATCGGGAGTGCGCAGCTCGATGGTCTGCTTGTAGCTGAAGTCTACCTTGTCGTTGGCTTCGAGGGGGTTGCAATGGGCCATCATATTGCCGCTACCCTTGGTCCAACCCAGGGGTACGCGCACCATGGCGCTGCGGTTGCGGTCGCCCCAGCAGATGTTGGTAGGAGCCTCTTGGTGGGGAACCAGACGGAAATAGCTGGTGGGGTTGGTGTCGCCGAAAGCGGTGAGGGAACCTGCCAGGCTGAGGATGCCGGCTATGGCCTTGTGTGCGGTCTCGGTGAGGCCGTCGGGGCCGATATACATGTTCTTGCCATCCTTGCTGATGCGGGTGTGAATGTGCATGCCGCTACCAGCCTTGCCCACGGTAATCTTGGGGGCAAAGGTGATGGTGATGCCATACTGGTGACCCAGGGTGCGCATAATCCATTTGGCGATAACCAGCTGGTCGGCAGCATCTTCAAGGGTTGTGGGGAGGAACTCGATTTCGTTCTGTTCGTACATGGTTTCGCCAACGCTGAAGTTGCCTACCTCGCTGTGGCCGTATTTGATAAGGCCGCCTGTTTGGGCGATGAGCTGCATGGCTTCGGTACGGAAATTCTCGAATTTGCAGTAGGGCGACGATTCGTGGTAGCCGCGCTGGTCGGCGGGCATATAGGCATCGTCCTTGGGAGCGATGGCGTAGTATTCCAGCTCGCCCATCACCTCAAACTCCATACCGCCGGTAGCTTTGCGGAAAGCATTGCCAGCCTTGGCCAGGGTGTATTCGGGAGCCATCTCGAAAGGTTTGCCGTCGCCAGTATAGAAGGCGCAGAGGATGTCGAGGGTGGGAATATCGGCAAAGGGGTTCAGGAAAGCGGTGCGGAAACGAGGAATGACGTAAAGGTCGGAGCTGCCGGCTTCAAGGAAGGGGAAGAGGCTGGATCCGTCGACACGTTCGCCGCTGGTGAGAATTTCATCGGCATGCTGGAGGCTGTTGATGATGAAATTGAGGGTCTTCAATCGACCATCATTCGCCATGTAGCGGAAGTTGATCATCTCGATTTCGAATTCCTCGATGACCTTGAGGATATCTGCCTTGGTAAATTCCTTCATGGGTTTCTGAAGGAACTGAACCAAACGGTTGGGGTTGAGTTTTAATTCTTCTTGTCTCATATGTATATATTTA
>JAGHRY010000102.1 GCA_018066145.1 Candidatus Colimorpha merdihippi | reverse complement strand
AGTGGACTTTACGATAGCGAAGCGGAGAACAAAAGATAAACAGCAAGATGCCAAAAGAAGTCCAAAATCATAGAAAAGTGGATTTCTTATTATCTCTTTCAAAACGTTGAATTTTTAGATGTTACCTTAAAGCCTAACATGTATAAATAATATCCATAGGTATGAGATACATAGTAACATTGCTATTAGTTGTCCTATTCGTATCCTGCAAGGGTGGTAGATGCCTAGAGAACGACTTCAAAGAATCGTTTTCCATAGATGGCGAATACCATCCGGTCGATCCCGACGGTTTGGTTGCATCTAAACCATATTTCCAAATTGCGGGAAATGGATATGTCTATTATCAGGCCGGGCTTGGGAATCCCCCTCCAATTAAAGGTACGATTACTAAATTGGCAAACAGCAGTTATTTGTTCAACTCAGAATATCAGGATTCAAAACTCAATTACGAAAAGTATCAATCGCGAATCGATGTCGACTCGGTGGCTATTGACTTCAGGTTTTATTCTGGCATGGACATGGAGTATTCCGACTGGTCTTTCATTCTCAAGAATGGAGAGGTTGTGCCGTTTTCTGATCGAACAGATATGTCGAAAACAATCAGTTTGCCCCTTGCCTTTGTCAATCAGATAGAATGGATTTACAGTAGGTATTTTAGATCTTGGAAACTGAATGATTATATTTCTGTTTTCGAAGGAGGGTGCCATTACAATATCCTCCTAATGGATGATGACAACTATTTCGTAATGAAGAACGCGAAGGTCAGTATCGTGAAAGACACTCTTTTTTGGTATATGGAACACATTGACGACACGATAGAAGCAATGTATATTAAGAAATAATTTAATCTGCAAAAATACACTTTTCAAGGCAATAAAATGAATTGCAGTAACGATATCAATTCGTCCTAACAGCGCTCATTCTACGGGGATGCTACGGGGTCTGTCCGTCCCCATAGAACGAAGCAACCCCGTAGGATCCCCGTAGAATGGACGACTCCAGAGCGGTGGCAGCGGGCGATTGCTGCATAGTAATGTGGAGAAAGAAGCTGTCAATCCCTCCCCATCTAATATCCCCAAATAATTCATGTAAAAATTCGTGGACATTTTTCGTCCATTCGTGTTATCCAAAATCCTTCAAGATTTACGCTCCCCAGTAACATCAAAAAATAAAAGCAACCTCTAATTATTTTTGATTTAAACGAAAATTCCCATGAATTAGCCACGAATTAAATCATAAATTATTGATTTGTAATAAGTTGATTTTTGAAAAAATCGGATGATTCGCGGTCGTTCGAGTTTTAGAACTCGATGTGTATCTGATTTCTTGAATTTTTTGAGGCTGCCTAAATCAAAAAAGCGACTGCCCCATCTTATCGAGACAGCCACTTTTTTTATGACTAATGTTTTCTTATCCCTGAAAACAATTTGCGTTGTCGCTGAACATTAATACAAATCCCAAACAATCCCGCTTCCCGGGCTGGCAGTCATCAGGCGGCTCTTCGTCTGGCTGTTGCATTTGATAGTGGTAGTGCGGGTGCTTCCAACAAGGTATAGTGCGTCACTTACAGTACCTGTATTGCTCAACGTAAAACTGCTGGAGAAACGTATTGATTCGAGAGATGTACAGTAAGCGAAAACACCACCGAAATAAGTCAGCGAAGTTAGCGAGTTGCTGCTAAAAGATGACAAATCCAAGCTTGTCAAACTGCTGCAACCAGAAAACATATCACCCATTCCTGACACATTCTCTGTATTGAACGATGACAAATCCAAGCTAGTCAAACTACTGCACCCCAGGAACATTTCAGACATACTCGTCACATTCTCTGTATTGAACGATGACAAATCCAAGCTAGTCAAACTACTGCAACCATCAAACATATTACGCATAGTCCTTACATTCTCTGTATTGAACGATGACAAATCCAAGCTAGTCAAACTGCTACAAACAGAAAACATACCATCCATACCCGTCACATTCTCTGTATTGAACGATGACAAATCCAAGCTAGTCAAACTGCTGCAGCCAGAAAACATAGCATCCATACCTGTCAGATTCTCTGTATTGAATGATGACAAATCCAAGCTAGTCAAACTGTTGCAATTACGAAACATCCAACGCATATCCGTCACATTCGCTGTATTGAAAGACGACAAATCCAAGCTTGTCAGACCTTCGCAAAAATCAAACATCCCACTCATATCCGTCACATTCGCCGTATTGAAAGACGACAAATCCAAGCTTGTCAAACTACGGCAACTCCAAAACATATTACTCATGTCATTCACATTTGCAGTATTGAACCCATCACCAAAAATAATATGGCTTAAAGGACAAATACCAGATTGAAATTGAGAATACTCATATGCAAAAAGATTTTCGCTATTCACCGGTGCATTAATAGTTGAGGAGGGAGTATAGATGTCGTAAGTAGTTCCGTTTATCTTCTGGTAGATAGGTGTGGAATTAAGGACGGTGGGATTGTTGTCAATTCTTGTTGCTCCAGTCACATCGCCAAAATAGTTGTAGTGGAATACAATTCTTTCCGCAGGGCAACTACGAAATGCTTGTTCCATTAATGTGGCAGGGGCTAACTGCTCAAAAGTTAGGTCGCTGCCAAAAGTGATGGCCGATACATTGTTGCGTACCAATGTCATGCCCGATGCACTGGAGAATGACTTGGTGGCTACTCCGCCCTGATCGTCGCAGATATGCATGGTTATCTGGTGGTAGGTGACCCAAGCAGGCATGGCTATATAGTAGCTGTGGGTCTCGGTGTAGTTTTGCGGATTGGCAATGTTGAGGGTTACCGTGCGTCCACCGGTACTTGCCACACTGGCGTAGGGTTTGCCGTCGGATGCTGTGGCTATGGCAGCCTGGCCGCACAAGGCATTGTCTGCTGTGATGGAGATGCGTTTGATGGCATGGCCTGTAGCTGGAATCTCTACCTTAAATGCCGCACACAGATTGCTGAACTGCAACTCCAGATTGCTGCTGGTTGCCATCATTGGAAACTGGGCGAAACTGCCGTCGGTGCTGTGCTGCTCCATAGGCAGTTCCATCGTGCCGGAGGTAAGGGCTATTGAGGCAGGATAGATTGCCGTATAGTCGCCTTCGCCTATCGTGCTGCCGCTCTGCCAGGTGAGCTCGGCCCATGTAGCATCGCCCACGCGAGGCGCTACGCTGTATACGGCTGCACTATTGAGCCCATCAAAAATAGCCACCTCGTCGGTGCTTTCCCATTCAAAATAATTGTTGGAATTCAGGCTCACCTTTGCGTCTCCATTCTCGGAATGTGCGGTGAATGCGGGATTCAATTTCTCGTCTTTTTGGCATGAAACTGCCATCAGTGCCATCAAAGCGACGGCGGAATACATTATCTTTCTCATGGTAGCAACGATTAGTTGAATATAAAATTTTGTCCTACAACCATTTGTTCAGTTCCAGTGGTTTGCTCTGGCATTGCGGGCAGATTGCTGCCGGCAAAACCTTTTTCTACCCGTGCTTCTAGCACCTCCACCATAGGAGTTTCATAATTCACTTTCTTTTTCATTATTTTATTTTTTTAGGGGTTATTTTATTTTCAAAGTTCGTTCGTACATTTGATTTTGATTAGTACATAAAAAAAGAACCGCGAACTTCTGTTTTAGCTCGAGGTTCCGGAAATGACCCACACTACAAACAAGAAAGCTCACGGTATAGCCGTGAGCGTTTTTCCTTTCTTGTGTAGTGTGACTAGAAATTTTCCGGATTTCGAGCATACAAAGAAAAG
>JAGHRY010000270.1 GCA_018066145.1 Candidatus Colimorpha merdihippi | reverse complement strand
GTATTAGTTATACTAATGAAAACAACTTCTCGGGAGCCACAATGGCCATAGTTTTTGAGCCGAACGGACTAACGCTCGAATTCGGGCAGCAGAACAAATCGGCTATCAGTTGCTGCATTTCGGCCTGTTGAAGCACGGTGCCGCTTTTTATGGCCATCTGTCGGGCCAACGACTTGTAAAGGCATTGGGCGCGGTCGTTGAATTTGTTGAGCATGGATCCTTTATACTCCATCAGCATCTGATCGAAGAACAGTTGCAGTTCGCCATCGTTCATGTCGGGCGGAATAGCCGTAACAACATAGGTGGTTTGCCCAATCGAACCTATCTCGAAACCGCATTCCTTCAAATCGGGAATCAGTTCGTTGAAGATATCTGCATCGGCCGGGGTAAATTGGCAATTCACTGGAAATAGCAGCTGTTGGGCATGAACCTGGTGCTGATGCTGGACAAGCCGTTCGAAAAGCACTCGTTCATGCGCCGCCTGCTGGTCCACAATCAGCAATCCCGAAGTAAGCGAACTTACGATGTACCGATTCTGAATCTGCAAACAAGGGCGTTCCACCGAGTTGTGAATCTCTTCAGACATCACGTTGTCGGTATGCGGTTCATTTATAGGTAAATCCAGCTGTGCTGCCTCCTGCTTTGGAGATTCGGTCTCATCGCCTTTCGGAATATCAAAGAAGGAAGTCCACTGAGCCGACTTCTGAGTTGTCACTACATTGCCGCATCCGCAGTTGCTTGAGCGAGAAGGGGTTGACGACGTCGAGTTGAAAGGATTGTAATCCGGGTTATAGTTCACCTTGGGTATCGGGGGAACGTAGCCTTTCGGAGCAGGAGAAAAATTGACCTCTTCAATCGGATTGAATTCCAATTCGGTAGCCAAGCTAAACTGGCCCAAAGCCTTTTTGGTAGCCGCTCTCAAAATGGCGAACAAAGCATGCTCGTCGATAAACTTCACCTCTGTTTTGGTAGGGTGAATATTGATATCTATGCGGGCGGGATCCACTTGCAGGTGCAGGAAATAGCTTGGGTAATAGTGGTCGGGGATAACATCATTGTAGGCCTTCTCAACGGCGGCGCTCAAAGCGGGATGTTTAATAAATCGGTTGTTAACGAACAGATATTGCTCGCCACGCGATTTTCTCACAAACTCGGGCTTTGAAACATAGCCATGAATGGTCACAATGTCCGACTCCTCATCCACCGGAAACAATCGTTCGCGGTAAGCGTTGCCATACAGTTGGGTGATGCGTTCGGCAAAATTGCCGGCATGCAGGTCGTACAGCATCTTGCCATTGCTATAGAACGAATAATCGGTCTTGTAATTAATCAGTGCCACCCGCTTAAAGGTTTCCTCTATATGGCTAAGCTCAATACTATCTTTTTTCAAGAAGTTACGTCTTGCCGGAACATTAAAGAAGAGGTTCTTTACCGCAATGGAAGTGCCATTGGGACAACTGCAGGTAGTCTGTTCCTTTATCTCGCTCCCTTCCAAAAAAATCTGGGTGCCCAGCTCGCTATCGTGCATTTTTGTTTTCAGCTCCACCTGTGCGATAGCCGCAATAGAAGCCAAAGCCTCACCACGAAAACCCATGGTGTGAATGGCAAAAAGATCGTCAGATTTATGAATTTTGGAAGTGGCATGGCGTTCGAAACACAATCGAGCATCGCTATCGCTCATGCCACATCCGTTATCGATAACCTGTATCAGAGTTCTGCCGGCATCCTTTACTATCAGCTGTATTTTTGAAGCACCGGCATCAAGGGCATTATCCAACAATTCTTTTACAGCCGAAGCAGGCCTGTCGACCACCTCGCCAGCCGCAATCTGGTTGGCTACACTATCGGGTAAAATATTGATTATGTCCATGAATTAATTATTAAATCAGATTAACGCTTGTCTGAAGCAATAATGGTATCGTTGGTATTGGACAAGATGTCTGCCAGCATTTCTTCAGGGCTCATGCCTATGCGGGGGAGCATAATGCGCACCTGCTCGGCCATAAAATGGTTGGGATATTTTTCCACAAATTCCTGATAAGCCTTTTTGGCCTCGTCATACTGACTGTTCAGATCGTAGGTATTGCCTTTGAGAAAATAGCACATGGGCACCTCGTCGAAATCAGGATAATTGGCAATCACGCGGTCAAACAGTTCGATGGCTTTTTCGGTATGGAGCACATTGCTCTGCACCTCGGCAGCTTTCATCAGATAGATAGGAGCCAGGGTATCGGTAGGGAATTTGTCGGCAAAATTCAGGTACATTTCAGTCAGCTTGTCGGCTACTGCGGGGTCTGCTCCAATGGCTGATTCGAAAACAGAGTCCTCATAATCTTCGATTTCGCCCATCAGCTTGTCGTGATTGGGTCCACAAGCCACCATCAAAGCGGCAGCCATTATCAAAAGAAATACTTTTTTCATTGTATTATAATTGCAATAATTATTTTTACCAATTCTTATAAAACAATTACTTTTTCGAAGTCACCTTGGTTTGTTTCATGCGGTAATGGGTGCGAACGCGGCCGGCAACCACATCATTCATTTTGCGCTTGATCGTCGTGCGGCGGAGCGGACTCAGATGGTCGGTAAACACCTTGCCTTCCAGGTGGTCGATTTCGTGCTGGGCTACGCGGGCAAACATGCCGTGAAGCTCTTCCTCATGCAGCTGCCATTTTTCGTCATACCAGCGAACGCGCACACCCTCGGTGCGGAGCACATCCTCGTGGATATCGGGCACGCTCAAGCATCCCTCATTGAAATATTCTTTTTCGCCAACATATTCCAATATCTCGGGATTGATCATGGTATGTTCTTCGGCTTCAGGACCGTAGGTGTCGGTCTTCTCATCGTAGGGGCGGAAACCGATAACCACCAAACGGATGGAGAGGTCGATTTGGGGAGCTGCCAAACCAACTCCGTCGGCGCCATACATGGTTTCATACATGTTGGCAATCAATTGGTCTAAATTAGGATAGTCTTTGTCAATAGGCTGGGCTACTTTGCGTAGCGTTGGGTGGCCGAGGCCGATGATAGGTAGAATCATTATGTTAGTATTTTTATCAATTAATCATGTATGTTATTGGCGAATGCCTTTCCAAATGGGCCCCTGTTATAAGGTCCTCATATAGTCTTGAAGCATGATGGTGGCGCTCACCTGGTCAATCATACCCTTGTTCTGGCGCTGTTTCTTTTTCAAGCCACCATCAATCATGGCCTGAAAAGCCAGCTTCGAAGTGAATCGCTCATCAATTCGGGCAATCTCTTTATCGGGGAAAATCTCGGCCAGTTTGGCAACAAAGGGTTCGATATATCGCATCGACTCCGACGGGGTGTTGTCCAAATGCTTAGCCTCGCCTACAAGGAAGGTGTCCACCGTTTCTTTGGCGCAATAATCCTTAAGGAATTGGAGTAGGGTAGGGGTATTGACAGTGGTCAATCCCGAAGCAATAATTCGTTCGGGGTCGGTTACCGCAATTCCGGTACGCTTTATGCCATAGTCAATTGCAAGAATTCTTCCCATTTTTATAATTATATTTAAAAATGCAAAGATACGAAAAAAAAATGAATTAGTGTATTTATTGTATTCGATGGGGCAATTTGTTGTCCGAAACCACCCAGCAAATCCCGCAGATGTGCTATTGCGGATCCACGTCGAAATGAATCTGCAGCGAGCTGAGTTTTTTGTCTGATTTCAGCTTGTCGGCAATGTCCAGTATAATGGATTTTGCATCAGCAATGGCTTCCGTTCGTTCGAAACGGAGGAATATTTTTTTAATATACAGCGCCCTAACTCGACTTACATTGGGGTATTCGGGACCTATCACCCGATTGCCGAACACCTGGCGCAGCTGGGCTGCATATTGGGCAGCCGATTCGTTCAGCACCTCGCTTTCGCGATGTTTCATCGTAATGTCTATCAATCGATAGAAAGGCGGATACCGAAACACTCTTCGCTCCGTAATCTGCCCTTTGTACATCGAGTCGTAATCGTTGTCTATCACGTTGCGAATGGCCTGATGGTAAGGGTTATAGGTTTGTATTATCACCTTACCCCTTCGACCATGCCGCCCGGCGCGCCCGCTCACCTGGGTCATCTGCTGGAAAGCGCGTTCGAAAGCGCGGAAATCGGGGAAATAAATCAGGTTGTCGGCGCTCACAATGCCCACCACGCTCACATGGTCGAAATCCAATCCTTTGGTCACCATCTGGGTGCCTACCAATATGTCGATTCGTCGATCTTGGAAGTCGTTGATAATCTCCAGGTATCGGTTTTTCTGCATCGTGCTGTCCAAATCCAGGCGGGCTATTTTGGCCTTGGGAAACATAATGCTCAAATCATCTTCAATGCGCTCGGTACCAAATCCTTTCATCGTCAGATGCCGGCTATGGCAGGCAGGGCATTCCGTGGGCAGCGGAATGGAATAGCCGCAGTAGTGGCAGCGCATGCTGTTGGTTGATTTATGGTATACCAGCGACACGTCGCAATGCTGGCATTGCGGGGTCCAGTGGCAGTCGTCGCACTCTATGCGGAGCGAAAATCCGCGTCGGTTCTGAAACAATATCACCTGTTCGCCATTCTTCAAAGCCTCCTCTATGTGGCTGATCAGGAATTTCGAGAAATGGGTTGTTCCTGCTGAGGCCTGCGACCCCAAATCGTGCCGTATGCGCTTGTATTCCTCCTTCATATCGGCACACATCACTTCCGGCAGCAGCAGCCCGCCGTAGCGCCGCTTCATCTCCACCAGTCCGTACTTGCCTTGCTGGGCGTTGAAATAGCTTTCCAACGAAGGGGTAGCCGACCCCAATACAGTTCTGGCATTCCATAAGTGGGCCAGATAAATGGCTGCATCCCGGCCGTTGTAGCGGGGTGCGGGGTCATTCTGCTTGTAGCTGCTGTCGTGCTCCTCGTCCACAATCACCAATCCCAGGTTGCGGAAAGGCAGAAATAGGGCGCTTCTAGCCCCAAGCAGTATCTGGTACCGCTCGTTGCTGTCGTCGGCCATGGTGCGGTTCCACACCTCGGCACGCTGCGAAGGACTGAAACGCGAATGATACACTCCCACCCGGTCGCCGAAAAACTTTCGCAAGCGATTGATAATTTGCGAGGTTAATGCTATTTCGGGCAATAGGAAAAGCACCTGCTTCCCTTGCTTTATCACTTCGTTTATCAGCTTTATATACACTTCGGTTTTGCCCGAAGAGGTCACGCCGTGCAGTAGCGACACCTTCTTCTCGCTGCCATTCAGGTAGTCGAAAGCCGCCTGCTGCTCTTCGTTCAGCTGTATGCTGTCCGGCTGGGTGGTTTGGTCGAAATGCTCCAGCCGCGACTCCACCTTCTCTTCCTGCACCAGTACGCCGTTCTTTATCAGCGTTTTCAACGCCGATTCCGATATCGGGTTTCCATCATCCGTAGCCAGCAGCGCCCGCTTTGCCACCACCGCTTTGCCCATTGTGCTCATTTGCATGAATTTCAGCAGCACATCCACCTGTTTCTGTGTGGTTTTCTTCTGTTCCAAGGTGTCAAACAGCTCTTTCAGCTCTTTCTCATCGCGATAGGCATCACCCAAGGCAATGTAAGCCGACTTGCGTGGAGTAAATCGCTGCTTCAGTTCCTCGTCCATCATGATGATTTCGCGCTCTATCATGCTGTTCAATATGGGCATCATCTTTTGTATTCCGATGGCCCGGCTGATGTCGTCAACGGTCATCACCGGATGGTCCATCAGCAGGCGAACTATGCGCAACTCGTTGTCGGTCAAGGCCGAAAGCTCGCCATCGAAATCGGGATGTATCGAAATTGCCGACTCGCTTGCCAGCTTATAGGCCGAGGGGAGGGCTATAGCCATCACATCCCCTACATAGCACATATAGTATTTTGCCAGCCATTCCCAAAACAAGAACAGTTGTTCGTTTACGATGGGGGTGGCATCCAAAATTGTCAGGATATATTTTACCTTATATTGGGGAACCTCTTCGTGAATGTGCCTTATGATGGCCGAGTACAATCGCTTAGGGCCGAATTGCACCACTACGCGCTGCCCCACCTGCACCACATCGTTATACTCCTGTGGCACACGGTAAGTGTACGTACCCTTGATATGCAGCGGCAATATGACGTCAACGAATAATGTTCTCATAGCGGGGTTTCTATCTCGAAAACTTCCAAACTGCAAAAATACGCATAAAAAATGAATAAATAATATTTTTTTTCAAAAGTCTCGCCTCTTGCCGCCTGCCGCGAATGTCCGGAGGCTCCTTCTAAAAATTGATTTCTAACGGTTTTGAAGTGTTTTTGTGTTAATTGCTGTTTCCAGTCGAAGGTCATTCATCCCAATGGAGCCGCCAAGGGCGTAAGTCGGGCGGTATGACCGTATGATAGACAGCCACATACCCGCAATCAACCAAATCGCATGAATCACTTTTTCTATTTCGGTGAATTTATAGCACGCGCCTATACAATATTTTGCCTCCCTCCCGCGTTAATCTATCACGTTTTAATAAATCTACATACCCTATATGAAGCACATCATAATGGCTGTAACCAACGATTTGGTTACCGATCAGCGGGTTCATCGCAGTTGTTCCGCGCTCACCCAGGCGGGCCTTCGGGTCACCCTGGTCGGCCGTCGCCTGCCCGACAGTCCTGCCATGGCTCCTCGCGATTATTCCACCTGCCGCATGTCGCTTCTTTTCCGCCGTTCCGCGCTGTTTTATGCCGAATACAACATGCGCCTCTTTCTCAGGCTGCTTTTTTCGCGTGCCGATGCTTTTTATGCCAATGATACCGACACCCTTTTGGCTGCCGCCTGGGCTGCCCGCATCCGCCGCAAGAAACTCTTCTTCGATGCCCACGAGCTTTTCCCCGATGTGCCCGAGTTAGTCGATAAGCCCCGAGTGCAGGCTGTTTGGCGCTGGGTCGAGCGGCATTGCCTCCCGCAGGTCGATGCTGCCTTTACCGTCTGCCAGAGCGTTGCCGACGAGTATCGCAAGCGCTACCAAATCGATATGGCCGTTGTGCGCAACCTGCCCGAGCCGGTCGAAGTTTCCCAGCCTTCCCCCGTCACACTCCAGCCCAATACCATTCTCTACCAAGGGGCTGTCAACCTGGGGCGCGGAGTCCGGGAGCTGATCGATGCCATGCAGTATCTGCCCCAATGCCATCTTGCCATTGCCGGCGATGGCGATATTCGCCAATCGCTCCAGCACTATGCTGCCCAGCTTCCCTGGTCTTCGCGCATCAGCTTTTTGGGCCGCATAGCACCGGCGCAGCTCCATGCCCTCACTCCGCAAGCCGCTGTGGGTGTGTGCCTGCTCGAGAATCTGGGACTCAACTATCAGTATTCCCTCCCCAACCGCATTGCCGACTTTGCTGCCGCCTCGGTGCCCATCGTTGCCACCGATTTCATCGAGATTCGTCGGGTCGTCGACCAATTCCGCATAGGCACGCTTGTCCCGCCCTGTCCCCAAAGCAAGTCTGGCTCAGGATACACTCAGTATATCAAGGATTTGGCTCGCACCATCGACACCACCATTGCCCAGTGGTCCGCCATCTCACCCCAGCAGCGGCAGGCGCTCTTTTCACCGGCCCGCACCGAACTGGCGTGGACAAATGAGAAAAAAATCCTCGTCAACAAAATAAACAATACCCTCTTACGTTAATAAGATAAACAATAATATTATATACAAATGATTTTCGACATCCTACTCGTACTTTATTTTTTGGGTTGCCTCCTGGGCCTTTGGTTCGTTTTCAAGAAAGCAGGCGTGGCACCCTGGAAAGCGCTCGTGCCCATCTACAACATCGTTGTTTGGATTAAAGTTTGCGGCAAAAACTGGCATTGGTATCTCTATTTCTTGGTTCCTGCCATCAATATCTTCACTTTTCTCCTGCTGGTGGTCGAAACCGCCAAAGTGTTCCGCCGCTACGGCTTTTGGGAACAAACCTTTGCCGTCATCTTCCCGTGGATCTACCTTCCCATCCTTGGTTTCAATAAGGCCCAGTATGCCGATCCTGCCGACAATCCGCCACATAAAGTCAGCGAACTTCGCGATTGGATCGATGCCATTGTCTTTGCCCTTGTAGCCGCCGTCATCATTCGTGGCAAGGTGCTCGAGTTTTACAATATCCCCTCCAGTTCCATGGAGCATTCCCTCCTTACCGGCGACTACCTCTTGGTGTCCAAGCTGGCCTATGGTCCCCGCCAGGCCATGACTCCCTTGGCCATGCCTTTGGTCCACAACGTATTGCCTCTTACTGGAGGTCAACACGAATCATATCTCGATTGGATCAAGCTGCCTTACCACCGCTATCCCGGACTCTCCCAGGTTAAGCGCTTCGATGCCGTAGTATTCAACTATCCCGATGGCGACACCGTATGCACCGCATGGCAGAGCAATCGCAGCTACCACGATCTGGTTCGCGAACTCGGCCGCGAGAATGTCCTCAACGCACGCCAGTTGCCTGTCGGCAATCAGATGGTCGAAAACCACATCCGCGTTCGTCCTGTCGATAAGCGCGAGAATTTCATCAAACGTTGCATCGGCCTTCCTGGCGAAGACCTCCAAATCGTCAACCAGGAGTTGTTCATCAACGGCAATAAGCTGCCCAATCCCATCGAAAGTCAGCAAACCTACGCCGTACGTTTTGCCCAAGGCATCAACACCCGCCGCGTCCTCGACCAGTTGGGCGTAACCTATGAGGACTACGAGAATGCTCTGGCCATCATGATGTACGAAGGCACCGATTGTTTCGAAATCCCCCTCACCGAAAAACGCGCTTTAGAACTCAAATCCCGTCCCGACGTGCTGTCGGTCGACAAAAAAATATATCCTGCCGACGACAACAGCCGCGACCTCTTCCCCCATGCCGAAGGCTACAACTGGAGTGTCGATAACTACGGCCCCATCCACATCCCGGCCAAAGGCGAAACCCTCAAGCTCACCCTCGACAACCTTCCTCTTTATGCTCGCCTGATCACCGTATTCGAAGGCAATACCCTGGAAGTGATAGACGGCAAAATCATCATCAATGGCCAGGCCACCAGCCAGTATACCTGCCAGATGGACTACTATTGGATGATGGGCGACAACCGTCACAACTCTGCCGACAGCCGTTACTGGGGATTCGTTCCCGAGGACCACATCTCCGGCAAAGCCCGCTGGGTTGTTTTCTCCAAAGACAAGGACCACGGCCGCATCCGCTGGGACCGCATCTTCCTCAACGCCTCCCAGTTCTAACGAATCCATATTACCTATATATTAAATCCCGCGTCACAACCCACGCGGGATTTTTTTTCGGGGTCTTCATCTACAAGCACAACAAAAATATAGCGCGTGTGAATTTGTGAATTTGTGAATTTTGTGAATTTGTGAATTTTGAAAAGTGGAGGATTTTTTGTATCGTGTAACTTTTCCGCTCCCGCATACGACTAATTAGGCAACACATTCTGAACAAATGCCCAAACACAATGCCATACAACAGTACGACCCGCTGATAGCTCGGCACCGCGGACTCTTCGTGAAGAATGGATTCTGTTTCCATTTCCACACCCTAGCCGGACTCTCGTTCCGCCTCAAGCCTTCGCATCAATAACTGGTAAAGTAGTCCTTCCATAACAATCACTGGCACTCGCCCTCCGCACTAGGGTCGCTAATTCTACGGGGATCCTACGGGGTGTCTTCGTTCTATAGGAGCGGACAGACCCCGTAGCATCCCCGTAGAATGGTCGGCGTTAGGGCAAACTTACCCACTCCCCAAATGATGGTTTTAATTACCCCGCCCCCTCAAATCAACAATCCCAAAGTCATCAAACCTCAAATCAACACTCCCTAAAATCAATCTAGAAATCAACAACCAAATCTTTACCATTCGGTCACAACCACGCTTCGCTAGTTCGCGGTAATTCACGTTTCAACCAAAAAGAATGATTAGAGGTTGCTAAATATAAGAGCCGTCCTTTTCGGGACGGCTCTTTTTGTTATTTCTTCTTTTTGCTATCGAAATAGAGCATTCCGATAGTCCATAGGGCGGCACAGGCCAGTGCCCATATCACGCCGGCATTCATAAGCTAAAGATGAGTTCTTTGTGGCTGTTCCAGTCGATCATCAATTGGCGGAAAGAAGGATAGTCGGCCTTGGTGATGCGATTTTTGCGGATCTGAAGGCTGCGGGTGATGAGGAGTCGGCGGCCTTTTTGCTTAATGGTGATATTGATGCTGCCTAAATCATACTTGGTGTATTCGATATTTACTTCGCCACCAACCAAAGTGGCGCCTTTGGGCAGATCCATGGTGTAATGGTAGAACTCGTTGGTAACGCGGGCTTGCACTTCGCTGGCGCGGGTTTGTGCCAGATAGGCAGGATTGATGCTGATGCCGCCATTTTCGCGGGGGAGGGTAATGCGCACATAGCCCTTGGTGATTGTATCGGGATTCCAATCGAGATTGCGGTCGATGTATATGGGGGCGTTGGCCACAGCCTCGGCATCGGCCTTGGCGGCCTCGGTCATGATGGGGCCTTTGTGGGTGGCAGACAAGCGGTAGCGGCTGCCTTCGAGGGTTACTTCCACCTCCATGGGCTTGTCGCCAAAGACGCTGATGGTGTTGTCGACAATAGTGGCAGCAAAACCGGCTTCGTTCAGCAGGGCGGCCAGGAGGCCGGTCTTATCGAGATAGGTGCCGCAGTTGGTGCTGAACACTTCGTCGGCAGGGGCCATAGCGTAGTTGACATGCGACAAGTCAACAGTATTAAGGTGCACGTTATCAACAACCCAGTCGCGGATGGCGGCCACGTACTCTTTGTTGTCGTCCTTTTTGAGGTTGGCCAGAAGATGCTGGGCAACGGGGAGCGACTTTTCGGCCACATAGGTGGGAAGGGTGCCTAACTGAAACTCTACATCATAGCCGTTCTGGGCGGGCATGTAGGGTTCGTTGACGGTTTGGTTGAGGTGGGTTTCAACCTGCTGATGGCCGTCGGCATAGCGCACCTCGTAGCGGTTCACGGGGCAGTCCTGCTTGAAGTTGAAACGCTCGACATACAGGCCGCTGTTGCGATGGATGGTGTAATCCAATACGATTACGCAGTTGTATTCCAACGCTGTGTGCACGATGGCCATCTCGCGGATGCCGTTGAGGCGGCCGCAGTCGGTGCACTCGCTAGGGAGCTGAAGTACGAAAGCATTCTCGGGGGTTACCACCTTGGTGCCGTCGGCCATGAGGGTATAGCACTCGTTGATGGTGAGGCTTTCGAACTCGGGGTTATAGGTGATGAAGGTTTCGCCCTTATCGGCATAAGCGGTAAACGCCCGGTTGCGATAGAGCTTAATCTCCTTGCGGTAGTTGATGTCCATGGAGCCGTCGCTATTGGTCTTATAGCTGCGGCGGATGAGATTATATTCGGCATCGGGCTGATTTTGGGCAAAGGAAACTGCCGCTGCCAGCACAACAAAAATAGTCAATAAAATCTTTTTCATATCAATCTAAGGTTTATTTAGTTAATATAACTGGTGTGGTGGCCAGGAGTTTCTGGTTGGCAACACACTGGCGGAAAGCGGGCCAGTCTTCGGCTTCATATACGCGCTTGCCGAATACCAGGCATTCGGCAAAAGCCATCACGTTGCCTTCCATCCAATATTGGCAGCCGAAACTGGAATAGAAGCTGCTCAAGCCATTGACTTGGGGGAAATTGAGGTGCTTGTATTCGGCAGGCAGTGTGATGGTTTCCTTGATATCGATAAGGCGGGAGCAGTTGTCGGCAAAGGGTTGGGTGCGTTCGG
The DNA here is from genome assembly GCA_018066145.1 of Candidatus Colimorpha merdihippi. Classification (GTDB taxonomy): domain Bacteria; phylum Bacteroidota; class Bacteroidia; order Bacteroidales; family P3; genus Colimorpha; species Colimorpha merdihippi. The sequence goes on along the minus strand of JAGHRY010000270.1, from coordinate 2,813 downwards.
CCTGGGAGAGGTCGAAATAGAGATGGCCCATGGCGCGGGAATAGAAATTGCGGGCGCTGAGGGGGATGAATACCAAAGTGTTGTTGTCGACGGTGGCATACTCAGGAATGGTGTAGTTGTAGGTGATGGTTACGGGCTGATCGAGATACTTATCCTCGCTGGTGTATTGAACGCTGTTGATCATAGCGGCAGGAGCAATGCGTATGAGTTCGAGCTCTACATTGCGACGCCATTCGGCCTGGCGGGCATTGAATACGCCGCGTACGGCCTTGTCGCTCTGTCCTTCGGCGGTGATGGTGATGGAACCGGTGAGGGTGCCCTTGTCGTCGATGGCGCTATTGCCCGAGATGCGTACATAATGGTTCTCGGGTTTGGAGATGGGGGTGTACATGAGGTCGGCTCCCTGGGGGAGACCCATGAGGTAGCCCTGCTGCTGCTCGGCGCTGCTCCAAAGCTCGCGCACGTTGGGCACCCAGGTGGGGTCGAGCATCTCGTAACTGCCGTTACGATGCTGTACGGCACACACGCTGTGGTTGAACTGGTCGGCAGGAATGGCATCGATGCGCTCGTGGGCCATGGTCATGGCGGCATAGGCGTTGAATCCGGCGGCACGCAGCATCGTAACCAGCATACCGGCTTTGTCCTTGCATACTCCGCAGCGGTCGGTGAAGTTCATTTTGGCATTGTGCAGGGTATAACCCTCGCCTTCGCCCATGCTGATGCCGGCATAGCGAATGTTGTCGGCCACCCAGTGGGTGAGTATGGCGATGCTGTCTTGCTCGGTTTTGGCCTTAACCAAAAGCTCGTCAACCTTGGCCTTCACCTCGGGGGTGGGCACAAAGCTGCCGTAGTCCTCGTTGACACCATAGAACCATACAGACTTGGCCTGCCAGTCGGGGCTGGTGCTTAGTAGCAGCTTGCACTGGATGTCGTTATCGGCGAGTGCGCGGTTTTCGCGTTTGAGGGGCACAATGTTGTTCTTGGTAAAGGTATAGATGGTGCGGTCGCCATCTACGGTGGTGTCAATGGCCACTTGGTCGGCGCCCTGGTTGTAGAGGGCAAAACGAAGATTCTTGCTAGTGAGGACACTCACGCGATAGACCTTTTGGTTTACCGGGTCGTTGCTCCAGAAGGGGACGATGTCGTAGAAATGTCCGCGCATGGGAGGAATGTATTTGTCGTCTTGATCGTTGGAGAGTAGGGCATAGGTGTAGCCTTTGCGATAGGTGGTGTATTCGACCTCGTCGCCGGGGTCGAGGTGGCCCACCTGCACCATTTTCTGGCTGGCACCCCAATAGATGAGGCGAGCCGGAGCCACATAGTCATACACGCGCAGGAGCACATCCTCGGAACTGCCGTTCTTGTGGTGCACCACTACCTGCTCGAATTCGACAAAAGCCGAAAGGGGATCGTAGTCGACTTTGATGGTGGCCATCTGGCTGCAGCCGGTGAGGTCGTTTACACGCACACGCTGGTGGTTGACCACATGGCTGAGACCCGATTCTTCCATAACCACCGAAGTACTGTCGTACAAGGTGGTTTTGTGCTGTGCCATAGCGGGCATAACCAATGCCAGCAAAAGCACACTTGTGAAAATACTTTTCTTAGTCATATTACTATACTGTTGTTTGTTTTTTTCGTGTTATTTGCCCATGGCCTTGATGACGGCCTGGGTCATGCGGTCCCAGGCGTATTTCTTCTTTTCGATGCGCACCCCTTCGGTGAAGCGGGCCTCGTTGTCTTCGGCATAGTAGGCCACCAAGGCGTCGGCAATACTCTGGGAGTCGGGATTCACAACATAGCCTATCTTGCCGTCGGGAACAATCTCGGGCAGTCCGCCCACATTGGTTACCAGCATGGGTTTTTCGAAATGGAAGGCCACCTGGGTGACACCGCTTTGTGTGGCAGTTTTGTAGGGCTGGGCTACAATGTCGCAGGCACGGAAATAGAGGTTGACCTTCTCGTCGGGGATATAGTCGTTGTGCAGCAGCACGATGTCGCTGATATCGAGCGAACGGATTCGGTCGAGATAGGGCTGGGGATCGCCGTAGAATTCGCCTGCCACAAGCAGCTTCACCCCATTGTCCTGCAATCGCAGATCGCCAAAGGCATCAATCAGCAGGTCCAACCCCTTGTAATCGCGTATAAAGCCGAAGAAAAGCACATATTTGCCTTCTTTCTGCAAGCCGAGCTTCAGGCGGGCTTCCTCCTTGGAGATTAGCGGGCCGTAATGGTCGTAGATAGGGTGGGGGGCCCAGCTTTTGGGTTTGGAGAGGTGGTCGAAATGCTCGATATCCTTTGCCACCGATTCCGAGAGGGTGGTGAATCCGTCCATGGCGTTGACGAAATAGCCCGGAAAGAGCTTGTCGAGGATATTGGGCTCATGCGGAATCATATTGTGCACGAGGCCCACCACGCGGGTGGTGCGGTTTTTCTTAATCTGGCGGGCTATGGTGCCAAAGCATGGCGCCATAAACGACATCCAATAAGCCATCACTACCAGGTGGGGCTTTTTCTTGCGTATCTCGTTGCCTACGGCAAGCCAGTTGAAGGGGTTGCATGAGTTGATGCGACGCTTGATGACCAGATTTTGTGGCGAAGGAGCATCGGTATACTGTGTTTTTCCGGGGAATAAAAAGCCCGGATACTGTAGCGTAAAGGTGTACATCTCAACCTGGTGGCCTTCCTTAACAAACTGGTCGGCAAGTCGCTCGTTGAAGGCTGCCAAGCCTCCACGGTATGGGTGTGCGGTTCCTATTATTATTATATTCATTGTTAAAAATGCACTTTATCAAAAGTGCAAAGATACAAAA
>JAGHRY010000029.1 GCA_018066145.1 Candidatus Colimorpha merdihippi | reverse complement strand
ATAACGATTGGCGATAATGGCGTTGGACTGGGCTTTGAAAGCAGCGAGGTCGTTGACTACGAGACTGCCGAAGAAGGTCTCACCATCAGGAAGAGTGGGCTCGTAAATGATGACGTTGGCACCTTTTGCCTTGATACGTTTCATGATGCCCTGTATGGCTGACTGACGGAAATTATCGCTGTCGGATTTCATGGTCAATCTAAAGATTCCTATAGTGACAGCTTTCCTGCCGGCCATGTACTGATTATCAGCAGAATAGCCATACCATCCCGCTTTACGCAGCACAGCATCGGCTATGTAGTCTTTCCTTGTGCGGTTGCTTTCGACTATTGCGGAGATCATATTCTCGGGCACGTCTTCGAAATTTGCGAGGAGCTGCTTGGTGTCTTTGGGCAGGCAGTAACCTCCGTAGCCGAAGCTGGGGTTGTTATAGTGGTTGCCGATGCGGGGGTCGAGGCCTATGCCTTCGATGATGGCGCGGGTGTCGAGGCCTTTGATTTCGGCGTAGGTGTCGAGTTCGTTGAAGTAGCTGACGCGCAGGGCGAGGTAGGTATTGGCGAAGAGTTTGACGGCTTCGGCTTCGGTGAGACCCATCCTGAGGGTGGGAATATCCTGTTTGACGGCTCCCTGCTGCAGGAGTGCGGCGAAGCTGTCGGCGGCTTTTTCAAGCTCGGGGTTGCCCTGGGGGCAGCCTACGATGATGCGGCTGGGATAGAGGTTGTCGTAGAGGGCTTTGCCTTCGCGGAGGAATTCGGGGCTGAAGAGCAGCTTGATCTCAGGGCCGAACTTGGCATAGAGGCTCTGGGTATATCCAACGGGAACTGTGGATTTGATTACCATTACGGCCTTGGGGTTGACGCTGAGCACGAGGTCGATTACTTCCTCCACGTGGCTCGTGTCGAAGAAGTTCTTCTGGGGGTCGTAGTTGGTGGGGGCGGCGATGACTACAAAGTCAGCGTCCTTGTAGGCTGCCTTACCGTCGAGAGTTGCAGTCAGGTCCAGCTTGACGGGTCTGCCGCTGGCATCTTTGAGCGGGCTGCCGTCTGTATCTTTCCCTGCGAGATATTTCTCTATATATTCGTCACGGATGGGAGATTTGCGGGCGTTGATGAGGTCCACTTTTTCGGGCACAACATCGACTGCCGTTACGTGGTTGTGTTGTGAGAGGAGTGTGGCTATCGAGAGGCCTACGTATCCTGTTCCTGCTACTGAAATGTTCATAATTTGCGTTCCAGTGAATGACAACCAAAGGTACTCAATTTTTGCCTCATTATCAATATTTGCCTTTGTATGTTGATTCTGGCATTTGTCTGCCTTCGCTTCGCGGCAATTCCCCTGATTTCCTGCGCTTCGCAGCAAATCCCCTGATTGCCTTCGCGTGAACAAAATGGCCTATTTTTGTTCATGCAAGCTAGAAAAATCCTCTTCTCGTGAACAAAAAAGGGCATTTTTGTTCAGACGAGCAGGAGCGCACCGCAACCCGGCAAAAACGCAGCCGGGTTACTACGCAGCGCAGCTGTGGGGAGTTCTGGGAAAGGCTCTCCTCGCTGCGCGCGTTGCTTAAAATCCGCCAAAGCAATGACGAAGTGTGCCTACTCCCTTAATCCGCATAGGGAGTGGGCACACCACACCCCGACACAGCATGTCAGGAAGCAGGTCGTGTGCCCACTCCCCATAGAAAATCAAAGGGTGAGCACACTTATGTTTTTTGTTAGCTAACGTTCGCGACGGAGGTATTTTTCCGCCGAAGCAGAGCAGCGCCTCAAGCGCCGGCGGCATATACCCAAAACAACGGCCGCCGTCGATGAGGTGCTGCGAGGCGGAGGCGGAAATTTCTGCCTCGAAAAAGACGAAATCCGAGGCAAAAAAGGCGCAAAATACCTTTAAAGTAACAAAATAGTTATTCGATAATACTAATTTGTTTTCGATATTGTACCATAATAATTTAAACTATATCATTGAATGTGATTTC
>JAGHRY010000263.1 GCA_018066145.1 Candidatus Colimorpha merdihippi | reverse complement strand
GATAGTCATCACTCTAGTTTTGGCAGTATTTGCATTTGCTGCCAATGCGCAGTTTGTCATTAGTGCCAATATTGGCGGCAACATGACCTCAGGAAACACCACCACTACCACCCACATCACCGTTGTTACCGACTCCACCATCACCAACTCGGTGCCGATGGTTAGCACCACCAATTTCACGGGCGGTATCAAGGCCGGTTACAAATTCGGCAAATTCCAGGCCGGTGTTGCTGGTAGCTTTTCCATGTACACTTACGAAAACCAGCCCCTCGACCCAACAATCATCCCCATTCCCGGCAATGTTGTCAATACCATCATGTCCGACGGCATCATGTCCACCAAAGGCAACGTCATCACCGTTGCTCCTTACTTCCGCTACGACTTCCTTACCGCTGGCGATGTGTCGCTTTTTGCCGAACTCAGCTTCTTCTACTCCATGTCCAACAACCCCACCGTGCATGCCACCCTGCATAACGAAGGCCCCATGAATTTCGTCCTCGACATGGATTCCACTTTTGTACGCCCCCTCAACACCACTTCCATGGGCGTCAACCTCGTTCCCGGTCTCAGCTGGCAGCTCTCTAAGAACTGCGGCATCGACCTCTATCTCGACTTCCTCGCTCTCGCCTACAGCTCCACCACCACCTTCCGCACCGAGATTGAATACGACTACCGCTTCAATGGTGTCGAACTTACCTACGGCACCACCTCTCATGACATCGTAACCACCGAGAGTTCTTTCGGCGCCGCCATTACCGGCACCCCCCTGCTTACCCAATTGGGCACCAACAACTGGGTACGAGTCGGATTCAACTTCACCTTCTAAGACTTTCTAGATCATGAAAAAGATATTACTCACCATATTCATGCTGGCCACTGCGGCTATTTCTCAGGCGCAGTTCGTCATCAGCGCCCAGTTGGGCGGGGCCACCACCTCCGGGGCCATCACCCCCACCCCGTCGCAGTACCTCGGATTCAGTCCTTTGACTGGTGCCGACACCACTTTCTTCTATCCCAATGATACCCTCACCTATCCACGCACCATGGATTTCACCGGCGGTATCAAATTCGGCTATCAGTCCGGACGAATCCAAGCCGGCCTTGCCGCCAGCTTCTCCTGGGGCACAGCCAAAGGCGACCTTTCTGCAAAGGACTACGCCGACCTTTACCGCAACAATCCTTATGCTGTGATTAAAGATAATTATATCAGCCAGATGTCCGACTACACAGGCTGGTACCGCGAGAACCATTGGAGCCTGGCCGTCGCTCCCTACCTCCGCTACGAGGCCATCACCCTGGGCGACGTAGCTTTCTTCATCGAACTCAACGGCTACTACCGCCGCACCTTCCAGCCCAAACGTCACGAATATGTCGATTTTTCCCGCATGGAGATGCGCAACACCGTCGATACCACCTTCCGTATCACCGACTCATCCACAGCCCTCGGCGTGCAATTGGTTCCCGGCCTCAGCTGGCAGCTTACTCCCCATTGCTACATCGATCTGTATTTCGACCTCCTTGCCTTCGGCTACGACAAAACCACAGCAAACAACATCACGGTTAAAGAGGACTGGGACCTCATCACCTATCCCTATGTCATTGCCCGCAGAGAGACCATCTCTACCTCTACCACCATTACCACCATCGGTTTCCAAACCCTCGGAACCCCGGCACTATCATCTGCCCACCAAAACTGGGTGCGCGTAGGCATCAATTACACTTTCTAAGAATACCTGAATAATAAAAATAGGAAAGAATTGCGGTTCTTTCCTATTTTTTTTAGTGAACTGTGAACTGTAATCAGCTTCCTTTTCTGCAAAAGTACGTGCACACGCAACCAATCTTTTACTTACAATCATTCCCCCAACACAACTCATAAAGCCTGTCCATGAAACACCGAATACTCATCCTATACCTTATCCTATCTTATGGCATTTCAGCCCAAACGCTTGCCGACTTCAACATTCTCGACACCGTAGCACTTCATGGTTCACTCCAAGGGATGGCTACCTACGGGCATCATGCCTTCCTCCTTCGCGATGGAGGACAATGTATCATACTCGACCTCAACCGTCGGCAATTCTGTGCCGCATTCCAGCTCGACAGCAACAACACCCATTGCAACAACGCCTCATTCTCCAATCGGTTCTACCACCCTGCCGACCCATTCCCGCTGCTGTATGTATCCAGCTGTTATGGCGACAAAGCCTGCCTGGTGTACCGTATCGACACACTGGGAGCAACACTCCTCCAGCGCATCATCTTCGACAGTCCCCGATTCCCCATAGCACAGGATTGGTGCCTTGATACTGCCCAAGGACATATTTATGCCTACGGCGGCCGCCGCGGCGGGACCATGCACCTGCTCCGGTTTCAACTTCCCGACATCACTTCGCGACTGGTGCTATTAACCGACAGCCTAGTCCTTCACGACACCCCTATTCAATGCGTCAACATAGCCCAAGGCAGCTGCATCAGCAACGGCCGCGCCTACCTCCCCGATGGAATACCCGGCCAGGCCGCCATTCATATCATCGACCTTGAATCCGGACACGAACTTCAGTCGATCTCATTAAACCACCTGAACCTCGAACCCGAGGGAATCTCTCTACGCCCCCCATACCTCCAACTCTCATTCCACACCCCCTCCCCCCGCAACAACCTATTGCTCTCTATCCCCCTCAACCACGAATAACACAGTAGCCTGTGAATGCCGCCAAAGGAGTAGAGGCATTCCTCCCCCATCGCCAAATGCAGCCCAATCATTCATCATATAATCATTTTCCATGTTGTGTGATGTATTGGTGATACCTCATTGAAGTTTCATTCTTACGTATAGGCAACTTCGCCCATTGCAGTATTCTTCTTCGTCGGTATAGCGAAGCCGAAGCGAACCCGCAACGAAGGATGAACGAGGCCTGAACGAGGAATAATCGAACGGCAAGTGATGAAATAACAAAAAAAGAGGGAAGAATGTTAGCCAGAAACTGAAACATCTGACATATCGGTTACCCAAAAGACAAATGGTACCTACGACTGAAAATTCACAAATTCACAAATTCACAGCATATACTTTCATACACTCGTTTGCATCACAACATAGCGCTTGTGAATTTGTGAATTTGTGAACATTTCCACAAAACACTATATCTCACACAATTACACCACATCAAAATTCCAAAATTCACAAAAACAAGCCCTCTTCACCCTCAACACCCAACAAAAACCGACCACCAAACCATCAAAAAAAGAGCCAAAAACGCTATTCGTCCTATCAAAAAACGCGTATTTTTGCAGAAGAATTCATACTGTAGATGTAATGTCTTTTCCTGAAATCGTTTGTCACTTTTTCCCTGGTTAAACTAAAAAACTTGTCATGAGTGTGGCGGCTCAACTGAACCGCTTGACAAGTCGAACTATATTGCTTGACAAGATCGGGATGACAATGGATAATGCATAGCCATCCTTGTTTTGGGGTGATACAAAGTTACGACTTTTTTTTGAATCACAAACATTCTTTTTCTTTCTTCCACAGGCTGGGTCCCGACTCCAGACCCAGATAGACCGACATCGGGGTATTCATGCCGATACTCATGTGGGGTCTGACATGGTTGTACACATGGACCATCTGGGCGATTCCGAACTCGGCCTGCTCCCTGTCTCGAAACACCTCCTGTGGTAGATCCACTCTACCTTGAGGATACCGTTGACACGCTCCGCGACGGCGTTGTCCGTCGGGTTGTACCTTTCGGTCATGCTGATCCGGATGTGGTGGTCGACGAGCTTGTCGACATACCTGGGGCAGGCATACTGCACACCCTTGTCGGAATGGTGCGGCGTGCCGCAGAGGTTGCCTCCGTCGGCCGTGCGCACGGCCATCTCGAGGGCCTCTATTGTGTTGTCGGCCTCGAGCGTTCCGGACAGGCACCAGCCTATCACCGCATGGGAGTACGCGTCGGTAACCAGGTGCGGTAGAGC
>JAGHRY010000057.1 GCA_018066145.1 Candidatus Colimorpha merdihippi | reverse complement strand
GGTCGCCCCGAGGGCGCGCCGACTCTAGGGCGGAGCTACCGCGGAGCTACCTCGGAGCTACTACGTAGTAGCATCGAATTCTCAGGGCTTCATTTTCGATTGTTTCCTCTTTTTCGGTGGGAAATGAGTCAGATTGTTTCCGTATAAGATTGCGCGGCTTAGCCGATGAGGAAACGTCCGAATCGGGTTTTGAGGAGCAGCCAGGTGGCAGCGATGCTGAGGGCAAGCGTGGCGGCAAGCACCATCCAGGGCATCAGCCACAAGCCGAGAGGGCTGGCGCAGCACCATGCTGGGAATGGTGTGTGATAATAGATAGGCTGCATGAAAAACATGTGCAGAACGTATACGCCATAGCATAGCGCAGAACACTGGCGCAGAAAGGGTCTGGGCTGAGCGTCGCAGGTGCGATGCCGCTTTAGCCACAGTGTGACGGTGGCATAGAGCGCCAGAATGCCGCAGGTGGTGTGGACGAAAGCCATGAGGTGGAGCGCCAGTTTGCTGCATCCGCGGAGCCAATGGGGGCAGAGCCATCCAGCGCCGGGCAGCTGCAGGTGGGTGGCTTGCAGGTGGATGAGCAGGGAGGCAAGGTAGATTGCCCACAAGGCGATGGGTATGGCGACGGAACCATGGCGTTGCGATGGCTGGCGAAACGTTGTGCAGGCGCGAAGCCAGTAGCCTAGGTAGAAATAATAGATGAAATAGGGGGCGCGAGAGAGTCCCATCTTCAGTCCGGTGATGCGTGCCAGCGAAAGGACTGCCAAAGCCGCCAGGAGTAACCATCCGGCAGGCTTGAAGGCCTTGGGCAATCGCTTCTGCAGGAGGGCTAACAGCTGGTCGATCAGCCAGCTGGCCAGAAAGCACCAGAAAAGCATGGGAAGGAACCAAAGGTGGCCGATGCCGTTGGCCACCCGCCAAAAAGCCACATTCCAGTTGAATCGGGCGGGATTGAAACGGTACAGCAGAAAATAAATGGTTCCGAAAATAAAGCAAGGGATGATGAGTCGCTTGAATTTTTTCCAAACAAATGGAAGCGGCCCGATGCGTTTGCCCAGTTCCGAACATTGGAAAAAGAAAACGTAGCCGCCAACAAAAGCAATGGTTTCGATACGAAAACCGCAGATGAGGTGGCCGAGCCACCAGTAGACGGTGTTGGAAGAAACCCCGTCGGGCGGGTTCCAGCCGCCGGTGAATACGCAGAGGGCATGGTAGGCCACCAGCAAAAAGATGATGAGCGGGCGGATGATGGATATTTCGTATAACAGCGTTTTCTTCATAAAAAGAGACTCAGTAATTGCGATTGCAAAGATACGAAAAAAATATCAATAGAACATCATTCTGCCAAAATGTCATGGCCGACATTTTGGCACAGCGATTGCAATGGAGGAGGATAGACAAATAAAAAAACGATAATATTATGAACGGTAATTTGAATGTACAGACCGAAAATATCTTTCCGGTAATTAAAAAGTTCCTTTATTCCGACCATGAAATCTTCCTGCGCGAGCTGGTGTCGAACGCCATCGACGCAACCCAAAAGCTGAAGGCCCTCTCTTCGCGTGGCGAACTGACAGGCGAAACTGGCGACCTGACGGTGACTGTGGCTTTGGATGAGAAAAAGAAAACCCTCACCATCAGCGACCGCGGTATCGGTATGACTGCCGAAGAGGTGGAGAAATACATCAATCAGATTGCTTTCAGCGGTGCTACCGACTTTTTGGACAAATATAAGGATGTGCAGGAAAACCTGATCGGCCATTTCGGCCTGGGTTTCTATAGCGCCTTTATGGTGGCAGACAAGGTGGAAATCTACACCAAGTCGTACAAGGATGCTCCCGCACAGCACTGGAGCTGCGATGGAAGTCCTACTTTCGAAATGGTGGAAGATGCCAAGCATACCGATCGCGGAACCGATATCGTGCTGCATATTGCTGACGACTGCAAAGAGTTTTTGGACGAGCAGCAGGTACTACAGCTGTTGAAAAAATACTGCCGCTTCATGCCTGTGGCCATCCGTTTTGGCGAAGAGAGCGTGTGGGTGGACAGCGATACCGAGTTTGACGAAGTGGACGACGGCAACGGCGGCAAGAAAAAGCAGCCCAAACGCGTGGAGAAGAAGCAGCCCCGCATCATCAACAATACCGACCCTGCCTGGCGCAAAACCCCGTCGAGCCTCACAGATGAAGACTATAAGAAATTCTATCACGAGCTGTATCCGATGAATTTTGAAGACCCGCTGTTCCAGATTCATCTGAATGTCGATTATCCTTTCAACCTCACCGGTATACTCTATTTCCCCAAGGTGCGCAAAACCATCGATCCTACCCGCAATAAAATTCAGCTCTACTGCAACCAGGTGTTCGTCACCGATAGCGTCGAGGGTGTGGTGCCGGATTATCTGATGCTGCTGCACGGCGTGTTGGATTCGCCCGATATCCCCTTGAATGTCAGCCGCAGCTATCTGCAGAGCGACGGCAATGTGAAGAAGATTTCGAGCCATATCAGCAAAAAGGTGGCCGACAAGCTGGAAGAGATGTTCAAGAACGACCGCAAGGATTTCGAAAACAAGTGGGACGATATCAAAATCTTTGTCGAATACGGCATGCTTACCGAAGAAAAGTTCTGCGACCGCGCGATGAAGTTTGCCTTGCTGAAAAATACCGAAGGCGAATTCTTCAGTCTGGAGGATTACCGCAATAAGATTGCCCCCCTGCAGACCGACAAGGATAAGAATGTGTGCTACCTCTATGCCAGCGACGTGGAAGAGCAGCATGCCTATATTGCCAAGGCCAAGGCCAAGGGCTACGATGTGCTGGTGATGGACAGCGTGCTTACCCCCCATTTCGTGAATCTGCTTGAGCAGAAGAAGGATAAGAGCCGCTTTGTGCGTGTGGATGCCGACACGGTGGAAAAACTCATCCCGCACGATGATGCCATTCCCGAAAAGCTCACCAAGGAGCAGCAGGAAACCCTGAAACCGATTGTGGAAGCCGAAGTGGACAAGCAGAAATTCACCGTTGTAATGGAAAGTCTCGAAAGCGACGACCAGCCGATGCTGATTACCCAAAGCGAGTTTATGCGTCGCTACAAAGAGATGGCTGCCACTGGCGGCGGCGCCATGAGTTTCTATGGCGAGATGCCCGAAAGCTACAACCTGGTGGTGAATGTAAACCACCCCCTGGTAGAGCAGGTGCTCAACGAGTCGGATGCCGACAAGCAGAAACAGCTGGTGCACCAGCTCACCGACCTGGCTTTGCTGGCCAACGGCTTGCTCAAGGGCGAAGCGCTTACAGAGTTTGTCAAACGCAGCGTTTCGATGATTAAGTAATCACGGAATCGTCCAATAATAATGATCTCCGCCATACCCAAAGGTAGGGCGGGGATTGTTTTTTTATGCTGGTCGATTCGGAAAAAGTTGAACCTTCCCCATCATGGACTGACGGCTGAGAATAAAAATAATCGTGGCGATACAATAAATATTAATAATTGACGTTAAAAGATGATTATTAATAAAAAAGACATTAGGCATGAAACGCAATATCATCATCACCGGAGGCGCAGGATTTATCGGCAGCCATGTGGTTAGACTCTTTGTTAACAAGTATCCCGAATACAATATCATCAATCTCGACAAGCTGACGTATGCCGGCAATCTGGCCAACCTTAAGGATATCGAGGCCAAGCCCAACTATAAGTTTGTAAAGATGGATATATGCGATTTCGAAGGGGTATACAAGCTGATGCAGGACGAGCACGTCGACGGCATCATCCATCTGGCCGCCGAAAGCCATGTGGACCGCAGTATCAAAGACCCCTTCACCTTTGCACAAACCAATGTGATGGGAACGCTGAGCCTGCTGCAGGCAGCCAAGCTGTATTGGGAGTCGCTGCCCGAGAAGTACGAGGGAAAACGTTTCTACCATATCAGCACCGACGAAGTGTATGGCGCATTGGAACTGACCCATCCCGAAGGGGTAAAGCCCCCGTTCTCCACCAAGGCATCTAGCGAACAGCATCTGGCCTATGGCGAAAAATTCTTTACCGAAGATTTGAAGTACCAGCCGCATAGCCCCTATAGCGCAGCCAAAGCATCGAGCGACCATTTTGTGCGCGCTTTCCACGATACCTACGGCATGCCCACCATCGTTACCAATTACTCCAATAACTACGGCCCTTACCAGTTTCCCGAAAAACTGATTCCGCTGTTCATCAACAATATCCGCCACCGCAAACCCCTGCCGGTATATGGCAAGGGCGAGAATGTGCGCGACTGGCTGTATGTTGTAGACCATGCCCGCGCTATCGATACCATCTTCCACGAAGGCCGTGTGGCTGAAACTTACAATATCGGCGGTTTCAACGAGTGGAAGAATATCGACATCATCCATGTGCTGATTAATACCGTCGACCGCTTGCTGGGCCGTAAAGAAGGTGAGGATTTGGACCTCATCACCTATGTTACCGACCGTGCCGGACACGATATGCGCTATGCTATTGACAGCACCAAACTGCAGAAAGAGTTGGGCTGGGAGCCCAGTTTGCAGTTCGAAGAGGGTATCGAACTTACCGTCAAATGGTATCTCGACAACCAAGAGTGGATGGATAACGTAACCTCTGGCGACTACCTGAAATACTATCAGGATATGTACGCCGGCAGATAACAAGATATGGAGTAGGGTGGCGAGGGCTACTTGCCACCTTACTTTTTTTGCACAGTCCATTTCTGTCAGAGACTTAAGATAATCACCATTCTTTACATCGTCTGCGATGCTCTTCAACTCAATAGAATATGCCTTTTTCCTGCCTATAGTATTTGTTCTCTATTGGTTTGTATTCAATCGTAATCTCAAGTGCCAGAACCTATTTGTTGTGGCTGCTTCCTATCTGTTTTATGGCTGGTGGGACTGGCGGTTTCTGGTGCTGATAGCTTTTACTACGCTGTGTAGCTATTATAGCGGGCTGTTGATAGAAAAGTACAGAAGCAAGGGAAATGTGGCGAAGAGGGTGAATGCAGGCAATATTATTGTCAACCTGCTGGTGTTGGGGGTGTTTAAGTATTACAATTTTTTTGTTTCTTCTTTTGCGGCAGTATTCCTCCATGGCAATACCGACGGGCTTTTGACCAAGATTATTCTTCCTGTAGGTATCAGCTTTTATACTTTCCAGGCTTTGAGCTATAGCATCGATGTTTATAGGAATAAGTTGAAGCCGACCAGCGATATCGTGCAGTTTTTTGCATTTGTGAGCTTTTTCCCACAGCTAGTGGCGGGACCCATAGAGCGGGCCACCAATCTGCTGCCGCAGTTTGCAAAACCCCGCACTTTCGACTATCGAATGGCAACTGATGGAATGCGCCAGATCTTGTGGGGATTGTTTAAGAAAATTGTTATTGCTGATAATTTGGCACTGTATGTGAATGCGGTAACATCTAATTGGGATGCTCATAGGGGCAGCACCCTATTGCTATCGGCAATTTTCTTCGCGATTCAATTGTATTGCGATTTCTCTGGATACAGCGATGTTGCTATTGGCACGGCAAAGCTATTTGGGATTCGTTTGATGCGGAATTTCGATGTGCCGCAATTTAGCAGGGATGTGGCTGAGTTTTGGCGCAGATGGCATATTTCGCTCAATAGCTGGTTTGGCGACTACGTGTTGAAACCTTTGAATAAGGGCTGCCGCAGTAAGTTTCGGTTGGCACTTAACATTCTGCTGGTGTTTCTGCTGAGCGGCCTCTGGCATGGCGCCAGCTGGACTTTTGTTTGTTGGGGACTGTTTATTGCAGTGTTATATATTCCGCTGATCTTTCTGCCGTCGCGTTTTAGGCATAAAGGCATCGTGGCTGAAGGAAGGAAACTTCCTAGTTTGGTAGATTTGGCTCAGATGGTTAAGGTGCTAATGTATCTTTCGACTGCATGCATCTTCTTTAGAATGCCAACAATCGGTAGTGTGTTTGGCTATTTTGGAGGGCTGTTTTCTGGGTCGCTATTTACCCTGCCATGGGTGAAGGCGGTCGACCCTATAGTGTTAGTGATGGTTTGCGTGATGTTTTTTGTTGAGTGGATTGATAGGTTTGACGACTACACGTTTACCCTCAAACAGGTAAAATGGGGATGGCTGAGGTATGCTGTATACATGTCCTTGATAATAACTATCGTGGTACTGGCGCCAGGCGAAGGCGACCAATATATCTATTTTCAATTCTAATGACTTGGCTCTATGCGTAAATTTGTTAAGAAGACATGCTTGTTCGCCTTCACGGTGTTGTTTTTGCTATATGTGATGGATTATTGCTTAAGCCGCCATTTCGATAGTTCCAAATCGACAACATACGGCACGTTGAATGAGGTTGTGCAAGGAAAAGCCGATGCAGACTTGCTGGTGCTGGGTAATTCGAGAGCGTATAGACATTTTTCTCCCACGATAATGGATAGTGTGCTGGGATGCAAAAGCTATGTGCTTGGCTTATCCGGCATCGCGGTGGATAAGCATATGGCTTTGTATAACTTGTACCGCCATTACTATCCCAAGCCTAAAGTGGTGGTGTACAACGTGGATATTAGTACCATTATGACCAAGACGAAATTTTTCGAACATCGATACTTTCCCTATTTTTGGAATCCGGCAGTGCGTAAACATATATTTCCAGAAGAGGATTTTTCGTTTGCGCAAAAATTTTTACCGATGTATCGTTATGTGAAATATGGTTTTTTTGAGTCTTTAAAAGATGCGACTTTAACGGTTGAAAGGGGGTACTGCGCCACGGAACGTCCTTTCGAATTCAAGGGTATTCAGCTGAAGGCTCTTAAATATGATAAAAATACTCTTCAGTCTGATAGATTAGATGAATTTGTGCAAGAGTTGATGGCCGACAGCATTAAGGTAGTATTTGTGTATGGCCCGTATTATTACAAAACGATGTCGTTGGTTTCTGTTGACCCTTGGGGACGGGAGTATATCGACCAAATTGCTAGAAAGTATGACATCCCGATTTGCGATTTTTCGCAAGACTCTATTATGTTGGATTCATCCTATTTCTTTAATTACACACACATGAATAAACTGGGGTCAGAAGTCTTTTCTCGTAAAGTGTCTGTTGCGATTGACGATGTTTTGAAACAAAACAGGATGGTGTGTTTTTGATAAAAAAAGCTGTAACAAATGAATATAATATTTGATTTTGGAAATGTATTGGTTCGATGGGAACCGCAGCTGGTTTTTCTGCCCTATTTTGGTGGCAACCAAGCGAAGTATGACTTCTTTTGGAATCATGTTATTGATGCCCAGTTTCGCGATAGGATAGATGCAGGCGAGGACCAGATGACTGTTATTCGGGAATATCAAGAACGTTTTCCTGAGTATGCCGAGCCGATAAGCATGTATTACTCGTGCTGGGAGGAATCTTTGCCGGGCGAGGTGCCGGGTATGTTTGATTTGGTGTCGAAGCTGAAATCCAATTCTCAGAACCATATCTATGGCCTTACCAATTGGTCGTGCGAGACCTACCCTCAGGCTCGACAAAAGTTTCCTGTGCTGCAGTTGATAGACGATTATGTTATCTCGGGTGCTGAAAATATGGTAAAACCCAGTCCCGAGATTTTCAAGATTCTGCTTGACAGGTTCGGCCTGATGCCTGATGAGTGCATTTTTGTTGATGACCGAGCCGACAATGTGGCAGCAGCCTGCCGCCTGGGGTTTAAGGGAATCGTGTTCCGTGGGGCCGAAGATTTGCGTTCTCAGTTGGAATTGTAAAAATAATCGGTGCCCTGAGCAGTCTCAAGGCACCGATTATTGTATTTTGTCGTATTGTTTAAAGAACCTCTTCGAGTCGCCACATCTGTGTTCCGTTGCTCCCTTTCAGCAATATGGTGGCATCAGCAATGGGGTTGTTTTTGAAAAAATCGATAGCTTCGTGAACGTTGGCGAACCAGCGTAGGGTCGGGGAATTGGCGTCTTGCACGAATTGGAATTCGGGTCCTACGAAAATGCCGCATACCTCATTCATTCCTTGAATCCTTTCCACGATGGATTTGTGTTCCTTCTCGCTGTCGGTGCCCAATTCCTTCATGCCGCCCAACATGGCAATTTTGTTGCTCCTTTGGAGCGAATCGAAATTGTCCAGCGCCACCTTCATGCTCGAGGGGTTGGCATTATAGCAGTCAAGAAACAGCACATTCTTGCCGGTTTCCTTGTATTGCGAACGGTTGTTGGCGGGGGTGTATTGCTCTAGGGCTTCTTTGATATCCCAGAAATCAACACGGAAATATCTTCCGATGGCTGCGGCAGCCATTGCATTGTCGAAATTGTAGTTGCCGAGCAGCTGCGATTGCATGCTGTATACGTTGTCGCCATCTTCCATATACATTTTCATATACGGATCGCTCCCCACCAGATGGCCGCTGATTTGGGCTTGATCGCTGGAACCGTAGCTGATGGTGGTCAAGCCGGCTTTGGAGGCTTCGTTGACGAGGATTTCGTTGCTGGCATTCACGAATGCGGTTCCGCCGATGGAAGCCAGGTGCCGGTAGAGTTCGGTCTTTGTTTTCACCACACCTTCAAATCCGCCGAATCCTTCCAGGTGGGCACGTCCCACATTGGTGATCAAGCCGAAGTCGGGCTGGGCAATCTCGCATAGCGTGGCAATCTCACCGGGGTGGTTGGCCCCCATCTCCACAATGGCTATTTCGGTGTTGGCGGGAATCGACAGCAGGGTCAGGGGCACGCCTAGGTGGTTGTTGAAATTGCCTTGGGTGGCACTGGTGCGGTAGCGACGGCTGAGCACGGCTTTAACCAATTCCTTCGTAGTGGTCTTGCCGTTGGTTCCAGTAATGCCTATCACGGGAATCGACATCTGGCTGCGGTGGTGGCGTGCCAACTGCTGGAGGGTGTCCAATACGTCGGGCACAACCAGGCAGCGGTCGTCTACGCGGTATTGCTCGTCGCTGATGATGCACATGGCGGCACCTTGCTCCAAAGCTTGCGGGGCAAAGGCGTTGCCGTCGAAGGTAGCCCCTTTGAAAGCAAAGAATATTGACCCGGGGGTGATGTTGCGCGAGTCGGTAGTAACGCTTCTCGTCAGCAGGTATTGCTGGTAAATTTTCTCAATCATGCTGCCATTAACGACTGACGTGATTATTTATTGTGTCAGAAATGTGACAAAATGTCAGCATTCTTTGTCATATCACCATTTTGGCATTGGAATTGATAACATATTGTACGAAAACCAGCGATTCTGGCACAAAAGCAGACGCTGGAAAAAAACAAAATAATATTGATAAATAAAAAATAAAATATCATGGGAAAAATCATTGGAATTGACTTAGGAACAACCAACAGTTGTGTATCCGTAATGGAAGGTAACGAACCCGTCGTTATCGCAAATAGTGAAGGTAACCGTACTACTCCCTCTGTCGTGGGCTTTATTGAGAATGGCGACCGCAAGGTTGGCGACCCCGCCAAGCGCCAGGCCATCACCAATCCCCACAACACCGTGTACAGCATCAAGCGTTTCATGGGCGAAACCTACGACCGCGTGACCAAGGAAATCGACGCCGTGCCTTATAAAGTGGTAAAGGGCGACAACAACACTCCCCGCGTCGACATTAACGGCCGCCTCTATACTCCCCAAGAAATTAGCGCCATCGTGCTTCAGAAGATGAAAAAAACTGCTGAAGATTATCTCGGCACCGAGGTTACCGAAGCTGTCATCACCGTTCCTGCTTACTTCAACGACTCTCAGCGTCAGGCTACCAAGGAGGCTGGCGAAATCGCAGGCTTGAAAGTGCGTCGTATCGTCAACGAGCCTACCGCTGCAGCTTTGGCTTACGGCTTGGATAAGAAAAACCAGGATATGAACGTGGCCGTTTTCGACCTTGGCGGCGGTACTTTCGATATCTCCATCCTCAACCTTGGCGACGGCGTTTTCGAGGTGAAATCCACCAATGGTAATACCCACCTCGGCGGCGACGACTTCGACCAGAAGATTATCAACTGGCTTGCCGACGAATTCCAGGCTGATAAGAATATGGACCTCCGCAAGGATCCTATGGCCATGCAGCGCCTCAAGGAGGCTGCCGAAAAGGCCAAATGCGAACTCTCTAGCAGCCAGCAGACCGAAATCAACCTCCCCTATATCACCGTTGCTGACGGCATGCCCCAGCACTTGGTAAAGACCCTCACCCGCGCTAAGTTCGAGCAGCTTTGCGACGACCTCATCCAGGCCACTCTCGAACCCTGCCGCCAGGCTATGAAGGATGCCGGCCTCACCAATAGCGACATCAACGAGGTTATCCTCGTGGGCGGTTCTACCCGTATCCCCGCTATCCAGCAGATTGTTGAGAAGTTCTTCGGCAAGACCCCCAGCAAGGGCGTTAACCCCGATGAGGTTGTGGCCGTTGGCGCAGCCATCCAGGGCGGTGTGCTCACCGGCGAGGTAAAGGATGTGCTCCTGCTCGACGTTACTCCCCTCAGCCTGGGTATCGAAACCCTCGGTGGTGTCATGACCAAGATGATTGAGTCCAATACCACCATCCCCACCAAGAAGAGCCAGGTGTTCAGCACCGCTGCCGACAACCAGCCCGAGGTTGAAATCCACGTGCTGCAAGGCGAGCGCCCCATGGCCAATCAAAATAAGACCATCGGCCGCTTCCATCTGGCAGGCATTCCCCCAGCACCCCGCGGAGTACCCCAGATTGAGGTTACCTTCGATATCGATGCCAACGGTATCCTCAATGTCAGCGCTATCGATAAGGCTACCGGCAAGAGCCAGAATATCCGCATCGAGGCTTCCAGCGGACTCTCCGACGAAGAAATCCAGCGCATGAAGGCCGAGGCTGAAGCAAATGCCGATGCCGACAAGCGTGCCAAGGAAGAGATAGAAAAGATCAACAATGCCGACGGTATGATCTTCCAGAGCGAGAAGAACCTCAAGGAGTATGGCGACAAGATTCCTGCCGAGAAGAAACAGGCCATCGAATCCGCCCTCACCGAACTCAAGGCTGCTCACGCTGCCCGCAACGGTCAGCAGATCGACGCTGCTATGGAGAAGATCAATGCCGCATGGCAGGCCGCTAGCCAGGATATGTACCAGGCTCAGCAGCAGGCTGGTCAGGCTGGTCCTCAGCCTGGATGCGATCCCAATTGCCAGGGAGACTGCAACGCTCACCAGCAGGCCAACAACGGAAGCGACAACGTACAGGATGTCGACTTCGAAGAGGTGAAATAATCCACAAAGCATTTATAGCAAAGAGGGGTAGGCCATGGGGCTGCCCCTCTTTTGTTTTGTGTAATAATATGTGAATGGTATAGGGTTGTTGAGTTTGCCGTATTGCAGTAAGGCATCCTCAATAAAAAAAGCACCCGATGTTGCGGGTGCTTTTGTGATTCTAAGGGAATAGTCGATTAGAAATTGTCTGCGTGTACCTCGAAGAACGACTGAGGATGCAGGCAGGTGGGGCAGGTTTGGGGAGCCTTGGTGCCGACCATGATGTGGCCGCAGTTGCGGCATTCCCATACCTTTACTTCGCTCTTTTCGAAAACCTGGGCGGTTTCAAGGTTCTTCAGCAATGCGCGATAGCGCTCTTCGTGGCGTTTCTCGATAGCGGCCACCAGGCGGAATTTGGCAGCCAAAGCCTTGAAACCTTCCTCTTCGGCGGTTTTAGCAAAACCCTCATACATGTCGGTCCACTCGTAGTTCTCGCCTTCAGCAGCAGCCAGCAGGTTCTCGGCGGTGTTGCCTACGCCGTCATGAAGTTCTTTGTACCAAAGTTTGGCGTGTTCTTTCTCATTTTCAGCAGTCTGCAGAAAGATAGCTGCCATCTGTTCGTAACCTTCTTTTTTTGCTACAGATGAAAAATAGGTGTACTTGTTGCGAGCCATCGATTCGCCGGCAAAAGCGGCTTCGAGGTTCTTTTCGGTCTGGGTTCCGGAATATTTGTTTGCCATTGTTATATAATTATTATTAAGTTTATTATTCGAATTTCGATAGTTGCTGTTTTAAGTCTGCAAGCATCAGGGCTCCGCTTTGGCGCCATAGCACTTCGCCCTTGCGGAAAAGCATCAGCGTGGGTACCGACTGGATGCGGAATCTGGTTGCCGTCGGCTGGTTTTTGTCAACGTCAAGCTTGATGATGCGTATACGCTCGCCCCAGTCTGCTTTGAGTTGAGCCAGTATCGGATGCATTGTTTGGCAGGGTCCGCACCAGGTGGCGTAGAAATCCACCAGTGTCAGGCCGTCGCTATTGATGATTTGATCGAAATGCTCCATTGCTTAACTTGTTTTTCTTTAGTATTATGCGAGGTTTTTCCATTCGCAATGCGATATGCAAAGATACTCTATTTTTGCTATTCGCACTTTTTTTTATTGTTAAACTATGTTAGTGTAGTATTGCTCATTGTAATCAAAGGAGTTGAGGGACAAAATAAGTCCCCAGCCCCCACGTCCGCGCTATTCTTCATGCTATATGATGCAACAATAATATAGTCCGTGTGTATTTTGTGTATTTGTGTAATTTGGTAATCTGCGATTGCCGATCCCCCGCATATCATCAATCATCCATTTACAATTAAAGGGTTAGGCGACGAATCGCTTAACCCTTTAATTGTAAATGGACATGATGGAGGATTGGGAGGTGACTATAGCAGTTCACTCATCATTCCTCACTCCCTTATCGATTTTGGATGCCGTTATGTTCGGGCATAAGAAGCCACATTATAAGGTATACTACAACACCCACAAAGCCGCAGAGCACCAACAGGAGATAGATGATGCGTATGACTGTAGGGTCGACATTGAGGTATTCGGCTACGCCGCCACAAACGCCGCCGATTTTGCGGTCGACGCTGCGATACAATTTTTTATAATTCTCTGCCATTTCTATAAGGAATTATTTTGTCTCAAGTTATTATTTGTCGCTTAAATCTGCTCCATCACCTGCTGGGCCAATTCGTTGGCACGGGCTTCGGAATGGGCTTCGCTATAGATGCGGATGATGGGCTCGGTATTGCTCTTGCGGAGGTGCACCCAGCCGTCTTCAAAGTCGATCTTCACGCCGTCGATGGTGCTCACCTGGCAATGGCTGTTGGAGCCATAGAGTGCAGCCACCTTCTGCAGCAGGGCATCAACATCCATATCGGGGGTGAGGTCCTTGCGGTTTTTGCTGATGATATAGTCGGGATAGGTTTTGCGGAGCTCGCTCACCTTCATGCCCTTCTTGGCCAAGAGGGTAAGGAAGAGGGCAACACCCACGAGGGCATCGCGTCCGGCATGGAGCTCGGGATAGATGATGCCGCCATTGCCCTCGCCGCCGATGATGGCGTTGGTTTGGCGCATAAGGGTGGTAACATTTACCTCGCCGACAGCCGATGCTGCATACTCGCAGCCGGCATAGCGGTGGGTGACATCGCGCAGCGCACGCGAGGAAGACATATTGCTGACGGTATTGCCTGGGGTGTGCTGAAGCACATAGTCGGCAACGCTCACGAGGGTGTACTCCTCGCCGAACATTTCGCCATTCTCGCATACAAGTGCCAGGCGGTCGACATCGGGATCGACAACAACGCCCAGATCGCAATGCTCGTTCTTAACGGTATCGGAAATCTGGGTAAGGTTTTGGGGGATAGGCTCGGGGTTATGGGCGAAATGGCCGGTAGAATCGCAATTGAGTTCCACGACCTGTTCTACCCCCAAAGCTTTCAGCAGACGGGGAATGGCAATGCCGCCAGTGGAGTTGACGGCATCAACGGCCACACGGAAATTGGCTTTGCGGATAGCATCGCAGTCTACCAGCTTGAGCTTGAGCACCTGCTGGATATGCTTGTCGATGGCATCGAAGTCTTCGGTAACCTTGCCCAGCTCGTCGACCTCGGAATAGGTAAAGTCGGCAGCATTTGCCAGATCTACCACCTCCTGGCCTTCGGCAGCGTTGATAAACTCGCCGTGGCTGTTGAGCATCTTGAGGGCATTCCAATGCTTGGGATTGTGGGAAGCGGTAATGATGATGCCGCCATCGGCATGATATTCGATTACCGACATTTCGGTGGTGGGAGTGGTAGAAAGACCCGTTTCGATAACGTCGATACCCATGCCCTGGAGCGTGCCCACGACGAGACGGTCGACCATAGCGCCCGAAAGACGAGCATCGCGTCCGACCACAACGGTCAGGCGCTTCTTGTTTTCGTTCCTACGTTTGAGGAAGGTAGCAAATGCTGAGGAGAATTTGACTACATCGATGGGGCTGAGGCCCTCGTCGGGCTTGCCGCCGATGGTGCCACGAAAGCCCGAGATGGATTTGATAAGACTCATGATATTATTATTTTATTATTTTCTATTATTG
>JAGHRY010000301.1 GCA_018066145.1 Candidatus Colimorpha merdihippi | reverse complement strand
AGATATGCAGTTTAAAGATATTGAGGGTCAGCAAGTTTTGATAAATCGACTGACCGAAATTATTGATTCGGGGCGTGTAAGTCATGCCCAAATGTTCCTTGGTCCCACCGCTAGCGGCAGTCTGGCGTTGGCTATTGCCTATGCCCAATATTTGAACTGCACCAACCGCATCCATTTCCCCGAAGGTTCGGTGCTGCGGGCCGACTCTTGCGGAGAATGCCCCAACTGCCGCAAGTATCACCAGATGGTCCACCCCGACCTCCATTTTGTATTTCCCAATATCAGCACTTCCAAGGTAACCGGCGAACACGTGTGCGCTAATGAGTTTCAAGAAGAGTTTCGCGAGTTCTTGAACCAGCATCACCAGCTGGGCACCGAGGATCTATGGTACGCTTCGCTCAACGAAGCCAACAAACAGGGCATGATTCGCGAACGCGATGCTTCCAACATCGTGAAAACCTTGGCCCTGAAATCCTACGAAGGCGGCAACAAAGTGCTTATCATTTGGCTGCCTGAACGTATGAACTCCGCTGCTGCCAACGAATTGCTCAAAACCTTGGAAGAACCCAGCCAAGGCACTCTTATACTCCTTGTGTCCGAAAGTCGCGACCGGCTGCTGTCTACCATCATTTCGCGTGTGCAGCAGGTAGTGGTGCCCGATAGGGGAGGCGCACTCTCTCCCGAACGCAAGGAAGAGTTGTCGCAGATGTTCGTATCGTGGATGCGACTCCTTTTCAAACTCAATATGCTGCCCCTCTCAGAGTGGGTCGATAAAACCTCGGCATTGGGCAAAGAGAACCAGAAACAATTTCTGCAGTATGCCCAAGAAGCTATCAGGGCCTGCTTTTTGAAAACAGCAGCAGACATCATTCTGCCTGGCGAACTCGACTTTGGCGACGAAAAGTTCGACACATTCTTCCCCTCAATGATCACCCTCAACAACATTGAGCAAATGAACCAGGCCCTCAACGATGCCCTGTATTCGTTGGAACGCAACGCCAATTCCAAAATCACCTTTATGCAGCTTTCCTTTACGCTAAGCAAGCTCATAAAGAACCGATAATCAGTAGTATTCATTTTTAGCATCATCATATATCAAACAGTGTAATTATGGAAGAGCAGAAAGATTTAGTGAAAAATCAAGCGATAGAAGACCATCCCGTTGACCAAAATATACCTCAGGCCGATAAGGCTGTCTTTGTTGACGATGACGACGATAACGTGGCCACTGCCGAAGATTTGGAGGCCTTTATCCGCGACCGCCGCGAAAAGGAAAAACAAAAAAACGAAAAAAAGGAGAAGACTGATGTTTTTGGCGAGTATGCTGCCCCCGAAAACTCTATCGATCCTTATCTTGAACCCGATCCCACTCTCCCGTGGGTCAAATATGAGGAGCCTTTGTTCCTCTCTCGTGGCTGCCGCCGCAAGCCTGAATCGTATGTTCCGGTTAACGAGTCCGAAACCCGCAGCTGCTGCAAGGTCACTTCTTGCAACTGGATGTGCGGCATCCGCCAGCCTGGCGGCCCTACCTTCGACTGCGTAGAGGTGCGTTTCAAAAACAACCGAAAAGAGTTTTTCCGCTTGCCCGACGGCCTTGAGGTTACCGAAGGCGATGTGGTGGCTGTAGAGGGTTTGCCCGGACATGATATCGGCATTGTAAGCCTCACCGGCGAGGTTTGCCGCATTCAAATGAAAAAACGCCGTGTCGACCCTAATGGCGAGAATGTGAGAAAACTGTTCCGCCGTGCCAAAGCTAGCGATATCGACCGCTGGATGGAGAGTTTGCAAAACGAGGGTAGCGCCCTCATGAAAACCCGGCGCATTGCACAGGACCTCCATCTGGAGATGAAGGTCAACGATGTTGAATATCAGGGCGACAATTCCAAGGCCATTTTCTATTATACGGCCGATGACCGCGTGGACTTCCGCCAGCTCATCAAGGTGTTGGCCGATGAGTTCCATGTGAGAATCGAGATGAAGCAGATTGGTGTTCGCCAAGAAGCCGGCAAGGTTGGCGGTTTGGGCACCTGCGGCCGCGAATTGTGCTGCAGCACCTGGCTTACCAATTTCAAATCGGTTACCACTAGTGCTGCCAAAACCCAGCAGATTCTCCCCAACCCTCAAAAGCTCGCCGGACAATGCGGCAAGCTCAAGTGCTGCCTCAACTTCGAATGCGATGTCTATGCCGATGCCTTAAAGAAATTTCCCCCGGCCAATACCCCCATCCGCTTTAAGAAAGGTTTGGCTATGTACAAAAAAACCGATGTGCTTCGTGGCATCATGTGGTATGCTTATGAGGGCGAAAACGATTTGTATGCCCTCACGGCCGAGAGCGTTAAGAATATTATTGCCATGAACCGCAATCAGGAATACCCCGAGCGCATGGAGGACTACCAGGTGGAACTGATGTCTACTGCAGCCTTGGCTCAGGAAACCGACAATGCCGATTTTGAACGCGAACTGCGCCGCATGGCTGACGATATGAGCGATGAAGATGTTGTTCAGGACAGCCGCAACGATCGGCACGACCGCGATCGTCGCGACCGCCGCGACCGAAAGGGCCACAATGGCGATGGACGCCAGCATGGCTCTGACCAGCAGCGCCAGCGCGGTGCCGATCAGCACTCCCGAAACGAACACCGTCAGCACAATAACGATCGCCAGCGCGACGAGCAGCGCCAGCATAGCGACGAGCAGCGTGTACGTGCTGCTGACCATGCCGTTCGCAATAGCAACAACCGTCACAACAATGCCCGCAACAACCCTCGCCGCAGCAGCAATAAGGATAAGCGCAGCAGCGAATAGCAGCAGAGTGTGCTCTTGTAAAATATAAATGATAATCAGCAAACCTATCACATTATGATTAAATACCGATTGATTATATTCGTCTTTGTGGCAGTACTGCTAACCCAGGGCTGCAACCGCAAAGTGTTCTATACACACGAGTATGATGTCGACGAGAAGGGGTGGAATATGAACGACCGCCTGCAGTATTTTGTCGATGTCGAAGATACCGCGCAACTGCTCGACTTCTATGTTGATGTTCGTAACAGCATCAACTATCCCCATGCCAATACTTTCCTGTTTATCAATACAACCTTCCCTGATGGCAGCGTGGCATATGATACGCTGGAATGCCCCCTGGCCGATGTCGAAGGTCATTGGTATGGAAAACGCACCGGGCGCTATGTCGACGGGCGCTATGTGTTCCGCCGGCATGTGTATATGCCCCAAAGCGGCCGTTATGTTTTCGAAATCGCACATGGCCTGCGCGACACCAATGCTGTGGGATTGAAAAGCGTAGGCTTGCATGTTGAGTATGCAGGCAAATAGCACTATTAGCATCTATAACAAGTAAGTATCAATCAAATAAATATATCATGGCTAAGAAAAAAAATATCGATAACGAGAGGCGCATAACTTTGGCTTGGAAGATTTTTGCCGGCTTTTGGGCATTTGTCTTCCTCTTTTTCCTGCTCCTCTCGCTGGGGTGGTTGGGCTTTATGCCTTCGTTTGAAGAATTAGAAAATCCGCAAAGCAACCAGGCTACCGAGGTTATTTCTGCCGATGGCGAAATATTGGGCTTTATCGGCGTTGAGAATCGCTCTAACGTCACATATGACGAACTTTCGCCCAATTTGGTAAATGCCCTCATTGCCACCGAGGACGTTCGTTTCTATAAGCATTCGGGTATCGACCCCCGCAGCCTTTCCCGCGTGTTTTTCAAAACCCTCCTGGGTCGTCACCGCAATAGCGGCGGCGGTAGCACCATCACACAGCAGCTGGCTAAGAATCTTTTCCCTCGCGAGCATAAGAGCAAGATAGGCACGGTGTTTTCGAAGTTCAAAGAATGGGTGGTTGCCGTGAAACTGGAGCACAACTACTCCAAGCAGGAAATCATAGCTATGTATTTCAATACTGTAGACTTCGGTAGCAATTCCTTCGGTATCAAAACTGCTGCCAAGACTTTTTTCGACAAGACTCCTGCCGAGCTGTCGGTATCCGAATCGGCCATGCTGGTGGGTCTGCTCAAAGCTCCCACGGCCTATAGCCCCATTCTCCATCCCGAAAATGCCCTCAATCGCCGCAATACGGTCCTCTCTCAGATGAATAAGTATGACTATCTGAACGACGAGGAATTGGAGAAATATTCGGCAGAGCCACTTGATGTTTCGCGCTATACACCGCAGAGCCACAACGATGGTTTGGCCACCTATCTGCGCGAGTATATCCGCAATTATATGAAGGATTGGTGCAAGCATCACCGCAATAGCGATGGCGAGCATTTCGATGTCCATAAGGACGGCCTCCGTATATACACTACCATCGATTCCCGCATGCAGCGCTATGCTGAGGCTGCTGTACGCGAACACATGAGCAAGGAGGTGCAGCCTCAGTTCAACCGTGAGCTGAAGAGCCGCGGCGGAAATCCGTTTAATGACATCTCCGCCGAACAGCAGGAGAAAATCCTTACCCAGGCGATGAAGAATTCCGACCGCTACTACCAGCTGCACCACAATCAAGGTAAAAGCGAGAAGGAGATTAGAAAAATCTTCAACGAAAAGGTCAATATGCGCGTATTCTCCTGGAAGGGTAATATCGATACGTTGATGTCGCCATGGGACTCGCTTCTTTATTACAAGAAGTTCCTCAACGTAGGCATGATGTCGGTAGAACCGGGCACGGGCTATGTAAAGGCCTATGTGGGCGGTATCAACTATCGCTACTTTAAGTACGACAATGTGATGAGCCATCGCCAAGTGGGTTCTACATTCAAACCTTTCGTTTATTCAATGGCTTTGCAGGATTTGGGCATGTATCCTTGTACCGAGGTTCCCAACGCTCAGGTGTGCTTCCAACAGTTCGGGCAGCCTGACTGGTGTCCGAAGAATTCTACCAACGAACGCGAAAACCAAATGGTTACCCTCAAATGGGCGCTTGCCCACTCGGTCAACTGGGTGTCGGCTTATTTGATGAAACAGGGCTCACCCGAGCAGGTTATCAGCATTGCCCGCAAGATGGGTATTACCAGCGATATTGATGCTGTTCCCGCCATCTGCGTTGGCACCCCCGAGATTACTGTATACGAAATGGCTGGCGCTATGGCCACCTTTGCCAACAAAGGCGAGTATGTAGAGCCAATCTTCATCACCCGTATCGAGGATAATAAAGGTACTGTTCTGGACCGTTTCACCCCAGAGCGTCACGAGGCTATCAGCGAACGTACGGCTTATATGATGATTGAATTGATGAAGGGTGTGGTGCAGAGCGGTACCGGTGTGCGTCTCAACTATAAATATAAGCTTAGCGAGTTTAGTTCTGCCATTGCCGGCAAAACCGGTACTACCCAGAACAACTCCGACTGCTGGTTTGTGGGAATTACTCCCAAGCTGGCCACAGCCATTTGGACTGGCGGCGAAGTGCGCAGCATCCATTTCCGCAATATGACTTTTGGTCAGGGTGCCGCACAGGCGTTGCCTATCTTTGGCCATTTTATGCGTAGCATTTATATGGATAAAACTTTGAAATTCCCCCGTGGTGACTTCGAACGTCCCAATGTGCCTCTTGATGTAGAGCTTGATTGTTCGCGTTTCCAGCAGGAGATTCAGGAGGAAGACCCATATCTTGATTTTTGATGCTTATGAAGACCAATCTTTTTGGAATGTCGTTGTCCCAGCTTCAGCAGCTTTGTGCCGAAGAGGGAATGCCTAAGTTTGCTGCCAAGCAGATGTGCGACTGGCTATATGCCAAGCATGTTGCCTCCATCGACGCGATGACCAATCTCTCTCTCAAGGCACGTGCCCGATTGAACGAGATTGCTTTCATCGGCCGTCACGATCCGGTGGGTTGCCAGGTGTCTAAGGATGGTACAAAGAAATATCTTTTCGATGTCACCGAAGGCATTGGAGCTGACGCATCAGAACAGCATCATTATATTGAGGCGGTATTTATTCCCGACGGCGACCGTGGCACCCTTTGCGTGTCGTGCCAGGTGGGCTGCAAGATGGGTTGCCGCTTTTGTGTAACGGGGCAGCAGGGATTCCACGGCAGTCTTACTGCTTCCGATATTCTCAATCAGATATTCTCTATACCCGAGTTCGACCGCCTCACTAATATTGTATATATGGGCATGGGTGAGCCGATGGATAATTTGGATAGCATTTTGGCCAGTACCAGTGTCCTTACTTCGGATTGGGGATTGGGATGGAGCCCGCATCGCATCACTGTGTCGTCGGTGGGCATCATTCCTGGATTGAAACGATTTTTGGACGAGAGCCAGTGCCATGTGGCCGTGAGCCTCCATAACGCATTTGCGCAGGAACGATTGGCCATTATGCCTATGCAGAAAGCCTATCCTATTGCCGATGTGGTAACCTTGTTGCGTCAATACGACTGGCACGGTCAGCGCCGTATTTCGTTTGAGTATACAATGTTTCGCAATCTCAATGACGACACCCGCCATGCTGCAGAGTTGGTGAGGCTGCTCAAAGGCCTCTTCTGCCGGGTCAACCTAATTCGGTTTCATTCATCGCCCGATACGCCATATCAAACGGCAACACCCCAATCTATGCAGAAGTTCTGTGATTATTTGAACAATCATGGTATAATATGCACAATACGAGCCTCGCGTGGCGAAGATATTATGGCGGCTTGCGGCCTGTTGGCGGGTCAAAAAACCGACTCACAATAGGGGTTGGAGAAAAAAATGCAATTTTTTTTCATTCCCGCATACTAAAAAATCAAAAAATACGTAGAAAAGTTTTTTATGTGCGAAAAAATATGTATTTTTGCAATTTGAAAATAAGTATTAACAAACATTGACGATATCGAAGAAAGCATTATCAGTTCAACACAAATAAGCGACAAAAATGACTAATGAATCATTCAATACGCTCAGCGATAACGAGCTGATACAAGGGTATAAAGATGGCAATTGCGCCTGTTTTGATGCCCTCCTTGCACGCTACCAGGCAAAGGTGTATGGCTACATCTTTTCGGTGGTTAAGGACAAGGATGTTGCTGATGATATTTTTCAAGATACTTTCTTTAAAGTTGTTGCCACTATCAACATGGGGGTGTATAAGGATGAAAATAAGTTTGTCCATTGGGTAATGCGTATCGCCCATAACCTCATTGTTGATTATTTCCGCCGCAACAATAAGATGCCGATGGTTCCCAACCGTCCCGACGGCAATGTGATAGATACTCTCAAGCTTCACGACGATAATGTAGAGCAGTCGCTCATCCGCCAGCAGACCAATATCAATATCCGCAAACTAGTCCGCATGCTTCCTCCCGAGCAGCGGCGCGTGGTTATTCTGCGCCATTATGGCAAGTGCGATTTTAAAGATATTGCAGCCCGCACCGGTGTTAGCATCAATACTGCTTTGGGGCGCATGCGCTATGCTATCATCAATCTGCGCCGCCTTGCCCAAGAGCACAATATGTACATAGAGTTGTAGCGTTTAGCGTTTCATGTACTTTCTGTTTCGTGCTGTTTTTTGTACAAACAGCAAGACCGAAGTTTAAATAAATGTTAATTAACATTTTCGCGCACAATAATAATTTGGAATTGGAGTTAATAGGTTGTTCTTTCATGACGAGGGAACAGAGAAAATTAACCTAATGTTCAACCAAATCTGGCGCGTATGATGCAGGATTATGAGTTTATTGACAACGCAAGTACTTCTTCGGATACAGCAAGCACACTCGTACAGCCTTCACCCCAGGTTGTACAAAACATTCTCCAGTACGCTCGTTGTTTTCAAAACATCTGCGTGGGAGATGTAAACATTAAAGTTTATCTCAACTAGTACCAAAAAGCCCGTCCAATTGGACGGGCTTTTCTTTTTTGTCTGGTTTTATTCTTTAGGTTACCCTATACCTATTTATGAATTCAGTCGTTGGTAGTAGCTCCACCACAATTGAGGAATTTCGCCATTGGCTGCCATCTGGTAGTCGCTATAGGTGCAGGGGAGCATTAGATGGTGTGAGTATATTTCGCGTTTTTCTTCGTCGTTGCAGGGGACTTTTATCCACCAGCGGTCAGACAGTTTGCCTTTGAAAAATTCGATATCCAGGTTAGGATCCTCCAATTTGACAATGTAGTGCTTGCAGTTTTCGGGATTGGTTTGCGGGTGGTCGTGTTTGCGGTAGCAGAAACCTTCAATAAAGTGCCAGATGGCTTGAGCTGCCATGTGGGCAGTTTGTCCGTTATTGTCAAATAAAGGATTAATTTCGAACATGCCCAAGCATGAGGTTTTGTCGCTCATGCCTGCAAAACGCATGAGCTGGCACATTTCTTCTCCATAGAAACCATGGGGGGATGGGTTTCCGTTGCCGGGAGCATCGCTTTGACGAACGGAGGCAATGTCGACACTAACGATGTCGGCGTTGCGTATCAGAGCTTCGGCGCGGTCCAGGTATTTTTGTGCTTCGCCAAGGCGGCAGACGTCGAATTTCAGTTCGTCCATCAGTTTGATGTATTTTTCCCCAACAAAATAGTTTTGGTAGCCGACATTGCTGAGGAAGAAAAGGTAGTTGGGGGTGTGCATGATAATGTCGCGAATCCAAGTGCGAGAGGTGGCGATATCATTTTTTTCGAGATCAAACCGAGGGTCGATGGTGGTGATATTGATGATGCGGTTCAGATTGGCATAACCCTTGTAGAGAGCCAGGGTTAGGTCTTGGCTGCCGCCTAAAACAATGAGGGTGCTGCCGTTGGCAACAATCTCGCTTAAGACGATGGAGAGAGCAAAATAGGTATCTTCTGGGGTTTGGCCGAGAATGATATTGCCTAAATCGGCAATTCGTATATCGTCGGTGGGGACAGCAAGGTTGTAGAAATAGCGTCGTATTTCATTAGGGGCGTTGGCACAGCCGGCATTGTTTTCAACGCCGCGGTCTTCTTCCACACCCACAAGCACCAGGCCTCCCTTAGGGATTTCGGGGAGGACTGATGCGGAAAGGTGAGCCTCGATAATATTCCCCATAGTTTCGGTGTATTCGCTTGCGCGATAACCGAGAAGGTCGGGATTAATGGGGTTGAGGTATTGGGCAATGTTCATTGTTTAGAAGTTTTGGCGAACAACATCACCGTGGTCGTCGGCAATCATCTTGTAGAACCAGTCGGGGTATTGCGGCTGCATGGGGAATGCGCAGTAGCCGGTTTCGGTGCGTTCGAATTTGCCGTTCTTTTCCTTTTTCACGTTACCGTCGATGTATTTAACGAGCAAGTAGCGGTCGAGGTTGTTCCATTCTTTCATCATGCGTTCAGCCATGCGGTTGGAGAAGTCGTTCAACTGAATGTTCAGGCGCTCCTCGGAGTCGGCATAGCGTTGTGCTTTTTCGTCGAAGCGAGCGGCTTCCTTGATGAAACCCTCTTCGAGGTTGTTCTGTACTTTCTGGAGGTCGACAATCATGTCGCTGTAGCGGCTGTAGACGAAATTGGTTACGCGGTTGAAGAGCCAGAATGCGGCGGTTTCGGAGTAGGTGAGCATATCGCCGTTGCCTTCGCGGAAGCACTCGGGGATTTTGGTGATGCCGCAGTACATGGGGCAGTAGCAAGTGCTGTAGGTGTCGTCGACACCGAACCAAAGGATGCCGCCGATTTTGGCGGGGAGCCAGCTGCGGCATTGAGCTACGAAGCTGAAGCCGGTCTGCTGGGTGCTGGTGGCGCGTTCGTGCACGTATTTCTGGCCGTTGACCTCAAAGCCCATAGGACGCCAGCGGTAGGGGCAGGCGAAGGGGCCGGCACCCATATCTTTGGACATATCCATAGAGGTGCCTTCGTAGTGGTCGCGCATGAGGTTCATGACATCGTGGAGTTCAACCTTTTGGTCGGGTTTGATCCACAAAGGCATGCGTTCGGCGTCGGGGTTGCCCATGGCATATTTCTCGTATTTTTCCATGCCGCTGGCAATGCGGTGGAACATGGCGTAAACGCGTGCGTCGCAGCCGCGGATGGCGCCGAAGGAGAGAGGAGCGTAGATGTCGGAGAAGGAGAACTCTTCGTCTTTGCCGTTGAACCAGCCGCATGCGCGGGCGTAGTTGATAACGTCGGCATTGTAAACGCATTCCACTTCGGGCTCATAGATATAGTCCATGTGGTTGCTGCTGATAACGGTGTGGAGACCTTTGCCTTTGGTTTTATTCCATTTAGCGGGTTCCTGAGGGAAAGTGGTGATGCGAGCCTGGTTGGCATGGCCGCTAACGTAGCCGTCGGGGATGCGGCGTGCAACCCAAACGGTGCCGTCGGTATATTTATATTTCATCTTTTTGGCCAAGTCGGCTTTTACGGGAGCCTGACGTTTGGCTTGAACTTCGAGAATCCAGACCTCGTTGGGGTCGCAGATGGAGAAGCTTTCTCCTTCGGAGCAATAGCCGTAGTCGGCCATGAGCTTAGCCATCCAGTAGATAGCCTCGCGGGCATTCTTGGCACGCTGCAGGGTAACATAAATAAGCGAACCGTAGTCGATACCTTTGATATCGCCGGTCCAGCATTCCTCGCGGCCGCCATAGGTAGTTTCGCCAATGGCCAGCTGGCACTCATTCATATTGCCTACCACGCTGTAGGTGTGGGCCACCTGAGGAATTTCAAGCAGCTGTCGGCCGCTATCCCAGTCGTAAAGCATAAACATGGTGCCTTCGGGGTAGTCGGCAGCTTTGCGATAATACAGCTCGCCATAGAGGGTATGGCTGTCGGCGGCATAGGTAATCATGGTGCTGCCGTCCTTAGTAGCGCCTTTTGTAAAAAGGAAATTGGTGCAGGCCGAAGCAGTGTAACCCATCATCATGATGGCGGCCAGCAGGGTAAGAG
>JAGHRY010000281.1 GCA_018066145.1 Candidatus Colimorpha merdihippi | reverse complement strand
ATTAATTATAGATTTGGTGTTAGCGTATTAGCGCATATTATATAATATTAGAGTTTATAGCAGAAAAACATTTTTTATGGCTACCAAAGGGGAAAACAGTCAACGAAAGAAACTCATCGGCCAGTTTGTAACGCGCTGGATGGGTAAGGGATACGAGAAAGGCGAGAGCCAGACTTTCTGGATTGAGTTGCTGCACGATGTGCTGGGTGTAGAACGCCCCACGGAGTTCATCTCTTTCGAAAATCAGGTGAAACTCTCTCACACCTCGTTTATCGATGCCTATATCCCCTCTACCAAGGTGCTGATAGAGCAGAAGTCGATGGACAAGGACTTGCGAGCCTCCATCCGGCAGAGCGACGGCACGATGCTCACACCATTCCAGCAGGCCAAACGCTATGCATCTGAATTGCCAGTATCCAAGCATCCCCGATGGGTGGTGGTGTGCAACTTCCAGTCGTTTCTTATCTACGACATGGAGCAGCCTCAGGGTGAACCCTTTGAACTCTTGCTACAAAATCTAGAGAAAGACTACCACCAGCTGCAATTCCTCGTGGGTGGCGGACAGGAGAGTCTGCGCCATGAGATGGAGGTATCCATCAAGGCTGGCAGCCTGGTGGGCAAGATATACGATTCGTTTCTCAAGCAATATGGCGATAGCCCTACATCCGACGACCTGCATTCGCTTAATGTACTATGTGTGAGGCTGGTGTTCTGCCTCTATGCCGAGGATGCGGGCTTGTTTGGCAAAGACCAGTTCTATAATTATCTCTCGGCCTTCCAGCCCGAGCAGATGCGCATGGCCTTGAGCAACCTTTTCGTCGTGCTCGACACACCTGCGGATAAACGCGACCGATTCCTAGAGCCCCAGCTGGCCGCATTCCCTTATGTCAATGGTTCGCTCTTCAGCCAGAGGCCGGGCGAATCCATACCGCCCTTCACCCCCGAAACGGCCGAGATATTGCTCGACAAGAGCAGTCGCGACTTCGACTGGAGCGAGATTTCGCCCACCATCTTTGGTGCCGTGTTTGAGAGCACGTTGAACCCCGACACCCGCCGCTCGGGCGGCATGCACTATACATCAATCGAGAACATCCACAAAGTGATAGACCCACTCTTTATGGACGACCTCAACGATGAGTTTGCCCGGATCTCTCACATGCCCACGGGCAAGCAGCAACGTCAACTTGTGGACCAGTTTCAGGACAAGCTGGCAAGCCTCTCGTTTCTAGATCCCGCTTGCGGTAGTGGCAATTTCCTTACCGAGACCTACATCTCTTTGCGAAAGCTAGAAAACCAGGCTATCAAACTCAAGACCCAAGGGCAGGTGCTTATGGGCTTGGAAGAAGTCAGCCCTATCAAGGTGAGCATTCACCAGTTCTATGGCATCGAGATCAACGACTTTGCCGTTACCGTGGCCACCACGGCCTTGTGGATAGCCGAGAGCCAGATGATGGCTCAGACCCAAGACATTATCCAGTTCAAGAACGACTTCCTACCCCTCAAAAATTATGCCAACATCCGCGAAGGCAACGCCCTACGCATCGACTGGGCCGAAGTGATAGACCCCAAACAGCTAAGCTATATCATTGGCAATCCGCCGTTTGTAGGAGCGCGAATGATGAATAAGGAACAAAAAGACGATGCGCTTGAAATATTTGGTAAGAAGTGGAAGAATGTGGGCAACCTTGACTATGTGGCTTGTTGGTACAAGAAGGCCACCGACTTTATGCAAGGCACAGAGATTCGCACGGCCTTGGTGTCCACCAACAGTATTTCGCAAGGCGAACAAGTTGCCAACCTTTGGAAGCCATTGATGGAAGAGTCTGGCGTGCATATCGATTTCGCTTGGCGAACCTTCCGCTGGGACAGCGAGTCTTCGCTCAAAGCACATGTTCATTGTGTCATTGTGGGTTTCTCTATTGCTCCAAATAGCAGCAAACGCAAGTTGTTCTTTAGTGATGAAATCTGCAAGTCGGTTGAGAATATCAATGGATATTTGATTGATGCTGAGAATATTTTTGTGGAGAGCCGAAGCAAATCTTTGTGTGATGTACCTAATATTAGCATTGGTTGCCAAATCATAGATGGAGGAAATTTCTTATTCAAAGCAGAAGAAATGGAAGATTTCATATCAAAAGAGCCCTCTTCGAAGCCTTATTTCCATCCATTATTTGGTAGCGAAGAATTTATTAATAGACGACCTCGTTATTGTTTATGGCTTGGAGATTGCTCTCCTTCTCAGCTTCGTAGTATGCCATTGTCTTTGCAAAGAGTTCAAAACGTGCGTCTATTCCGGTTGTCAAGCAAGCGTGAAGCGACGTTAAAGTTAGCAGATAAACCAAATCATTTTGGAACAGAAAATATGCCAAACAGCAATTTTATTATTGTTCCTAAAGTATCCTCTGAACATCGTCGTTATATACCTATGGGGTTAATGACTCCCGATAACTTCTGTAGTGACCTTGTATTTCTTATCCCCGATGCTACTATCTACCATTTCGGAGTCCTCGAAAGTGTAGTTCACATGTCCTGGATGCGCGCGGTCTGCGGTCGTTTGAAGAGTGACTATCGTTATAGCAAAGACATTGTTTACAACAACTTCCCTTGGCCAACACCGACTGATGCGCAAAAGGCTAAGATTGAGCAGACTGCGCAGGCTATCCTTGATGCCCGTGCCCTCTATCCCGATTCCTCACTGGCAGACCTCTACGACGAAGTGACCATGCCCCCAGAATTGCGCAAGGCCCACCAACAGAACGACCGTGCCGTGATGGAAGCCTACGGCTTCGGCAAAGACCTGACCGAGAACGACATCGTAGCCGAACTGCTAAAAATGTACCAGCAATTGATAAAACGAGAAATAATTGATTGAAATATGAATTGGCAAGAAAAAGCGTTATCACTATTAGAAAAGAGTCTTAATCCAATACCCCAAGAGTTGAATGAGATTGACTGGAAAGGAGGTTTGTCTGATGATAAAGATAGACTGGCAGAGCATCTTTGTGCATTTTCAAATCAGTTGGGAGGCGGTGTGCTTGTGTATGGCGTAAATAATGATGCGACATTTGTTGATATGAATCAGGAACTAATTGAAAAAACGGTAACGCGTCTTGATAATATTGCTCAAAATAGGCTTGTGTCCCCGATAAAGTTAGAACATGCTGTGATGGAATATTGTGAACATCCATTGCTGTTTGTTTATGTCCCAGAGTTTAGAGAGAAACCGCTATATTTACGAGGTAAAAATATTTATGATAGTTATATCCGATCTGCAGGGCATACGGTTAGAATTTCTCGGCAACAAGTTCGTCTTTTGATTGCAGAATCTGAAGGTGTAGAATTTGAATCGCGTATTGCTTGTCGAGGATTATCGACCTCTGAAATTATTAGAATTTTAGACTGCAACAAATTGTTTGACCTTCTTAAACGCCCGTATCCGTTAACTAGTAATGGGGTAATGTCGCTTATGGAAGAGCTGAATATTTGCAAGAATGATTCTGATGGGTATGGTATCACTAATTTAGGAGCATTATTGTTTGCCAGAAATATGTCTTCTTTTGATACAATGAAAGATAGATCTGTTATTGTTAGAAGATATGAGGGAACGAATAATAGGAATCTGTTGTTTGAACAATATGGTAAATTCGGTTATGCTGTTGGTTTTGAGGGATTGGTAGAGTATGTTATGAAAAATACGAGTAAAGAACAGATAGTTGGATCGGTAAGAGAACTTATTCCAACATACCCACAAGTAGCATTAAGAGAGTTTATTGCCAATGCATTGGTTCATCAGGATTTTTCGGTTAGAGGAATGCCAATTACAATAGAAATATTTACAAATCGATTAGTAATAACAAATCCAGGCTATTGTTTGAATGATGTTAATAGGTTGATAGATTTGCCGCCACATTCAAGAAACGAACAGATGGCTCAGCTGATGTTGCAACTTGGCCTTTGTGAACGAAGAGGTAGTGGGGTCGATAGAGCTGTAGAATCAATGGAACAAATGTACCTGCCAGCGTATAAAGCGGAAAGTGGGTCTGATTTTACAAGAATCACCATTTACCCTAAAAAAGATGTAGCTGAAATGTCAAAGGAGGAGCGAGTCGAAGCTTGTTATCAGCATTGCTGCTTAACTTATGCTGATGGGGAGTCAATGAATAATCAGTCAGTCCGAGAGAGATTTGGTTTGGATAAAAATAAAAGTACGATGGCTTCCCACATTATTGCGGATACGATGGAGAAAAACTTAATTAAACCGACAAATCCAGATTCGGAATCAAAGAAATTTATGACGTATGTGCCATTCTATGCCTAGTAATTCTTATTTTCACAGAAAATCAAGATTGTGTGTAACATGT
This sequence comes from Candidatus Colimorpha merdihippi, assembly GCA_018066145.1. Taxonomy (GTDB): domain Bacteria; phylum Bacteroidota; class Bacteroidia; order Bacteroidales; family P3; genus Colimorpha; species Colimorpha merdihippi. Next base: position 806 of record JAGHRY010000281.1, on the reverse strand, counting down.
TGAATAATAATTTATTCTTATTTTCGCAGAAAATCCGAGCTTAGGATTATGCTTTATCAAATGGTTAATTAAACGTATGCAAACAATATCATGAAACGTATGGGTTATATATTAATAATTATTGGTGCCGTTCTGGCTGTAATAGGGTTGGTCTTGGTTTTGCACAAGTCTAAGGTGGAAATTGTAGAAGTGGCTGCCCCGGTGGAAGAAGAGGTGGTTAGTCTGCCAATCTCTAGCGATAGTGCTAAAACCGTCACCAATGAACAAAAAGGTAGAGACTTTGAGATTTGGGTGAAAGACCATTTCAACCAAGATTTTTTTACTCTCAAAGAGTGGCGTGGCGACAAGTACGATAAGGGCACCTATGCCGAGAGTAACAGATACCCCGACATGGAATGGGAATTCCATTTCGACAAAGAGAATGTGACTGAGACTTTTGCCGTAGAATGCAAGTGGCGTAGCGATTTCTACAACGGTTCGATAGAATGGGCCTCGGAAGAAAACATTGCTATCTACAACCGATTTGCCAATGATCGGAATATGCCTGTATTTGTGATAATTGGTGTTTGCGGCACACCCTCAGCACCTCAGGAGGTGTACGTTGTGCCGTTGAAGGCTTTGCAATATCCTTATGCCAAGAAAGAGTATCTGAAGAAGTTCCGTCATGAGGATTTGACCAAGAAGTTCTTCTTTCAATACAAAGAGGGTAAGCTGATGTAGGTATGCGGAAATTTATTCACGGCAAATTTTATGGTAATTCTTGTTCTAAGAGGCAATAAATCAAATCATTTAGGATTATTCAGTAT
>JAGHRY010000080.1 GCA_018066145.1 Candidatus Colimorpha merdihippi | reverse complement strand
ATAATGAAAAGACTTTTCGTTATTATTTTCGTGATAATGGCCGCTATACAGGCAATAGGCCAGCAGTGTTATTGGGTTTTTTTAACTGACAAGCAGGGCTGTGAGTTCGATCCTTATGACTATTTCGATGCTAAAGCCATCGAACGGTATCATCAGTGTGGTGCCGATTTGTTCGATATTACCAATTTTCCTTTGTCGGCTGCATATGTTGGTCAAGTTGTCTCTATTGCTACTGAAGAAGTAGGTCAGTCGCGCTGGATGAATGCAGTGGCCGTTATGGCCACCCCCGACCAGATTGCTCAGATTGAGCAACTGCCCTTTGTAGGCCATACTGCGCTTATCGGTGGCGGGATGATGCTAGCACAAGTCCATCAGTTTGAAGAATCAACAAATCAACAAATCAGCAATACAACGAATCAACCTGCCCTCGCCGAACAGCTCCTGCGCATGCAAGGTGATAAGTTTGTAGCCAAAGGCATCGACGGCAAAGGCATCCGCATTGCCGTGCTCGACAACGGTTTTCCCCGCGTCAACACCCACAAGGCTTTCAAACATTTGCGCGACAATAACCGCATCCTCGGCACTTGGAACTTCCCCACAAAGAAATCCGATGTCTATGGCTGGGGCACCCATGGCTTGATGACTCTTTCCTGCATCACCGGTGTTTTTGACACCGTCCAGCTGGGCCTTGCCACAGGTGCCGAATTCCTCCTCTACCGCACCGAGATTAACACCGAACCTTTCAAAGAAGAAGTGTGGTGGATGCAAGCCATGGAGCGTGCCGACCAGCATGGCGCCAACCTCATCAGTTCATCTCTCGGCTATGGCAAAGACCGCTATTTCACCAAAGATATGGATGGCACCTCATATGTGGCCAAAGCCGCCAACCTGGCTGCCCGCAAAGGCATCTTGGTGTGCAACTCTGCCGGCAACGAAGGTGACGACAAATCGTGGAAAACCATCATCACCCCTGCCGATGCCGACAGTGTGCTCTGTGTGGGTGGCATCACCCATTCGCTTGATTACTATCGCCATATCAGCTTCAGCTCTTACGGACCTTCGGCTGATGGCCGACTGAAACCCAATGTGGTGGCATTTGGCCATGCCCTAGCAGCTGCCAACAACGACCAAAAGATTCATGGAGTGGATGGCACATCTTTCTCCTGTCCCCTCGTGGCCGGCTTTGCCGCTTGCGCCTGGCAGACTATGCCCGGCAAGACCGCTATGGAAATGCACCAACTCATCCAGCAGTCGGCCGACCTATACCCCTATTACGACTATGCCCTCGGCTATGGTGTGCCGCAGGCATCTTTCTTCGTTGAAGAAGGCAAAGCAGTAGAACCCACGTTCCATCTGGTTGACCGAAAAGATTCCATCGAAGTCCAGTTTGTCAAGTATCAGCCCCTCATGACGGTGTTCTTCAACAAGCAAAACCCCGATGGCACCTTGGTTAAGTACTCATCTACCGAGTTCTCAAAGGTCAGCCCCAACTATCGGCTGTTCTTCCACAAAGGGGCAATTGACTCCTGCACCCTCAATGTATCATATGCCGGATACACCGAGAGTTTCAAGCTTACGCCCGAAGACCAATATCGCATGCGCTGGGAACGCAGAGAATTTGCGCCTTGGTGCATTAATGAAGACTCTACCCGCAGTCGCTATCTGTACCAACGCACTGCCGATGACTTAAAACCTTCACTCTGGGGTAAAAATGCACGATGGAATGCCGAATTCGCTGTGGCCTTTGGCAACATTATCCGCACCCAGAGCGAGGAACGCCAAATCAAGGCATATTCTCCTGCCAGCCATATCGGTGGCCGCATCCTTTTTGCCGCTGCCAAAGCTTATCGCCTGGGCTTGGGTGTGGAATACGCTGCCGCGCGTTACAACTTTCAACCCACCCCACTTAATCGCATCGACAACCTTTTCGATGTTGCTGCCGATGGCATCAAACAGAAGCACTACCTCTATCAAGAATGCGCCATTGAGCTCTTCCAGCGCATCCGCTTCACCCCCGGTGGCATCACTGGCAGCGGCGTCCATTGGGATCTGGGCGCATACGTAGGCTTTGGCGGTTACACCTATCAGCTCAAATACAACCAGTACAACCATGCTTCTGGCGCCACGCTCACATACTATAATCCCCGCCATGTCGATGCCTATCACACCAACTTCGGCATCGTCACCCGCGTCGCCTACGACTGGATTGGCCTCTATGCCCGCTACCGCCTTACGGGCTTTGCCACCAAATACGACCTCGACCCCATGAACCCCACAGCATTCCAGATGCGACTCCCCCGCCTCGAAGTAGGCATTGAATTATCTCTTTAATCCCTAGAAATCCTAGATAATCTAGAATTTCTAGAAAAGCTAGAATCAACAAGAAACTAAAATAAATAATAATAAAAACAATACTATCATGACACTCGAAGAATTCCAAAACGAATTGCGTGCCGGTATCCCCAACCCACTGCCCGCACCTCAGGCTTACGACCCCACTGTCAACCACGCCCCTAAGCGTAAGGAAATCCTCACCAAGGCCGAGAAGGAACTTGCTATCCGCAACGCCCTCCGCTATTTCGACCCCAAGGACCACGCTATGCTGGCCCCCGAATTTGCCGAGGAACTCAAGACCTACGGTCGTATCTACATGTACCGTCTGCGTCCTACCTATAAGATGTACGCCCGCCCCATCGAGGAGTATCCTGCCAAGAGCCGCCAGGCTGCTGCCATCATGCTCATGATCCAGAACAACCTCGACCCCGCCGTGGCTCAGCACCCCCACGAGCTTATCACCTACGGTGGCAATGGTGCCGTCTTCCAAAACTGGGCTCAGTATCGCCTCGTGATGAAATACCTCAGCGAGATGACTGATGAGCAGACCCTCGTCATGTACAGCGGTCACCCCATGGGACTCTATCCTTCGCATAAGGATGCTCCCCGTGTGGTTGTCACCAATGGTATGATGATTCCCAACTACAGCAAACCCGACGATTGGGAGCGCTACAACGCACTCGGTGTCACCCAGTATGGTCAGATGACTGCTGGTTCCTACATGTACATCGGACCCCAGGGTATCGTCCACGGCACCACCATCACCGTGCTCAACGCAGCTCGCAAACTCGGTGGCGGCACCGCAGGCAAACTCTTCATCACCGCAGGTCTTGGCGGCATGAGCGGTGCTCAGCCCAAGGCCGGTAACATCGCCGGTGTTGTCTCCATCACCGCCGAAATCAATCCCGCTGCTACCCAGAAGCGTTTTGAGCAGGGTTGGGTTGACGAAGTTCAGGACAACCTCGATGTCCTCTTTGACCATGTCAATGCTTCCATCGCCAAGAAAGAGGCTCGCAGCTATGCTTACCAGGGCAATGTTGTTGACCTTTGGGAATACTGCGCCGAGAAGGGCATCAAGGTCGACCTTGGTTCCGACCAGACCTCCCTCCACAATCCTTGGGCCGGTGGCTACTATCCCGTGGGTGTCAGTTTCGAGGACGCTAAGGTCATGATGGCCGAGCAGCCCGAGCTCTTCCACGACAAGGTTCAGGAGTCTCTCCGCCGCCATGTGGCAGCCGTCAACAAGCTCACTGCCAACGGCATGTACTTCTTCGACTACGGCAACGCCTTCCTCCTGGAGAGCAGCCGTGCCGATGCTGATATCTGGAATGCCGACCACTCCGCCTTCCGCTATCCATCTTACGTTCAGGATATTATGGGACCCATGTGCTTCGACTACGGTTTCGGTCCCTTCCGTTGGGTCTGCACCAGCGGCAAGCCTGAGGATCTTGACAAATCCGACCAGATTGCGATGGACGTCCTCAATGAAATCGCTGCCAACTCTCCTGCCGAGATCCAGCAGCAGATGCGCGACAACATCCAGTGGATCAAGGGTGCTAAGGAGAATCATCTTGTTGTTGGTTCTCAGGCCCGTATCCTCTACGCTGACTGCGAAGGTCGCACCAAGATTGCCGAGCGTTTCAACCAGGCTATCGCCAAGGGTGAAATCTCCGCACCCATCGTGCTCGGTCGTGACCACCACGATGTCTCCGGTACCGACTCTCCCTTCCGTGAGACCAGCAACATCTACGACGGTTCCAACCGTTGCGCCGACATGGCTGTGCAGAATGTCATCGGCGACTCTTTCCGCGGTGCTACCTGGGTCTCCATCCACAATGGTGGTGGTGTAGGCTGGGGCGAAGTGATGAATGGTGGCTTCGGTATGGTGCTTGATGGTTCCGCCGACTGCGACCGCCGCCTCAAACTCATGCTCTACTGGGATGTCAACAACGGCATCAGCCGCCGCAGCTGGGCACGCAACGAGGGCGCTATGTTCGCCATCAAGCGCGCCATGGACCTCAACCCCAACCTCAAAGTTACCCTGCCTCAGCTCGTTGACGACAAGGTCCTTGAAGGACTTTTCTAAGATAGCTATAACGCTTTTTATATCAAAGTGGGTGCATCGTGAGGTGCATCCACTTTCTATGCAATTATGCAAGAACTTCAAGTAGTATCACTGTTCCCGAAAGATTTGCCTTTGGTTCTGTCACTCGAAACTGATGTGATGGCATCGTTAGAACGGCCAGATCAGTTGCGTCGCAACACGCCATTTATGTGGAATCAATGCCTTCAGAGTCCTCATTATGCTGTTGGCGTTAAAATTGGTAATGCGTTGGCTGCAGTGGCTGTGTTGTATGTACCACAAGATGGCGATGGCGAAGACCTATCGCATCTTATAGGCGGCATATACGAAAATATTGTCCCCTCCGCCAACTATAAGATTTGCATGGTTCACCCACAGTATAGAGGCCAGGGGTGGCAGTGTATGCTAGGCCAAATGTTGGAAGCTGAAGCTGTGCAAAGGGGCATACGTTTGCTTTGTTCGACAGTTTCACCCCACAATGAGGCTAGTATCCGAAATCTCGAAAAAATTGGTTATTGCTACCATTCGACACTTTCCAAATATGGTTTTACCCGTCATCTGTATTTCAAAATGCTGTCGTAAGAATGTACGTTTTCCCGATTCAATCGATGCATTATTAGTTGCCATTCTTGCGTTAAAGTAAATATAAATTACTCATGTCGCAAAAAAATCGTATCTTTGCAAAAATAGTCATTCGGCAGAAAAGCTCTAAGGAGCTTTTGTAGAATGGGATATGATAATAATTAAAGAAAAATTAAAACAATCCATGCAGAAATTCATCATCACAATAGATGGGGAAATGCGTTTTGGGGATGTTCGCTTGCATAAAGAATTGATTCCTTATGGAGGCGACGATTGCTATGGAGGCGGAAGTTGGAGTCTGTCTCATGATGGGAGTGAAGTTGAACTATTTGGTGCATCTTATGATTTCGGACCAGCATGTTTCGATAGGCTTAAATCTATCGATTGGACCGGTATCGATTGTCGCTCTCATCCATTGCGTTATTATCCATACTATCCTGCCAAGCATGATAGCATGCCTATCTTGCCAAGCATGGAATGATGAGTCGAGAATGGTATAGTTGAATGAAATTTGCCAACATTTAAGAAATTGCGTTAATAAGTAAGAGATAATGATAGTGAAAAGACCGTACTTACGATTAACGTTTAAACAATTTTTATATGAAGGAGTTTTTCTATAATTTACTGTTCACTCCGAGTATCGCTCAGTCGCTTTTTTTGCTGATGTTGACGATGGCTGTGGGTGTATTTTTGGCCGAAAAAGCCAAAATTGGCAAATTCTCTTTGGGTGTGACTTGGATACTTTTTGTGGGTATCGTGTTGTCGCATTTCGGAATGCGCTTAGATCCCAATGTAGAGCATTTTGCCAAGGATTTTGGTTTGGTACTGTTTGTCTACTCCATTGGCTTGCAAGTGGGTCCTTCTTTCTTTTCCAGTTTTGGCAAAGGGGGTATCAAACTTAATCTGTTAGCTACTTGCATTGTGCTTTTGGGTGTGACTACTGCTTTTGTCATTCATCTGGTAACGGGTGAAGATATGGCTACTATGGTGGGCATTCTGTCGGGTGCTGTTACCAACACACCGGGTTTAGGTGCTGCACAACAGGCTTTTGCCGACATGCATGGCAGCGCCAATGACACCATTGCTACTGGCTATGCGGTTGCTTATCCATTGGGTGTAGTCGGCATCCTTTTGTCTATTATGCTCATCAAGTCTATCATGCATATCAATATGAAGAAAGAGGAGGCCGTTGTAAAGAACGAAGTTTCTGAAGACAATAAGCCCATTTGTGTTGATGTGGAGATGACCAATGCCTCCCTTGATCAAACTCCCTTGTATGAAATCCAAAAAGTGTTGGGCATCAGCATGGTCATTTCCCGTATTACAGGACTTGATGGGAAAGAAATTGTGGCCGAGGGTGGTCATAAGATTAGTCTGGGTGAGAAGCTCCGCATCCTTACCGATAAGGAACATTTGCGCACAATCAGCCTGATGGGTCCTGTAGTTGAGGCTCCCAAGGAAGAGAAAAAAGCCTCCTCGCTGGTGTCGCGCCGTATAGTGCTCACCAAAGGCGATTTGAATGGCAAACGCATTGGAAGTCTTTCGATTCGAAAGAATTATCATGTCAATATTACCCGCATCAACCGTGCAGGAATCGACTTGTTAGCCACTCCCGATCTTGTCCTTCAGCTGGGTGACCGTATCATGGTGGTTGGCGATGAGCAGGATGTGGCCAAAGTGGCCGATATCTTCGGCAACGAACTCAAGCACCTAGACACCCCCAACCTTTTGCCCATTTTCTTAGGAGTAGTGCTTGGCATCATCCTTGGCACGCTGCCTATTGCCATTCCGGGACTTAGTCAGCCTTTCAAATTGGGTTTGGCTGGCGGCTCGCTGATTATCGCTATCCTGATTGGCCGTTTTGGCCCTTATTACCATTTGGTTACTTTTGCCACTACTTCGGCCAACCGTATGATTCGCGAAATTGGTATTTCGATGTTCCTTGCTGCGGTGGGTTTGGGTGCAGGTGAATCGTTCATCAGCACCGTTGTCAATGGCGGTTATTGGTGGATTCTCTATGGTGTCATTATTACCATGTTACCGCTCTTGATAGTGGGTGTTATTGGTCGTATTTGGGGCAAGATTGACTATTTCAGTCTGGCCGGCCTCATGTCTGGCGCCATGACCGATCCTCCTGCATTGGCTTATGCCAATTCGCTCTCTTCCGACAACGACAAGTCGGCCGTAGCATACGCCACCGTTTATCCTCTTACGATGTTTCTGCGCGTTATGACGGCGCAACTTATTATTCTGCTGTGCTGTTGACTTTGATAGAATAAAAATATTAAGGGCCTGCCTCAAATGGGGCGGGCCTTTTTGTTTGGAACTAAAGGAGAACCCCCCTCACACAATATACTGAGCGAAATCCTCTCAACAGGTTGGGCAGATTCTCTTTTTATCCCACCCATAGTATCCCCATTCAAGTCCCACGCAAAACCCTCCAACCAATTTTGCCAAAAACAGCAAATACCATAGTAACTCAGGGGTAACGCAGGAGTGGCTCCGTCGTTTATCCGTTCCAGAACGGACATGAGACGGACTACCTACGGACTTACTCCCGAGTTGGTACTGATTTTTAGCGAATTACAGATAATTTTCAAAGATTAAACGATTATCGCAAATGGTGGCAATAAGGGAATCTACCCAAAAACAAGGCACAAAATTTTGCAGCCACCATACATTAATTCTTCCAACGAGTGTCTTTGTCGGTTTGTATATCATGGCTTGGGAAACTATTAGAGTAAATCAGTTAATTCCCTATTTGCAAGTAATATGCAAGAAAAAAGTTGTATCTTTGCATTATTATTTTAGCAGATGATATGTCTGTTTGAATAGTGTAATTTTTTTAGAATGAAACATTTGCTGGCAAAAATACTTGTTTCGGTAGCATGTGCAATAATCATGCTTCATGCCTTTGTACCTCATCATCATCACGATTGTGACAGCGAAGGCGGAATGGTTTTTGAGACCGAGTTGGATTGCCATTGCAACGAATCATGTCCCCATCATCATGACGAGCATCATCATTCCCATCATCCGTTTGATGTATGCCTTTTGCAGGAGATGCTTTCCCATTTGGTATTAACTACCAATGACGATCAGCATATTTTCTACGACTTTGTTAAGGCCGCTGACCATCTGGCCATAGATTTTGGGATGCCCAACTCTTTGGCAGTCCTTCCCAACCCGCCATTTGTTTCGGCTATTCATCACGGACCTATTAGGTCTGTGGCCATAACCAGGGTACCCATGTTGGGCACTCAATTGCTTCGTGCGCCACCTATGCACTGCTCCATTTCTG
>JAGHRY010000181.1 GCA_018066145.1 Candidatus Colimorpha merdihippi | reverse complement strand
ACAAATAGTTACAAAGTTACAAACAAAAACATCACTATCACTCAGCAACTTAAAAAAATATCAACCGTTTTTGAGAGAAAAAGAGAAAAAAAGACAAAAAAAACTAGAACTTTTAAAGAAATTTCGTATATTACGAGGGGCAAAAAATGAGGGCAAATTATTTATTGGCTATTTTTCAGTTTTTTGTGCAAAAGAGAGGGTACGAAACACCCGACAGAAAAGAAATGCTTTATAAAAAAAATCTGATATACGCAAATTTATTTTTCACCAGCATAGGTGAATAAAATGTTGCAATTTTGCATTGTAGGCAACGGATAACGAAATACGCCTAACTATCACATATTCAACAATAAGAGCAAAAAGTCAAAATACAAAATATGGAGAAAGATTGTCAAAGAGTGTGGGAAGAATGCCTTGCATTTATCAAGGACAACCTTGTTGGCAAGGAGAATGAGAAGGTTTTTACCACCTGGTTTGGACCTATAGTACCATTGCGCTTAGATGGATCGAATTTGTTGATTCAGGTACCCAGCCAGTTTTTCTACGAATGGCTAGAAGAGAACTATGCAGAACTCCTAAAGGAAGCCATCCGCCTTACCCTTGGAAAGAATGCCAGTTTGCAATATAGTATAGTAATGGACACCAGCATATCCGAATCACCTATCACCACCCAGGTGCCCGCCAACGGAAGACAAACGACCGTGAATCGCCCCAAGGAATTTCCGATCGACGTCAACATTGGCGGAAACCGCGAGTTTCCCAACCCATTTGTCATCCCCGGCATCCAAAAGGTGCGCATCAACTCGCAGCTGAGCTCTAATTATACATTACATAATTATGTAGAGGGCGAGTGCAACCGATTGGCCCGCGCTGCCGGTCTGGCCGTGGCAGAGAATCCTGGCAAGACCTGTTTCAACCCGCTGATGATTCACGGCGGAGTAGGCCTTGGAAAGACCCACTTGGCAAACGCCATTGGTTTGAAAACCAAAGAGCTGCACCCAGAGGTAACGGTACTGTACGTAACTTCCGAACAATTCATGCAGCAGTATCAGGATGCCGGTCGTAACGGCACCACATCGGATTTCGTGCATTTCTACGAAATGGTGGATGTGCTGATTGTGGACGACATTCAGTTTTGGGCCAACAAGGCCAACAGAACCCAAGAGGCATTCTTCCACATCTTCAACTCCCTGCACCAAGCCGGAAAACAGATCATCATCACCAGCGATAAAGCTCCCAGCGACCTTCAGGGACTGGAAGACCGACTCACCTCGCGTCTGAAATGGGGATTGGCCGCCGAACTGCTTCCCCCAGATGTTGAAACCCGCATGGCTATCCTCCGCCAAAAGCTCAAGAACGACGGCGTGGAAATGAGCGACGATGTGATTGAATACATCGCTTACAATATCAACACCAATGTTCGCGAACTAGAAGGTGCCCTTATCAGTCTGATGGCGCAATCATCACTGAACCACCGCGATATCACCATCGACCTCACCCGCCAGATGATCGACAAGTTTGTCAAGAGCACCAATCGTGAAGTGACGATCGAATACATACAGAAAGTGGTTTGCGACTACTTCAACATCCCTATCGACAGCATCCAGTCGCGCACCCGCAAACGCGAAATTGTGCAGGCACGCCAGCTGACAATGTATTTCGCAAAAAAGATGACCAAATCGTCGCTCGCCATCATCGGTCTCCAATGCGGCAACAAGGATCACGCCACCGTGCTGCACGCCTGCAAAACTGTGGCCAACCTAGCCGAAACCGACAAGCAGTTCCGCTATTGGATTGACGACCTAGAGAAAAGATTTAAAGAATAACCGTATTATGAAAGTTCCATTCAAGCCCGGCAACCTATTATACCCTCTCCCTGCGGTAATGGTTAGCAGCGGCGACCAACCCGAGAACTATAATATACTTACCATAGCATGGACGGGCACTGTATGCAGTGACCCGCCCATGTGCTATATATCGGTGCGGCGCGAACGCCATTCGTACGAAATTATCAAGCGCACCGGCGAATTTGTAATCAACCTGACTACAGAGGACCTGGCTGCCGCCACCGACTGGTGCGGCGTTCGCAGCGGCAGGGATTACAACAAATTCAAAGAGATGCACCTTACCCCGCAGCAGGGACAGGTGGTGAAGGCACCCTTGATTGGCGAGAGCCCACTGAACATCGAATGCCAGGTGGTGGATATAAAGCACCTGGGCACCCACGACATGTTTCTGGCAGAGGTGGTGGCCATCGATGCCGAAGAGAGGCTCATCGACAAGGGCACCGGAGCATTCCAACTCAACCACGCCCATCCTCTGGCCTATTCGCATGGCAAATACTACGGCCTGGGCGAAAAGCTCGGCGGCTTCGGGTTTAGCGTCAAGAAGAAAAAATGAATCCGTTACACTTGATCAGGAATCAGACATCACCTTTTGTCTCTTCACTCATCACCGACCACAGAAACAAATCAATTCAACATCATATTCAACAACATGAAAATCGTTTGTGTAGAACCTCTGGGCATTAGCCAGGAGCATTTTGAAGAACTGAAACAGAACTATGCTTTGCAAGGGCATGAGTTCGAATACTATATGGACCGCAATGAGGATGCCGGAACGCTGGCCGAACGCATGAAAGATGCCGATGTGGCGGTAATCTCCAACATCAAGCTGCCTGCCGCTGTGCTGCAACAATGCAACAACCTCAAATACCTGTCGGTTGCTTTCACCGGATTGGACCATATCGACCTGGCATATTGCAAGGACCATGATATTACCGTACAAAATGCTGCCGGATACTCAACTACGGCCGTCAGCGAGCTGGCCGTGGGACTGATGATCGACCTCCTTCGCCAGATTACCTATTTCGACGGCACCATTCGCCAAGGGGGCGGCAGAGGGATGTTCCTGGGCCGCGAACTGAAAGGCAAGATCGTAGGCGTGGTAGGCACCGGAGCCATCGGAACCGCCACCATTGCCCTGCTTCGGGCTTTTGGTTGCAAGGTACTGGCATACAACCGCAGCGAACACGAAGAAGTGCTGGCCATGGGCGCACGATATGTGTCGTTGGAACAACTGCTGAAAGAAAGCGACATCGTAACGCTGCATGTACCCCTCACCGCCGACACCAACCACATGATTGGCGCTGCCCAGCTGAAGATGATGAAACCCACAGCCCTGCTTATCAATACCGCCCGCGGCAACGTGTGCAATATTCCCGAAGTGGCCGAAGCCCTCAAGAATGGCGTGATAGCCGGTGCGGGTTTCGACGTGTATGAAACCGAACCACCACTGGCTCTCGACCATCCTCTGCTTCATGCACCCAACTGCGTGTGCCTGCCCCATGTGGCATACGCTTCGCGCGAAGCCTTCGACATTCGTGCCGATATCGTATTCGACCACGTTCAGGATTTTTTACAAAAATAGAATCAGTATACATTAAACATATTATGAAATATTTCACTTTTATTGCAGCTCTGCTTTTGGCAGCAATATCGCTCAATGCCAAACCCGTAGAGATAGGTACAGCGCAAATAGCAGCAAAGCACCTTATGCTGCAAAAGGGCTGGATTACGAACCAAGACCCGCTTACGCATTATTACACCTACACCGAAGAGATCAACGGAAGGTTGGTCAATACGATGTATGTTTTCAACCAAGGTCAAGAACGATTCGTTATCGTGGGTGCCGACGACCGCTGCGTGCCTATTATCGGCTATTCCTGCAACGGCAGCTACCAAACCAACGCGCTCCCTGCTAACATGAAATCATGGCTTGAGGAATGTTCCACCTCTATTGCCACCGCCATTGCCGACAACGCTCCGGAGAACGGCGAGATGCTGAAAAGATGGAAAGAACTGACTTCGTCGAACATACCTGCTGCCGCAAAGGATGATTCATACTTGCTCACCTCGACCTGGGAACAGGGATGGGGATACAACAAATATTGCCCACAAATGAATGGCGAGCCTGTGGTGGTGGGCTGCGTGGCTACGGCTATGGCTCAGATTATCCGTTATCACCAGTATCCCAGCCGCGGTTTCGGCTACAAATCCTATGGCCATGTGGCCTACGGCCAGCAAGCCGTTAATTTCGACACCACGGAATACGACTACACCCTGATGCCCGACCATATCAGATGGCGTTCCACAGATGAGGAAATCGACATGGTGTCGCGTCTATGCCGCCATTGCGGTATTTCGGTGAACATGAACTACCAGCATGCGGGATATACCGAAGGCAGCGGTGCACAAACAGCCAAAGTGGTGGATGGCCTGGTGCATTTCGGATACACCGATGCTAAGCTGATGACCCGCACAGATGTTAACGATTCGATTTGGATTTCTACCATTCGCAACGAAATGGCGCACCTGCGTCCAATAGAATATGCCGGACACAGCTACGATGGAGGACATGCCTTTGTGCTGGATGGATTCAACGACCAAAACGAAGCTCATTTCAATTGGGGCTGGGGTGGATACTGCGACGGCTTTTATTCCATTCACACCGTAATGGGCTATGCCAGCAACCAGCAGATGGTATACAACATCATCCCCTCAGGATGGGATGGTCACCTGGAGCGCTTTTATGTGGCAGCCGACGGCAACGAAGGAGGAACATCTTGGGAACACCCCAACAACAATATTGAAGCCGCAGTAAAAATCAACACATTGGTAAATAAAGATATATGGATTAAGGAAGGCATCTATTACGGCGACACCACAGCACAATATGCTTTCACTTTCACCAATATGGCCAACATATACGGCGGTTTCAGCGGTACCGAAACCTCGCTAGGCCAACGCAACCCCAAAGAGCACCCCACTATCTTCGACGGAAGAGGCTCGCGTGCGATACTATCTGCACGATGCCCTCTCTCTACCAACAGATTACTGAGAATTAATGATATAATTCTGCAGAACGGCTATTCGCCCGATGGTTCCATCGTGGTGCTTAAAAATGTTGAGTCTGCCAACAACATGACCATCCGAAACTGTCAGTGCGATAGCGGTAGCATTTTGGATATCAACGCCACACTGGTGCTGCACACCATTCTATATGGCAACCAATCGAAGAACACCATTAGCATCAATAACGGTTCACTCCGCCAGAGCCTGATCCACCACAACCAAAGCCGCAATACCCTTTTACTGAACGGAGACGGCACGGTATACAACTGCGATATCGTGAACAATAGCGGTGTGGGTGTGAACATGGACAACAGTCAAATCGATTTTGCAAACAACATCATTTGGGGATGCGATAGCAGTTTTTCGGCAGCCAGCAACTTGGAAAACATCCACTATTGCGCAATACAGAGCGACACCAATTTTGCCGACAGCACCCTAATCAGGCTCGACAGCGACAATATGTCGCCCAATGGTCCCATGTTTGCCGACCCCGCCACCCAGGCAACATTAGAAAGTGCCGACTACCATTTGTACCATAATTCAATCTGCGTCGATGCAGGCAAGCGTATTCAGGTGCTGCTATCGGATGGCGACCTCGACAATAACATCCGATGCCGAAACGGATACATCGACCTCGGTTGCTACGAGGTCAATCCCGCGCTGAACATAGAGCATGCCGAAAGAAACACTTTCAGCATTTATCCCAATCCTGCCACCAGCGCCATCAATATTGAAGGCCTCGATGACTCGGCTACAATATACGACATCAGCGGCCGTGCCGTAATGCAGATACACGGCTCTCGGGCAGACGTCAGTTCATTGGCTTCAGGCATATATTACCTGCGCAGCCAGGGAAGCACCGCCAAGTTCGTCAAGCAATAACTTTGCCGACTATCAACTACTGCAAGCATGAGCCACTTAAGGTTGCTCATGCTTGTTTTTTTATACTCGGATAAGAAGGATATCCATAGAAAAGACCTATTATAAATCGAGTCTTTCACCTTAATCTATTCAGAATGATTAGTAGCCAGTCTGACAATGAATTTTGTTCCATGCCCCTCCTTGCTAACGATGTCGATAGTGGCATGATGAACCGATAGTACTCGCTGAACTAAGGCCATACCGATGCCGTGACCTTTTTCGGCTTGGTTGCTGCCGCGATAGAACATCCGGAAGATTTCACGCTGGTCTATAGCACTCATGCCTATACCATTATCGGCAAAAGTGATCGAAACCCCGCCGCGGGTTTGGATAACGACATAGGAAGTGCGATCGGGCGAGTATTTGCAGTTGTTCTCCATGAGGTTACGAAAAGCAAGGGAAAGAAGATATCGATTGGCCATCACGATAACAGCGGTGTCGGAAACATGCTCGTCGGCAAACGAAACATTAATGTGGTAGTCGGGTTTTGCTCGCAACAGTTCTTCGGCCATATCCATCAAAAGTTCGTCGACGCGAATGGGTTCCATCTTTATTTGGGAAGCATCATATTCGGCCCTAGCCAGATTGAGCAAGCCGATGATGGTATCGGACATGCCTGATGCGTCATTGAGGGCTCGAGCGATGCGATGCTGGTAGTCTTCAGGTGTGCGTTCTTTCTGAAGAGCCAAACCCAATTCACACATGATAGACGCCAGCGGAGTGCGGAGCTCATGAGAGACATTACTGGCAAACATTTGTTTGAACACGCATTTATATATTCAGCCCACAGTCCATGCCATCATTACAGGACATAATTTCCATGCCGTTGGTATGTTGCGCATCAACATGAAGCTCTAGTTAAATAAAACGAGCCCCTTTACTGCAGAGAGGCTCGTTTTTAAAATAGCTTATGTAGTGAAGTTTATTTCACGGGATGGTCGGCATGGAATTTCTCCAGGCGCTCTTTGAGGTCGGGGAACTGCTCGCGGAGGACGAGAGCCACGCAGGCGCGGATGCCCTGCTTGTGGCTGCCAGTGATATCGAGCGAGATAGCGCTGATACCGTAGCGGATGAGCTCGTTGAGGAGGTCGAGACCTGAGTAGTTAGGATAGCAGAAAGTGAAGTAGAAACCATCGCTGATATCTTCGCCCATATCCTTATCGTAAACGATATAGAAACCATTATCGGTGAACATCTTCTTCATGATTTCGGCTTTCTCGCCATATTCCTTGATGTCCTTCACAAAATTGAAAGTGCCGTCATTGGCGCCTTTGAGCATGGCAGCCATAGCATACTGAACGCTGTGGGCAGTGCCGGAGCTGAGGCAATAGAGGGTACCGAAAATGAGTGCACGGCCGAGCTGAGTTTGGCTGTAGTAGCGGGCAAGGTCGGGACACTCCATATTGAACAGTGCGGGGCTGCACACCATCATGGCAATACGCTCGCCGGCATAGCTGAACGATTTGGAACCTGAAATCATAAGCACATACTTGTCGGTGTATTTAGCCACAGTGGGTTGGAAAGGAGCCTGGCCGGGAACACTGTAATCCTTACGGAAATCCATCAGGAAGTAAGCATCGTCCTCAAGTACTACAACACCATACTTATTGGCCATTTCGCCGATAATGCGCAGTTCGTAGTCGGTGAAGCAGAACCAGGCAGGGTTGTTGGGGCTGGAATAGATGAGGCAAGCCACATCGCCATCCTTCAGTTCCTCTTCGAGTTTTTCGCGAAGCTTGTCGCCGCGATACTCATACACGTCGAAAGTTTTCATGGGGATGTCGAGCACACGGCACTGCTGTTTCTGCACGGGGAAGCCGGGATCGATGAAGAGCACCTTGGTTTTCTTCTTGTCGTAGCGGGTGAGGGTGAGGAAGCTGGCAAAACCGGCCTGCATAGAGCCCACGGTGGGCACGCAGCACTCGGGGGTAACATCGATATCGAGGAAATTCTTGCAGAAGCGAGCAGCCTCCTGCTTGAAATCGGCGGTACCGTAAACCTCGGGATAGATGGAAGCCACACCATTCTTTAATGCCTCGATCTGGGCGTTGACGCCAATTTCGGGAGCGGGGAGACCGGGGATACCCATCTCCATCTTCACAAAGCGGACACCGGTTTCTTTCTCCACATCTTGGATCATCTTGCGCATCTCGCGGATGGAAGCCTTGCCGGGATTGGCGATCTTGTTTTGGGCGGCAACCTTATCGATTACCTCTTTCTGTATGGGAATTTGAGTCATTTTATTAAGTATTAAAT
>JAGHRY010000187.1 GCA_018066145.1 Candidatus Colimorpha merdihippi | reverse complement strand
GTACTGAATGGTTACTTGAGCAGAAGAACTGTACCTGTGAGCGATTGACTTCCTCGAGGATTGACCTCTTCGCTATAACGACATCGATATACGTAAGCTGCTTGTTGACAAATGATTCCGTTGTGGGTACCATCCCATCCCTCTGTGATGTCTGTAGTATGGAATACAAGGTCTCCATTACGGTCGTAAATCCACAATTCAAAGGAATTAATGCCGTTGCCGACAGCGTAGAATCTGTTGTTTGTGGTATGGGTTGGAGTGAAAACATTTGGAAAAAAGATATTGTATTGTC
Source organism: Candidatus Colimorpha merdihippi (assembly GCA_018066145.1). Lineage (GTDB taxonomy): Bacteria > Bacteroidota > Bacteroidia > Bacteroidales > P3 > Colimorpha > Colimorpha merdihippi. Next base: position 6,265 of record JAGHRY010000187.1, on the reverse strand, counting down.
GAATGTCGATAGTGGCGTAGGCTGTGTCGGTACACTGCTGAGAATTGACAACAAGACCAATTCGAAGGCTGTCGACATATTGGGGTACGGTAAGAGAGAGCTGTTCGTCTTCAGTGGTACGAGCTGGATCGTCATTATACCAGTAATACCATTCATGTTGGAGAATATTACCACGGCTTCGATTGAAGGCAATAATGTCTCTCTGTTCTGCTGTGAGTTCAGATGGGCGTGTCTCTATACGTGCGAATACTTCATTAAGCGGTTCGATCACCATACTGTAGCTAGATGGACAAATAGGATTCTGTCTGTAGTCGGTGGTGAGCGTATATGTGGATATTTCTTTGGGGTAAGCAAAAATGACAGAATCGTTTTGATGTCCAGAATAGTAACGATCGGAGGAGGTGGTAGTAGACCATAAATAGTATGGTGCTTGATTTTGGGGTGTAAGGATGTAATGAGGGTAAGTGCCACAGACCCAGGAAGTATCAAAGGTGGCATCAAGGTAGGGTACTTGCACTATGTTATAGGTCATGATAGTGTCGGGGTCAGAAATATTGTGAGCTAAGATAGTGTCAACATATATGCCGGGACTAGTTACTATCCAAGGACCAATAATAATAGTGTCTCCTGTGCAGATGGTATCTGTGCGGGAATCATTTACCAACAGTCTACCAAATATGTGTAGGATATGAATCGAGTCGCAACCATTTATTGAATAGTATGTGTGATAATAATCGCCAGGGGTTGTGTAGGTAGAATCTTCGAAGTGGATGGTGTCACCATAATATATGGAATCATAGAAATGGATAGAATAAGTAGGATTCATGAAGAGGTTGAGCTGAATGAGACTGTCACATCCGTTTGTAGCTGTTAGTGTATGGGAATAAGTGCCTTCAATATTATACAGGGATCCAAAGAAATAGTATTCAATATTGTCGCAGATGGTATCAAAGATTTGAGATTCGTAAGAAGGAATTGTATGAACATTTAAGATAAGAAGGCTGTCAGTGCCATGTGTTGAAATCAATGTATGCTGTATTTGGGCGGCATAGGAATGACCATACCATGAAAATGAAAACAGTTGGTTGTCACAAACAGAAGTGTCGATAACTGTTGTGGAATTTCGCCAAATGTGTAAGTTATATGTAATTACACTGTCACAACCATTGCTGTTGGGAATAGTGATGGTTGCAATCGTATCATTAGTGAAAAATATATTGTTGAAAGTGTGGGTAGCGGCTTGGTTCTCTACAATAGTATCAAAGAATGTTGAATAAGTGTTGTCTAGGACAGTGAGTGATAGGTCGATAAGGCTATCGCAACCATGGATATTTTGCCGTTGGAAGTGATATGACCCAGTTGTAGTACCAGGATAGAATACAGTATCATGCCAAGAGTAACCTGAGAAAAGCAAATTAGTGCATATTGAGTCTTGAGCGTACCTTTGGTCATGAGAATGGATGACAAGTTGAACCAGTCGTAAGATACTATCGCAACCAACAGAATTGGTGAGAGTGTGGGTTGGAATATAAGTAGGAACCTGGTTGAAAGTAGTACCGAACCATGATATTGAGTCGCAAGCTTCAGCAGTGATGTCGCTTGAAGACGAGTTGCGAATTGTTAGATGGAGGGTGACTGACGAGTCGCAGCCTGCAGCATTTAGAGTGTAGTTTTGAATAGTAAATGTGTCGGAAGTACTGAAAGATTGGCCTCTCCAGCTGAATTGGTCACATACAGATGCTGTAGTATCACCATGAGAGGTTTGTCGAACGGAGAGTGCAAGGGTTCGAAGACTGTCGCAACCTTGAATGTTAGTGAAATGGTGAGTGTAAAACCCTTCTATTGGAGCGTAGAGCGAATCTTCGAAAAGGAATGACTGATTACTGCAGATAGAATGACTGATTGTATCACGAGAAGTTGGAATGATATTCAAAGTAAGCGTGAGTATAGAGTCAGCACCTAAGTGATTAACAATTGTATCGTATTGGATTCCTGAGGAATAGAATATGCGGTGAAACCACTGTAGAGGAAGGTTGTTTTCGCAAAATGTAGACTCGAAAGAAGCATAGCTGTTGCGGATAATATGGAGTTGTAGCGTTGTAATGGAATCGCATCCAAAGTATGTGAAATCTTGGTGGTTGACAATTGTATCATTGTATAGTGTTTGTCCGTAAAATAGATAAGGGAGCTCGTTTTCGAAAATAGTGTCATAGATGGTTCGGGAGAAAGTGGGGTGAATAGTAAGGTGGAGAGTCTTAAGTGTATCGCATTCATTAAGGTGACTTCGAGAGAGATAGTGGGTATAATTACCTAGGTCGAAATATGTCGAGTCGTACCAAGAGAATTGTCCACACTCTATAGCATTTGTGTCGGTAGGAATATATTCATGAACTGTGAGGTTTAGGCGAACAATACTGTCGCACTGAGGTGATGTGGCAGTGTAGAGGGTGATAGATGTTGTTCCTGGTTCGGTGATGGTGAGATTGTTGAATGATATCGATTGCCCGTTACAGATTGTATCGTAAATAGTTGTGTCATAGTTAGGAATGATTAGGAGCCGTAGGGTTGAAATAGAATCGCATCCTAGGTTTGTGGTTTGTTGTACAGTGTACTCTCCACTGAGGGTGTACTCTAAATTGCTTCGATTCCAAAAATAAGACTCGCAGGCAGTAACATCAAAGGTTTCGGTTATTGAATTATTGACTGTGAGGAACACAACGTGGATAAGGGTTGTATCACCTGGTAATAGAGTATCGATGAGGTAGATACCTGATTGATTGAGAGTCGAATCGCAGACAACGAAAGTTTGACCCTGACAAATGGTTTGTTCAATAGTATCGGTGATGATACATTGAGCACCAGCAATAAAGGAATTGGTGACGGAGTCGACACACTGTCCATTAGCGAGCATGGCATACAGAGTTACCGAATGAGCGCCTACTGAAAAATCATGACGAGGATTGACTTCTGTAGAGGTAGTACTATCGTCAAAGACCCATAGGTAGCTTTCGCATCCATTGGCAATAGAGTCGGTATGTTCGGGGTCGCGAGTGACAATGGACTGATTGATCATGCGCATTCGAGAAATAGTGCAACTACTGGAATCGAGAGGAATAGCTGCGAATCGGGCGAAAGGATAGCGAACGCCAGCAAAAGCCGAGATAGTGAAGAAGCAGTTAGCATGTTCGGAATCATTCGGTGCTCCAACAAATGATAGGTCGCAGTAGTATGTTCCCTCAGTAGTAACATGGAGTGAATCTGTAGTAGAAAGTGTACTGTCAGAAGTAGATGAGTACCATCGATAATCGAATCCAAGCGGTGCAAAAAATGTATTCTCAACAGCAAGACAAGAGTTGGAACGAACCGATTTATTGCCGAGGTCTAGCACGAAATAGGCATAGCCGTAATGGCCTCCTTGGTCGCAGTCGTAGGTGGTTAGGCGTACATTGATATTCATTCCGTGCATGGAAGAAAGATCGATTCCCACGGTGGTCCAGTCCTTCCAAAGAATACTATAACTTGAGCCTGTGTTCCAACCTAAATTTGCATTGGAAATAAAGGTGGCATTATAGCAGGGATTGATGATATTGCCATTGTCGTCGGTTATAGCAAAAGTGAATTTTGGCTGTTCGATTTCAGAATGGTTGGGATCCTCCATGACGGCGGCATACTTGAGTATAAGTAGGTCTCCATCATTAGTATCGACTTGAATATGGTAGTTGATGGCTTCTGCCATGGCGTTTGTACCCCAATTGCCCAAACGTACAGATGAGCAATATCCTTCGGGAATAGTATGCAGAGCATTCCCGGTTCGAGGGTCAGTCTCATCTTTGTTTGTATGGACGGTATGTCGGGAGTCAATGGAGGAGCTGCCATAGTCACAAACTCCGATTAGGCTAGTTGGATTGCTGAAAGTTCCGTAATAACAAGTGACATAATCGGCAAAAAGGTCGTCGTAAACAAATTTTGGAGTAGTACAAAGGGTTACAGTATTAAGCGTTGAATATAAAATAGAAGTGTCACATTCAGAACCTATCTGAAAGTGGTAGTGGGTAGAAGGTTTGAGATTGGTGAAGGTATATGAATTTCCAGAATAGTTGGAAGCAATAGTTGTCCAGTCGTTTTCAGAATCGCGACGATACCGGATGGTCCAGCTGGTTTCGTTGTATCCAGGAATCCAGTTAATGGTTATAGAATTATCGGTGACTTGTGAAATAATGGCCAATGGGGGAGTACAAGACGGAGTGGGATTGCAAGATCCAAAAATAACATTAGGTCGATAGTTGGACGTATTTCCACTAAGAGATAAATCGGCAATAGTGTAGGGGTTACTGTCACGATAACTATACAACGACATATTATTTGTATTGGATGAAGAAAGACCGTAGAAGCCTGAAGAATAATGCGTTTCACCAGCTGGTTGATTCATCAGTGTTGTGACGACAATATTTGAAGTACCATCCCAGTAGAAAGGGGAGTTCAGTTCGTATTCAACAGTGCCGAAAGTGTTTAGCGGGTGTAATCCGGAATAAACCAAAGTATGGCCGGTATTAATATAGCTATATGAAGTGAAGTTTGATGTAGATGTTGAAGCCATATAGATGGAAAAGTTCTTTGTATGGGAACTGTTGGGAGTCCAAGAGTAAGAAATACTTGTAATATTTCCTGGAGTGACGCCGGCTGCGATGAGTTCTGATGCTGTATAAATGCTTTGGCATAGTGTATTTCCCCAGCTGGAATTAACAGGAATGCTGGAAACAGTGGAGTTTTCAGTGCCTATTGGTGAAGATAAGGCGCTGCCAAAACATCCTGTAGAAGCGCTGATAGCGTCGGATATTCCTGTGTGAGAGGAATCGCAGATGGGTGTAACAGTGAAATTATATAGGGTGACCGGAGTTAATCCGGATAGAATGGCAGGAGGAGCATTGACAGTGAATGATAATGTTGTGTTGTCGTCGAGAGAAGTGGCTGTGATGTCATAATAATTGGGCATTGCTGTTGCAATGGAGTCAATGCTCCAGTTCAAAGCAACGTTCCCGGATACAGAATTGACATGCTCTAAATTATATACAGAAGGACAGTTAGGCAATGGTTGTAGGATAAAATGGTCAAGGTATAAGTCGACAGATGTTTGCACTTGAATGACCACATAGCCATCATGACCGTTGAAGTCTGCTAAAGAAAAATCGAATCTTTGGTAATCAGACGTATTATTAATTCGAACAGAACCAAGGAGAACAAGATCGGAAAGGGTTGATGGATTGGTTGTGATACCAACAGAAACCCGTACGCCAGTCGATTCGGATGAGGCTTGACCATAGAAGGAAAGTTTGTTTTTGGACAATGAATCGGAGTAATATGGAAGGATGATGGATTCTAGGGATGACGAACCTGAGAAAACTGCACAAATAGAACCCGAATAGGCTGAGATATTGGATGGATAGGGGGAATCAGAAGTGCTCACTTTGCTCCAACAGGGATTGAAAGTACCGTGAATACCGATTGAAGGGGAATCTTCAAAACTATACACATAGGGAAGATCGTTCTCTGTAAGTGGGATGCATGAGGTGGAGAAATTCTGATGGGCGATACAGCAAGGCTCGAGATTGTCGGAAACGCTGCTTACATCGATGAAATATACAGTGCCAGGAGCGAGCCCGCTGAGCGCATAGGAGTTACCTGATACTATGCTAGTATCACCATTGACAATAAGATAATTAGATGGAGAAGATGATGTCCAATTTATTTGGGCCGATGTATGCGTGATGTTGGTGATGGAAAGGTTCGTGATGGGATAGTTGCAGTTTGAACTTATCCCTGAGCATGTGTAATAAAGTTCGAATCCAGAACGAACTACAGACCCATCGGTATGGAAAAGGATGGATAAAAAGCCTGAGGAAGAAGTTGTTGAAGTTAAGGTACCATTGCCAGAAAAGGAAGCTAAGACAGTGCCTGAGCCATCAAGATTGTCATAAATTGTGATATAGTCAAAGCCGCTTTCTGTATTATAATTACCAGTGATGGTTATTGTAACATTTGAAGGGACACTGATATTTACAATTCCGTTGAATGAATTTGAATAGTCGTTGGTGGGTCCTCCATTATCATAAATAGTGCCAGATGGATTTATGCAGCCATCGATATTGATGGTTGCATTAGTCATAATTACATCATTTTGGGCAATAGTAATGTATGGAAAAATGAATAATATGAAGAACAAAAGTGGGAAATGGATTTTTTTTGACATAGTCTTATTGGTATTTAT
>JAGHRY010000214.1 GCA_018066145.1 Candidatus Colimorpha merdihippi | reverse complement strand
TTATTTCCACCACGGATGTAATACAACCCAGTGGCGAAATCGATTCTCGAAAACAAACACCCACTTCCACCGCCCAAGGGGCGCTCATCCTACGGGGATCCTACGGCCTAGCTTCGCTCTATAGGAGCGGACAGACCCCGTAGAATCCCCGTAATATGAGCGTCGTTAGGGCGAACGACGTACTGTTGATTGATTCAAAATAGATGGTTATAAAACAGCTATCAACAACACCCTGTTCACTTTTACTTTTCCAATGCGGGTTTGCATCACTAAAAAATGCGTATCTTTGCAGTTATGAAATGTTCAACTTGTCCTAGAGGTTGCAGTGCCAATCGTATTGATTCTATGGGATTTTGCGGTGCAAGCAATATCCCTGAAGTGGCTACTATTTGCATCCACAAGGGCGAAGAACCTCCCATCTGCGGCAAAAAAGGCATCACTAATGTATTCTTTGCATACTGCAATCTCCAGTGTATTTACTGTCAGAACCACGAAATTAGCGGATTGAAGGATTCCCATTCGGGCACCATTGTTCGATTCCGTGGAGTCGACCAAATTGTCGAAGGCATCTCCCAGGTGCTGCCCCAAACCGAGAACATCGTTGGATTTGTCACACCTAGCCATTATGCTGGTCATATCCCTGCCATTGTCGAAGGACTGCATGCTCGCGGCTTATTCCCCACTATCGTGTATAATACCGGAGGATACGATACTGTAGCATCCCTCCAAGCCCTTGCCCCCTATGTTGACATATACCTCCCGGACATCAAATATTCCGATGCAGAAATTGCTTCTCGATATAGCTGTGCACCAGACTATCCAGCAATTTCACTTAAAGCATTGCGTGAGATGTATAATCAAAAGGGGTCATCACTTCCGACCGATGAAAATGACCTCGCTTTCCGTGGCATTATCATTCGCCACCTAGTTCTTCCCGGACAGGTTCAGAACAGCTTGAAGGTACTTGAATCCATTGCCGACATCTCAACCAATCTCCATGTGGCATTGATGGCACAGTATTTTCCTCCCCGTCCCAATCTGCCTGACGAACTCAATCGAACCCTCACTGCTGAAGAATACCAGCAGGTTACAAACCATTTCTATGCTCTTGGCCTGCATCGCGGTTGGGTGCAGGAGCTCTCGGCTACCGAATGCTACCGACCCGATTTCTCTCAAAAAGAGTCGTTCGAAAAAAACGCCCACCCTACCGAATAGCTTACCCTCACTATGAAACGCAAGCGCCAAATCCCATATCTGCCCGATCCGCTATTCTCTTTTGAGAATACCTGCGTGGCCATGCTCAAGACCAGCTATATCAATTTCGAACTGGTCATGGCCATGAATCGTGCCTATAAGCTGGATTTGGCCCATGGAGTCAACAATATGGAAATCGATGGCAAGACATACCCATATTTCAAGTATGAAGATGAGGATAAGATGCTGACATACATTCTTATCGATAAGCCTTACATGGTTCAGAAAGATCGCGTCTTCGATTATTACGATAAATTGTTGCTGGTTCGTGGACGTGATGCTTGGGATTTCATGAAGATATTATTCCAGCATCTTACTTCTTTGATGCCGAAACCAGACGAGTACGACTTGCTTGGAACTGAACTTCTCAACAATGTCAATTGGCTGAAAGAAGGCATTTTCGATATTAATATCTATAGGTTTAGTTCAACTGACCAAGTGGAAACTACCGCAGGTATTGGCGAAACGAGCCGACATTCTGCCCGTATCCCCTCTTATGTTAGTTTTCTTAAACAATTCCTTGAAGAAGGGTTCGTTGGTCTGATGAGTGTTTTGTGCGAAGAGGCTTTCTCGATTGAATCCCAACCTCTCCTTCAGCAAACCGAAGAAGATGAGGCTGAGAAACCCCTAGTCGATGAGTCTGCCCGCCGAAACCCCAAAGCCATCCACGTCACGCTATAACCCATCCTTACGCTATTTTATTGGTTATCTAAAAAAAATTCGTATCTTTGCATTTTAAAAATACTATATATAAATGCAGATAAAGAGTATTATTTCCGGATGGGTAAAGCATCTTCCAGCAGTTGAAAAACTGTTCTTAATGATTGTCGTTGCGGCACTTATTCCGCTTATGTTCCCGAATGATGGCCATGGCGATCACTATGACTACGCCGTTGGCGGCATTTGGCGAAACAATGATTTAGTGGCTCCATATGACTTCTCTGTAAGCAAGTCTGGTCCCGAAATCGAGCAAGAAATTGCCGATACCAAGTCGAGAATTTTCCTTTATTATATTTACGACAATTCGGCACATACCCGCGCCCGTGCGCGCCTCGACAGCCTGGCACGCATCATGCCCAACCTCAACACAAATGCTTTACGCAATACGCTTGATAGCATTTACCGAGTCGGCTATATTGAGTCGCCTGCCGATATGCCTGATTTCGATAAGCATCACATCATTCTGCTTAATGGCAATATCGGTTCCGAACGCTATCCCTCACAGTATATTTCGGCCGTAGATATCAAGGACTCGCTATTGCTGCATGCTGTCTTGATTCCGGATATTGCATATGATGCCAACCGTACCCAGCTCGAACTCAACTCCCGTCTTTCGCAGCTTACCACCTCTTCGCAAGTGGTTCATCAAGGAGAGCTTATCATTGCCAAAGGGGACAATGTAAGCAACGAGCAGGCCCAAATCATCAAGTCCCTCGAACAGGAGAACGACCGCCGTTTCAACCAAAATTTCCACCCATGGGGACGCTACCTGGGTCTGTTTATGCTGTGTATCATCGCATTCGTGGCATTGTATATGTTCCTAAAGAATGTACGGCATCCGCTGCTCGACGATAATCGCAAGGTGGCCCTCGTCATGGTGCTCATCCTATTACTGTCTGCCGTTACCGCTTTGGTGGCTCGCGCCAACCCTGCTTGGGTATTGGTGGTGCCCCTTTGTATTGTTCCGGTGATGATGCGTGTATTCTTCGACATGCGTGTGGCCCTATATGTCAATGTTACCACCATCATTATACTTGCCAATATGGTGGCAAACCCCTACGAGTTTATTTTCTACCAGCTCATCGCCGGCATGATGTCTATCGTCACCGTGCGCAATCTCGAGAGCCGCAGCAAGTTTTTCCTCGTCTGCATCGTCATCTTTATCACCTATTCGCTCATCTACACGTTCGGTGTTCTCAGTCAGGAGAGCACCCTCGCGGGGATTACCCTCAACCGATATCTGGTTTTCTTCATCAATGCTTTGCTCACGCTCCTTGCATACCCCCTAATTTATATCTTCGAAAAGCTCTCGGGCCTCACCACCAACCTATCCCTCATGGAACTCTCGTCCACCAATAACCCAGCTTTGCGAGAACTCTCGCGCACAGCCCCCGGTACTTTCCATCATTCCATGCAGGTGGCCAATATCAGCGAAGACCTCATCAACGAGATTGGCGGCAACGCCCTCCTTGCCAAGGTTGGCGCTCTTTATCACGATATTGGAAAAACCCAGGCCCCACTCTATTTTACCGAGAACCAAAACAGCGATTTCAATCCTCACGACGAGCTTGATTACACCGAGAGTGCCCGCATCATCATCCGCCATGTCACCGATGGTCTTGATCTTGCCCGTCGCTACCATCTACCCAATGAGATTCAGGAGTTTATCCGAACCCATCACGGCACCACGGTAACAGGCTATTTCTATGCCAAACAAAAAGCCGAACATCCCGACGAACCTGTCAATATTGTCGATTTCCGCTATAACGGTCCCACTCCATTCTCTCGCGAAACAGCTGTGGTAATGATAGTCGACAGCGTTGAGGCCGCTTGCAAGAGCTGCAAAAGCCATGATAAGGAAAGCATCGACCGACTGGTGGATAATGTTATCAACGACAAGGTTGCGCACAACCAATTCCACAACTGCGACCTCACCTTTGGTGATCTCGAACTTATTCGCACTTTCCTCAAAGCCAAGATGATGAGCGTATACCATGCCCGCATCGCATATCCAGTAACAAAATCTCAGAACGAAAAATAAAAATATCAAATATGAAGAAGAACATCATCACTCATGTAGGCATCATTGTGATCCTACTGGCCATTTCGGCCATTTACTTCATGCCCATTCTCCAGGGCAAGGCCCTGCCGCAAGGCGACCTCCAAAAATATGAGGGCATGGCCAAAGCACAGAAAGATTACCATCAGGCCACAGGCGACTACTCTACCTGGTGTCCCAGCATGTTCTCCGGCATGCCAGGCTACCAGATTACCAATTCTCCCCAACATTCCATGTACACCCCGGTAAAAAATATCCTTACCCTTCAGATTTTCGGACGCCAGAATGACATGGGTGTCTTATTCCTCTATCTTCTAGGTTTCTATATCGCCCTTGTGGCATTAGGTGTGAGCCCCTGGCTTGCCCTATTGGGCGGCCTGGCTTTCGGCTTGGGCAGCTATAATATCATCATTATCGAGGCTGGCCACATCACCAAGGCCTGGTCCATGGCCATGATGGCACCCATTTTGGCCGGCATGCTCCTTTGTTTCAAAGGGGCTGCGTTGAAGGCTTCTGATTGTAAAAAAGGCACAGCGAGCCTTGTATGGGGCGGCATCCTCTTTACCTTGGCCTTAGGAACACAAATCGCCCTCAATCACATCCAGATTACTTTCTACACAGCCATTGCTTGCGTGGTAATGGGCATTGTGTATTTTGTTTATAGCCTCAAAGACAAATATATCGCTCGGTTCCTACTCTCGGTAGGAGTTCTCATCGTGGGTGTAGTGCTGGCTTTGGCATGCAACACCCGCCATCTGCTTGTCAACCAAGAGTATATGGCTGCTACAATGCGCGGCGGCAGCGCCATCACCGTTACCCCGCAGGAGCTATATGGCGAGGGCTATCCCCGCAGCAACAACGCCAATGCCGACGGTCTTGATATCAACTATGCCTTCAGCTGGAGCTATGGCATTGGCGAAACATACACAATTCTCGTTCCTGGTGCCTGCGGTGGCGGCAGCATAGAGCCTGTCAGCAAGGAGAGTGCATCGTATGCCAATTTCCATCAGGACCGCGTCCCCCTGTATTGGGGCAATCAGCCCTTCACTTCGGGTCCCGTATATTTCGGAGCCATCGTTATGTTCCTTTTCCTTTTTGGCATGATAGTTGTCAAAGGGCCGGAACGTTGGTGGATCCTTATCGCTGCCATCCTTGCCATTATGCTGTCGTGGGGCAAGAATCTAATGGGATTCAACGGCTGGATTTTCGAACATTTGCCTTTGTACAATAAATTCCGCACACCTTCAATGTCGTTGGTACTAGCCAACGTATTGGCTGTTTTTATGGCAATTCTCGGTTTACGCGAGATTTTCGGCCGCCAGTTCGATGTAAAGAAAACCTTGAGAGCCCTCTACATCTCCGCTGGTGCCACGGTGGGCGTTATCCTCATCGGCTTGATACTCAGCAGTGGGTTTAATTTCAGCGGCAGCGCCGACCTCGAGATGGCTGGCCAGTATGGCAGCCAGTGGTCTTCCATCCAAAGCATCTTTATCAAAGACCGTCAGGCGCTTTTCACCAGCGACTCTTGGCGCAGCATCCTTTTCATCCTGCTGGCCGCTGCCCTGCTTTGGGTATATATTAAATTCTTGTCTGAGAAGAAATCTTCCGTCATCATCATTGCCGCCCTTGCCTTGCTTGTAGTGCTCGACCTCCAAGGAGTCAACAGCCGCTATCTCAATAGCGACAACTACGTACGCAATGCCAAGCAGCTCGAAATGCAGCCCGCTCAATACGACCTCGACATTGATGCTATTGCAGCCCAAACCGGCGACCACGACTACCGTGTGCTCAATCTCGCCGTCAACACCTTCAACGATTCCAAGCCTTCTGCTTTCCACAATCAGGTGGGTGGATATAGCGCTGCAAAACTTCGCCGCTATCAGGATCTTATCGATTTCTATATCTCATACCAGATTCACCCCAATGTGATCAATATGCTCAACACCCGCTTCGTGGTACTCCGCGATGGCAGCGTTCAGCGCAACCCCGATGCCTTGGGCAATGCCTGGTTTGTTCGCGAGGCAGTGAATGTCGATGATGCCAATGCTGCCATCCTGGCCCTCAACGATTTCAACCCCGCCACCACTGCCATTATCGAAAAATCCGATTGCTCCATCGTGTCGCAATACGATTTCGATAGCACAGCCACCATCGAGCTCGAGGCTAAACATCCTGCCGATTTAAACACCCTCACATATCATTCACATAGCGCATGCGACATGTGGGCAGTTTTCAGCGAGGTGTACTACGATCCCGACTGGAAGGCATATATCGATGGAAAGCCTGCAGATTATTTCCGTGCCGACTACATCCTACGCGCAATGACAATTCCCGCTGGCGACCACACCATCGAGTTCCGAAACGAGGCTCCCACCATGCATCAGCTGGACAATGTTACCCTTATCGCATCCATAGTCACCCTACTGGTGATAGGAGGCGTGCTGTTTGTATATTATCGTCGCAGAAAAAAATAAGACAATAAGACTGAATGTAGAGTGTGAAACATTTTGCCCTTCAAAATCACCACACTCTACATTCAATAATTATTGTGAATAATAAATGATGCACAGTGAATAGTGAGTGGTTAAAGGGATGAAAATTCACTTCGCCAGTCTGCGCATAATTCACCCGCTATCAGCTAATATACAAATTAATACCCAACAATATGCTTTCCGTCATCATCTGCACCTATAATCGCGACAAATATATTTATAATGTCCTCAAAAGCGTTGCCGACAACGATTTCCCTCGCGAACAATACGAAATAGTGTTGATCAATAACAACAGTACCGACAATACCGAAGCCGAATGCCAACGATTCCAGCTCGACTATCCCGATGTCACATTCCACTATCTCGTCGAAAAGCAGCAGGGCCTTTCGTATGCACGAAACTGCGGAATCGTCAATTCTCGCGGCGAGCTTCTTGTATATGTCGACGACGATGCTCTGGTCAACCCTGAGTATCTTCAAACCTATGCCGACTTTTTTGCCCGCAATGCCCATGCCGTGGCTGCTGGCGGCCCAATCCTCCCCGAATACGAAACGCAGGAGCCATCGTGGATGTCGCACTATACACGCCAGCTGGTCACCGGAAAACTATATCTTGGCGACAAAGAGCGTGAGTTTCCCCGTGGCTCATATCCCGGTGGTGGCAATTCCTGTTATCGGAAGAGCGTGTTCGACAAGATTGGACTATTTAATGTGGAGCTAGGCCGCAAAGGCAACAGTCTGATTGGAGCCGAAGAGAAAGACCTATACGACAAGATGACTACCTTGGGCATGAAATTCTATTACCTGCCCACCTCTATACTGTATCATATCATCCCAGAGAAAAAACTCACATCGGACTACTTCAACCGACTCACCTATGGCATCGGCGTTTCCGAGCGCTACCGTACCCGCCAGATTTCCACTAGCAAATACCTCAAACGCATCATTAACGAAGCCATCAAATGGGGCGCTACAATAGTCCTGTGGTGTGCCTTTGCCATACGATTCCAATTTGCCAAAGGCAACAAACTTGTCATCTTCCGTCTAAACGTCACACGCGGACTATTGGGCATGAAAGAGAAATAACACAACAAGCCAACAAAACCAATGAATAAACCTTACGAAAACAGCGAGAATATCGTTCTCAACCAATCCGATATCACCGAAATCATAGGCAAGCTGAACAGCCATGTGAAATCTAGCGACGACCCAGCACAGGCCTTGTACAGATTGTTGGAATATGAAGACGACTTCCCATTCACTATTGACGACTGCCGTATGGCTATCAACAGTGGCTCTATATATGGCAAGATGTTGTCTATGGCCATGTATAAACATTACCATGGCGCCATCAAGCGCAGAATTAATTATTACCCCCCTATCGACAAGTACGACCCAAGCGAAAAACCACGTATCCAGTCCATAGACGACATTCTGATCAATCAGGCCTTCATCCTCCGGCAATACAACAGACTCAAATTTCTCCTCTTCCGCAAACAAAAAAACACTCGATAAATATTCTTACAAAACTCCCCCGACCGAGACTGTCGGGGGAGTTTTCTTTATATCGATGCACATGAAGGCTACTGAAAGAATTAATTACATTTGAAGCGATAGATTGATAGGGGGACGTCAGTAGTAAGCAGGACAATGAATAAAATAGGAGTGACAATCATTGCATCATAGTTACCTAAACATACAACAGAGGTAATGGAAAGAAAGCTACTATACCTTTTGCGAAGTACGTAAGCGTATAGAAATCATTTTCACTAAGTATTGTATTGCAGGAAATCCTAAACCGTAATTATGCCAAGAATTCAGCCAGACTAACCGATTGCGTTTTCAGTTTGGATACAAAAGAAAAACAGCATTGAAAATATGTAATCAGAGCCAAATTTCGTTTTGGTCCAGCTGAATGAACGCGACATCAATGAAGTTTAAATCATAGAATTTTTTTCGACTCCATCATTTCGAAAAAACGTTCATTTTTAATGATTTCCTGAAGCTCAGCAGTAACTCGGGAGTGCGTCCGTTGTAGGTCCGCCTTATGTCCGTTCTGGAACGGATAAACAACGGAGCTACCCCTGAGTTACCCCTAAGTTACTATGGTATAGGCTGTTTCGGGCCGATTGGCAGAAAGGTTAAGTATGGGCGAAAGTGGGGTTTCGATGATTGAGAAGAAAGATAGCCTGCCCATGCAGGTGAGTGGATATCGAGTATTTATTATGTTTGATGGATACCGCCTATTCATCCAACTAAATTTATATTGATAAGATTGTTTGGATGAATGATAAAGCATACTCCTTAGGCTATTGGACGAATCGTGTTGAAGCACGAAGCACCCAATCAGCATTATGAATATTTGCTTATAAATCGGATTTAAAAGTAATCTTCCTGTTTTCTTCGGACCCGGGTACAACAACAATAGGGATATGGGGCAGGTATTTCATCACCACACCGCAATCGTCGGTAGCTATCAACATTGGGTCGTTCATGGCTAACCGGTAAGCCTCTTCGATTATTCGAAAACGAAAGGATTGAGGGGTTTGCGCACGCCACATGACACTACGGTTGGGAATCTGCTCAATGGTATTGTTATTTCCCAATTGCCAAATGGTATCGGTAGAAGGAACGGCCACACCCACAGCCTCGTGAGTGTAGAGGGATTCCACTACGCGAGAAATAATATCATTGCTCACCCACGGACGAGCGGCATCATGAAAAAGCAGATTGGTATCTGGGGAGATACCTTCATAGGCCTGAATGGCATGCAGGCTAGACATATATCGCACGCTCCCTCCAGGAATGATTTTTTGCAGTTTAGGCCAATTATTTTGGGCTGCCACATCTTGCATGTAGTCCATCCAATCGGGATGAACTACCACGGCCACCTCGTCGATTAATGGTGATTGATCAAATACATCAATACTACGCTCGATGACCATTCGGCCATCGAGCGTAAGAAATTGTTTCGGGCGGTCGGCTCCCATTCGAGAGCCTGTGCCGCCAGCAAGAATAATTGCTATATTCATTTTACATTTCCTGAACCAAGCGTACAGAAAAACCGTAATGCTTGTCGGCAGTCTGACCTGATGGTACAAAAGCGTTCAACAAGAGATAGAGAGCCTGATCGTTTTTCTTGGTGCTGGCTGTGGATGTCCAATAATGGCAGCAAGAAGCCGAACCTTGGAGTTCGGTGCCCACACGCTTGCCTTCAGCCGGTAGGAACACGGCACCAGCAGCCTGGAGCTTGGCCCATTGCTCGAGCGTGTACCAGTTGGCTTGATCTTCTTTAGGACCGGGCTTGACCCATACGCCTTTGGGGCATTTCCAATTATCCGGAAGTAGGATAAGGCCATACTGCTTATTGATGTAGGCAATGGCATAGAGCCGACGGGCATTGGGGCGCTTGCTCAGGAGGTAGGTCCATTCGTCCATAGAAAGAACACGCCAACGCTTGCCCCCATTGGTAGGCAGGCCGCAAAAACTACCCCAGTCGACGAAACTATAATCCTGGTTTCGGAGCGAGAAATTGGTAGGATTCATACCAGTACCCCAACCGAAAAGATCGATCCAACCCTTATAGTGATATTTTGCGAAATTGGACTGCCACACGATAGTCTCGGTCTGTTCAGTTGCAAAACGCCATAAATTGGTTGAGGGCTGGTACTGCAGATTGCCCGGCGAAAAGCGAACCTGCACATCGGCACTCACCGTAAAGAGGCCTTGGCAAATGGCAGTACTGTCTGTCGACTGAGCATTGGCACAAAAAGCAAAGGCCAAAGATAACAATAGGATTACCTTTTTCATTCCAAACTCTATTTATTGCGCGAAACGGCAAAAGCAAAAACGACAGCAGCAGCAACGCATACAATCACTTGTGTAGCCACCGGGGTACCAACCAAAGCAACGGAAGAAATTAGGACGGCTTTGAGCACATAATAAACAGCCTTAGCACAAAGCATGGCCACAAGCATAGCACCCAATTGGCCAAAGAATTTGTTGCCAAAAACTTTAAGCAGCTGCGAAACAAGCACCACCGTTTCCAATTCGGCAACCATGCAGATAGCCTTCAACGGGGTTGGCATACCAACTGCCAGCATGGAAACACAGGGCAACAGAAGTGCCATCAGATAAGCATTCCTGCGATCGTTGACAAGCAGCAAACTAGCCAACAGAACCAGCAACATGGGATTAAGGTGATACAATGGCAGGGCCATAAGGTGGGAAATGGTGGGAACCAAGCAGGCCAAAGCCAACAATGCTACATCGATGAGCGCCGTGCGCCATATCGTTTGATGGTTTACAATAGTAGTATTCATGTTATAAAATTCATTTTCAAAAATGCAAAAATACTAAAAAAAAATCATATAATAAATAAATTCAATATTTTTATTTATCTTTGCATGAAAATTAAGTCAAAACACATCATGAAAAAACCCCTGAAAATCACTCTTATAATCCTTTCGAGCATTGTTGCTTTTATCCTATTGATTTTTCTTATTGTGTCCCTCTTCGGAGGATGCATTGCAAAAAACTATGTCAATAATCATGCCCAAGATTTGATTGGAAGAAAAGCCAACATCGACCATGTTGGGGTCAATTTGTTTACCGGCAACATAGCCATTAATGGTCTAACCGTATACGAAGAAAATGGAACAGACAAGTTTGCCGGTTTCGACACGCTGGATATCTCGGTTTCGCTCCTCAGACTCGTCGGCCAGACCGTTTACGTTCGTCATTTCACCCTTGCCGGACTTGATTTGAAGGTGATGCAGGACAGCACCCGTTTTAATTTCAGCAGCATCATAGAACATTTTGCGAAAGACAGTACCGAGGTGGAAGAAGAAAAAGATACAACCCCAAGCAACTGGGCAATAAGTTTGCATAAAATACGTTTGGCCAATGGAAGCGCCAACTACACAGATGTACGCAAACAGAGTCATTGGGGATTCAACGATTTGACCATTCTTGTTCCCGATTTCACCATCGGTGGAGAAGAGAATACCGATGCCGGCTTAACGCTGCAACTGGCCGATGGTGGTTCGCTCAAGATTGATGCAAAGTACAATGCCGTTTCTAACGATTTCGACGCATCCTTATCACTAACCCATTTCACGCTCAATCAGGCAAAAGCTTACGTTACTGACATTGCAAAGATCGACGAAATCAAAGGAACCCTAAATCTGACAGCAAAAGCCTCGGGCAACCTCAGCCAGGTGATGGATATGACCATTTCGGCCGAAGCAGCCATCGATAATGTGGATATCATCGACAACAATAAGTCATCTGTGGCTTCGCTCAATCACTTGGGAGTTGATGTCAATAAGATAGTCCTGAGCCAAAATCTATTCGATATCGAAAGCATCAATATGAATGGATTGAATGCACGGTTCGAGCAGTTCAAGGATAGCACCAACACTTTTTCGCGCTTGCTTATTCCTCAAGAGAATCAAACCGCCGGAACAGGTTCTGCAGAGACGGCCCAACCCGACACAGCCACGACTGACGCCAAACCGATGCAACTACACTTGAACAATTTGGCACTCACCGATATCAATGTCACCTATGCTGATCATACCCTCCCAACCGATTTTGTATTCCCCATTACCAACTTACGCATCGAATCAAAAGACATTACCACTTCGGGCAACAACAATGCACGCATTTTTGCCAACCTGCCTAATGGGGCTGTGGCCATTATCGACTGGAATGGAAACATTTCGCAATGGAAGCAACATCAATCACTCAAACTCAACATAAAAGGATTGCACTTAAATGAGTTTAATCCTTATATGCTCTCATTCTTCGGTCAGCCGTTCAACGAAGGCATATTCTCTTTCACCAGCTACAATACTATCAATAATAGCCAGTTGAATGGCAAAAACCGCATCGATATCTTCAAACCGACATTGGGCAATCATGAGAAGGGAGTGAAACCGAAACTGCGCCTGCCATTGAAAGCAGCCCTCTATATTTTGAAAGATAAGGACGATAAGGTGATCCTGGACATTCCTATTTCGGGCAATATCGACAATCCCGAATTCAATTATATGAAACTGGTATGGAAAACATTGGGCAATTTGATTGTGAAAGTAGCCACATCGCCTGCCCGAGCTTTGGGCGACCTTTTCAGCAAGAATAACGACGAACTGTTCATCACCATTGACCCTGAGGTATACGACTTCTCTTCAGAACAGTTCTATCAAATCGACAAGGTGGTTGAATTAGCTAAAGTGGATGAGAATTACCACCTTAATCTTGAATTACAAACACGGCCTACAACAGATGCTGCCGTTATTAAAAACAACGAGATGAGAAGCAGTATTCTGCAACGCCATCTGACTGAATTGGGTCTGAATTCATCGCAGTTTACTATTAGTGCTGCTACACCCAACGATAGCATCGCTACAGAAGGATATTCTGTAACGCTAACGATTGACGACAATAATTTCAATGAATAACGATAATGAAGAAACTATTCTTATCATTCCTGGCCACTTGCCTAACGATTCTTGTTTCGGCAGAAACAATCAGCTACAAACAGGCTCAAGCCAATGCGACCGCTTTCGCTTCCAAAATAAAAGGGAACGGCCATGTGACTCTGTCTGATGCTAAGCTCACCCAATTCACCCACCTATACGCTTTCAATATCCAAGGCGGAGGGTTTGTGATTGTTAGTGCCGACGATCGAATGCGCCCTATATTGGCCTATTCTGCCCAAGGTTTTATAGATGCAGGCAACATGCCATCCAATGTGCATGGATGGCTCACCGAATACGAAAACCAGGTGCGTCAACTTGGCAGCATTACCAAGGAAGAACTGCAGGTAAAAACAGCCTCAGCCAAAACAGCTTTCCCCGACTCGATTGCTCCCCTTATCACCTCTACATGGAGCCAATATCGATATGGATACAATAGCAAAGTGCCTTTTGACACCACTTATGCCTCCGACAGCAGCATGATTGCTTTCGCCAACCGGCCTACCGTTGGCTGCGGGGCGTTGGCTATGGCGCAAATCATGCGTTATTGGCAGTTTCCTAGTCATGGCTACGGGCAGCACTCATATACATATAACTCACAAGACCATCCCTGTTGGAGATATGGCACTGTGTCTGCCGATTTTGCAAATACGGAATACAATTACGCATTAATGCCCAATCATCTTAGCGACACTTCAACAGAAGAAGAAATCAATGCCGTGGCCACACTGATGTTTCATTGCGGAGTGGCAGTCAACATGAACTATAATTCCGATTGCCATGGCTCATCCGGTTCCACTATTACGGGTGCGCTAAACGGTTTGCAACGATATTTCCATTATAGTGTTCAAAGCGATTACAAAAACTTAAATTCCACCAATTTATCAGCATGGATTGAGTTAATAAAAACAGATCTTTCGACAGGCAAACCTATTTTCTATTGCGGCCAGTCCTTTCAAGATGAAAATGAAGGAACCGAGGCGGGAGGACATGCCTTTGTATGCGATGGCTACGATACTGCCGACTATTTCCACTTCAATTGGGGTTGGGGCGGCTCTTGCGATGGTTTTTATAGTTTAAATGTTTTGAGGCCTTTGTACCAATTTGATTTCACATATTACCAATATGCCATCTTCGGTCTTGAGCCTTCGACAAATCCGTTTCCTATTTTGGCGATGGGTTCAGACCTGATTATTGATAGTGTCTTTATTCCGCAAAATATGCCCATCACAGGAAGCTACAGCATTACCAATTTAGGCGACTCAATGCTGAACACCTTCGTGGGTGTAAATGTATATGGTATATACGACAACGAATACAAAGGATGTATTGATGGGCGCCGAGTAATTGTAGCCCCAGGAGACACCGTGGAATGCCGTTTTGTTTGCGGCCATACTTTACCCAAAGGCATCTATCGTGCCATCATGCAATACAGTACCGACTCATTCTACGCTGGTATACCTGACGATATCACGTTGTATTTTGAGGATCCGGACTTCTCCAATTTCTCTTATTTCGAAATCGTCGCCCCTATAGATTTACCCGACACCACGGAATTGTCTTTACGTCAAATCGAGCAAAGTTGCCCTGTTACTGTTTATCCTAATCCTGCAACAAATTCATTTATTCTTAACGGTGTCGAATATGGAACATCTATTTATGTATATAACATGCTGGGAAATTTGATTTTTTCTACACCATATAAGAATCAACCAATTGATATTTCGAATCTTGCCAACGGCATCTATTTCATCTCCACTCCTTCACAAAAAATCAAACTAATAAAACAATGAGTTTCGGAAAATGGTTGTTAAGCGGACTCGGTTGGGCCACAATGGGACCGATAGGGGGACTGCTTGGATATTTGATAGGAAAATCAATCGAATCTATTAGCTCAAGAAATCAATCTGATAGCAGCTATTCAGGATTCGGTGATGGAATGTACAATACCCACAGAGGCCCATTCCACAATACTGGCACACAAGATGATATCAATGTGGCATTGATTGTATTGATAGCTGCCGTTATGAAGGCTGATGGAGAAGTAAAGCGGTCTGAACTAGATTATGTCAAACAATTTTTGCTGAAAAACTATGGTGAAGAAAAGGGAAAACAATTGCTTGCAATTCTACGCGACCTTGTAAAGCCAGAAACCTCCATCAACATTCATGAAATCGGAATGCAAATAAAGCAGAATACCGACTATACAACAAGGTACCACATGGTGGATTTCCTTTTTGGTTTAGCGGTATCAGATGGAAGTTTCATGCAGTCGGAAAACGGAGTATTGCGTTCAATTGCTCGCTCACTTGGAATCAATAGCAATGATTTTAACTCTATCTATTACCGGCATGTTGGTTCTCATCAGCAGAATAACAATTCCTATAACAACTACAGTTATTCAGGATATTCAAGGAATTCAAGCTATTCCCATGCATCATCTCAAAGTGCTTCCGACCCATACAAAGTACTTGGCATCGAGCATTCTGCTACAGATGACGAAGTAAAGAAAGCATACCGCCGCATGGCTATGAAATACCACCCGGACAAAGTAGAAGGCATGGGTGAAGAGGTGAAGAAAAATGCCGAATCGCAATTTAGAAACATTAACGAAGCCTACGAACAAATCAAGAAAATGAGGGGTATGAAATGAATACAATCCCAATCATCCAAAATAAACAACGTATCCAATGGATTGATGCACTACGGGGACTGACAATGTTTCTTGTAGTGTTCCAACATATTTTTACATATTGCTTCCATGAGCAGACCGAGATTTGTTTTTTTTTCAGGACATTTCGAATGCCACTATTCTTTTTTATCAGCGGATTTGTAGCGTATGATATCAAAAGGATATGCAGCGCCAAAATCTATCGGCAACAGATGTTCAAAAAAATGAGAATACAAATCATTCCAATACTCGTGTTTGGTCTCATATATACGCTCTTTTCTCCTTTTCCATTAAAGAGTGGGCTATCCGCTTATGAAAGGATTGTACACTTTATCACTTCGCCTTGGAAGTATGGGTATTGGTTCACTTGGGCACTCATGGGCATGTTTGCCATATATTATTCCATTTCTTTCCTTTTGAGAAAAACAAATCGGAAATGGACTTATGGCATCCTCATTCTACTTTCATTCATATTCTTTCTCTACTCACCCAATAGCACACATAACAAGCTCAACACAAACAATATCATTGTAGGCATTTTTAGCTTGCGCCATATTGCACATTATTTCCAGTTTTTTGTTTTTGGTTCTATCTTTGCTCACTACAGAGACAGAATCTTTAAATATCTGGATAATATATATGTGTCTGGGGCAATTGTGAGTTTATTTTTTGGTCTATATATAGCTTTATATGCAAATAGTCATTTGTGGCTCCCCCACAACAATTATTCATTATGGGCTGTATCATTTGTCACTCTTTTTCAAAACTATTGCGGAATTCTTACCTTAATCATGCTATTCCGCAATAACGAATCAGTTTTTTCTCAGCAGAAATCAATTGGGAGAATTCTACAATTTATCGGTAGACGAACCTTAGATATATACTTGATTCATTTTTTCTTTCTTCCTGATATGAAATCCGTTGGAGATTATTTTGCGGCCAATCCAAATATTCTGATTTCATCACTCTTTGCTTTTATTCTTGCAATAGCCGTGCTATCCCTCTCGCTATTGGTTAGTGCATTCTTGCGCACCAGCCCGTTGCTTGCACATTATCTATTCGGACAAAAAATACAATCACACAATTAACCGGATTCTTAAAGAAGCACAAAGAATATATCCCGTTGAACGAACTACAAAGTAAATTCGTTTCGCAACCCACGCTGTAGATTGCGCTGGTCGGCAATCAATTCTCCTTTATTGGCCTCGACAAGAACCCATCCTTTATCAGTAAGAGCAAAATCCCAACTGCAATAACATAATTTGGGGAGCATGAGCGCCATTTCGGCAACCGTTTTCAGCAATTGTTGCCATAAGGGAATCTGGTTTCCGACAAATGGCATATGGCTATCTGGGTGTTCCGAAAAACGGTGTTCATCATGGCCACAGGCCGTAGTGATAATCACTCCATTTGTGGGGTCGATATTGGCACATAGGCCGCCTTGTGCACAATTATCAACAAAAGCCCCTACCCTACCTACTCTAATGTTGGCAGTAATATAATCAACCTTGCCATTTCGAATCATCGTATTGACTCTAATTGTATTCACTGAGGAAATATTCCAACGAGCCATCTGCGTATGCTGGGTAATAAGCTGTTCAACAATATACGGACGACCAGCCGCAATTATATGGTCGAAATGATTATTCCAATCGGCAGAAGCATGTCCTTTTAATAATTCTACTCCACGACCTGCGCAATCATTGGTAGGTTTAGCAACTACACTTGCCTCATTTTGTACGAACTTTAGAAAAGAGTATCGATCATCCGGAGAAGACACTAGCATATAAGCTCTTCCATAATATCGATTGAAAAAATTAGCAGTACGATATTTGTCCATAATAATCGACTGCTGGCGTCTATCATTAATGCGACGGCATATTTTATTGCGCCAGGCATCGGTCACATATGTTCTACGCTCAGCAGCACTCTTATGGGCAAAGTCATAATAGTCGTATTCCTCATAATAGGTGCCATAGAGCAATGCCTCGTGGCACTTATCCATATTACCACCTGCACGCTTCAAATAAGTATTATAGCGTTTGGGAAGGAATGTCTTATATAAGGCAAGATACAGGCTCATGGTGCGAGCGTTTTATTGCAAATACTAATACCCAAAGGTTGCAGTACCGGCCCCTTTTGCTGTATTCATACCCTTGATGGAGCGATATAGCTCGCTCTGAATCTTGGTACGTATATTCATATTGGAGAGCTTATTCGGATTAGGATCTGGGTAAACACGGTTTGAAAGGAATACATACAACATCTGGTTGTCGGGGTCCACCCACACCATTATGCCAGTGAATCCTGTGTGGCCATAACTGCTTTGGGGAGCTTCATCACATGCACTTCCCCCATGTCCGGTAATCAAGGGTTTATCAAACCCCAGGCCTCTACGGCAGTTCTGTTTGTCGAAATAGCGGGTATTAAACATAGCTACCGTTTCGGCCTTAAGGTACCGACGTCCATCAAAGGTTCCACCATTAAGCAACATCTGCAGAATACGGGCGAGGTCGTCTGCTGTACCAAATAGTCCTGCATGACCCGAAACTCCTCCCATGGCAAAAGCATTTTCGTCATGAACCATACCTCGAATCAAACGCATACGATAATGCTGGTCATTCTCGGTGGGAGCAATAAGAGTGCTGTCGATGCCGCGCTCCAAAGGATTATATCCGGTATTACACAATCCCATGGGTGAGTAAAAATGATGGTTGACAAAGATGTCGAGTCGCTGTCCGGATACCGTCTGGATCAAGTCTCCCAATAAGATGAATCCCAAATCACTGTATACATATTCAGTATTTGACAACAGGTGAGATGCCGTCACTTGCTTCAGCACGCTAGTACGAGGTTCTTCGGCATCCTTTGCCTCCTGCCAGAAAGGATAAAACGACTTCAGTCGAGCCATGTGACTCATAGCCTGACGTATGGTAATATTTGCCTTATCGGTATTTTTCAAATAAGGCAAATACCGGCTTAACGGGTCATCAAGTTTTACCTTGCCCGTTTCTACAAGCTTCATCATAGCCAATGTAGTTGACATCATTTTTGTTACCGAGGCCAAATCATATATGGTATTCATCGTTACTTCTGGAGAATCCTCATCATATGTTTGGTGACCATAGGCTTTACGAAAAAGTAATTTGCCATCTTTCATTGCCAACACTTGGCAACCAGGATATGCTTTCTTGGCAATTCCATCATTCACAATACTATCGATTCGACCTTCTGTGGCTAATCGTAGAGAGCGAACAATAGCATCGCAACGTAAACTATCATCAGCATTGGGCACGCGCCATGTTTCGGGCTGAAGGTTGGCGCAACCATGCATATACTTGCAGCGCAATACTCTGCGGCAGCGCATTTCTACCAACTGCATCAGCTGAGGATTATCTTCTGCTGCCTGGCAGATGCGCTTTATTGCCTGTGGCACATCTGGCGGCAATAGCAGAATATCGGTGCCTGCCAGGAAAGCAGCCAACTCGCCTTCACCATCCTTGTAATATTTGGTAACACCTTTCATGTCTAATCCATCGGTAATAACCATTCCGGTGAATCGCATTTGTTGACGAAGAAGTCCACTTACCAAATTGGCAGAAAGCGACGAAGGATGGTTGGCTTCGCTCTCATACGCATTCACTTGCAGATGGGCAGTCATCACACCTTCCACACCCGCATCTATCAGTTTTTGAAAAGGATATAGATCGACAGTATCCATATACTCGCGAGTATGATTAATCACAGGCAAATCAAAATGGCTATCTGTTTTTGTATCGCCATGCCCAGGGAAATGCTTAGCAACAGCCATGACTCCCTGACTCTGCAAGCCTTTCATATATTGGATACCCAATTCAGCCACACGCTGCGGATGTTCGCTAAAGGAGCGGTTGCCAATCACAGGATTATCGGGATTGCTATTCACATCAACTACAGGTGCAAAATTTACATGAATACCCATGTTCTTGCATTGGAAACCAATCTCACGTCCCATATTATACAACAGCGTATCCATTTCTTTAGGCAGCTTCCCAAATTCAAGGTTTTTGGGGAAAGAATAGCAATCACTAAGTCGCATACCCAAGCCCCATTCAGCATCGATACACACTAATAAAGGTACTTTGCTAAGGGACTGGAAACGTTTGATTAATGGTAGCGTGTGCTTTGCAGTACCAACAAAGAAGCATACACCACCGACTTCGGTCTCTCGTAATACTTGTTCAAACTCTCGTTGAGGTTTCCCTTCCAAATCGAGCGGCACCCTGATCACCATCAGCTGGGCAACCTTCTGTTGCAAGGTCATCTCTTTCATCACCGAATCCACCCATGTAGTAGCCAGGCGATTGTTTCGACTGACCTTTGCAATATTTTTTGCTTGCTGGATAGTTTTCGAAGTTTTTTTCATACCTCGTACTTGGGCCTCTGCTCCGCTCACTATGACGGCTAAAGCGAATAATACTACTGCAATCTTCTTCATTATAGAAAAACTAATATTTTGTATCTTTTTAAATATTGTTGCTTATGTTTGTAATTAATACTACAAATACAATCAGGTAAAGTATCGTGCTACCTCAGCCAATGACGTGGATTGAGGGCATCTTTTCCTAACCATACTTGGAAACTCACTTCGGAAGTTTCCTCACCACTGTTGTAAACCGTCCCTATAGCTTGTCGGGTAGAAACTTTTGTTCCTTGGCTAACACTTACGTTCCCTAAGCCTGCATACACAGTCATATAGTTTCCATGACGTACTATCACACCCATGCTTCCATTAGGTGCTGTAAAAACACGGGCTACAGTTCCTGCAAAAACACAGCTGACGGTAGAACCCGGTGAGCAGTTAAGATCGATACCATAATTTCGGTTTTGGCCGCCTGAGCTATGTGTATATAATCCATATTCTCTAGCTACAGATTTATAAGAAACAGGCCATGAAAGTCGTCCTTTGTTGCCTGCAAAATCGGCGGAAGCAGCATCGTTTGCAGGTTTGCTGGACGATGATGCAGAACCAGAACCGGTATTAACATTCGTACTGGGAGTTGTGGTTTTATTGGCAGATTTGGCAACTTCGGCATTGATTAATTGCTGGATTTGCTGCTGAAGCTGCTGTTTCTGTTTTTCTTTCTTAGCGATTTGCTGTTTAAGATTCTTTTGTTCTTGCTGACTCTTGTTCAAGTTTTTCTGTTCCTTCTGCTGTTCGAGAGAAAGCGCGTCTTTTTGCTTTTTCTCTTGCGCTAGCAAACTGCTTTTTTCTTTGCGCTGACGTTGAAGATCCAAACTCAAGTCTTCAAACTGGCGTTCTTTCCGATGAATGGCGGTAGCCTGATGTTTCCGATATCGAGAATATTCCTGAAAATATTTCATTTTCAGATAACTGTAATTGTAAGCATCATTATCGAAGACCATTGTTGTTGAAGTGACATTCTGCCGCAAACCATAAAGTGTGCGAACCACTTTTGCATATTCGGTCTTCATATCATCTATCTGACCGCGCATAACCCGTAGCGAATCTTCGGTACACCCAATTTTCTTATCCAAGACGGTTACTTGCGAATTGATATTTTTAATCAATTTATTACGCTCACCAATACGTTGCTTGATAAGATTTATTTGCTTAGTAGAGTTTTTGGCATTCTTTTTGGCTTTATTCAATTCATCGCTCAATCTGGCAATCTCTTTCTCAATTTTTGCCTTGTCTCGTTCGAGCTGTTTTTTACTTTGCGCCTGAGTTTCGATAGACACAGAAGCCAGTAAAACGAACACAATTGTGCGAACACAAAGAATAAATCGTTTGTTTTTGTGCATTATTTCAAAGAGTTATAAAACTATAATCCAAATCGATCAGCAATGCCTCGTTCCATTCCCATTTGCGAAGCATTTACCCCAGTACCTGTATTAATCTCAACAATTACAGGACCCTCAGGAGTGCAAGCAACATCAAAACCGACGCTGTTGAAATAAGGAAGTACCTTACAGGTTCGTTCCACCAATTCCTTTACAGCTGGCCATTGGGGCATTACCTGGCCTTTGAATGCGATATGAGAGTCGGCATGCTCATAGTATTTGTTTGGGTCGTACTGGCGCTGGCCATAGTCGCTCAAACATCCGGTGTCAATGTCCACACTCACCACAATACCGCCTTTTACTGCATTATCTACAAAAGCACCTTTTCTTCCGATTCGCATATTACAAGCCACTACCTTATCTTTGTAAGTAAGCACTCGACATGTATTTACAGTATCAGGGTTGAACTTGCTCATGAATTCATCCTGCACGATTTGACGTTCAAAACAGTATTCCTGATTTCCCATAATTTCTCTAATGCTTTTGGCCGTCAGAAGTTTTCCTTCTTTAGTATAGTACCCGTCTTCCTTACGAATAGCCAGAGACACTCCTTTTGCACAACCGCACATGCTGCGTTTTACAAAAATACGATCATCTGTAAGAGAAGCCAGTATTTCATCCACCTGAGCATCTGAAATCATTTTACCTTCACTCTTGAACAGTCCATGTCTATATGAAAAATACCGGACCGGCACAGGCAACCCATATCGGCTCATCAGTTCATGGAAGATGAGTTTATCATCGATTAGGATATTATAGCTGGGATTATCGCTCTTCGAAAGGGGGCCATAGGCACATTGTGGAATAAAACTACGCATTCGATCCATACCCGTGAAATCCTTCCGGTACATAGCAAAGATAAAATATGTATCAGGAAAACCTTTCCAGTACTTGCATAAAGAATTCAACTCACTGTATATCTGAAAACGGCTTTTCTTATTGTCTGATTTGTCCGCCTTATACATTCGGGCGCCCCTTCCACAAGCCGTATATCGATACGGACTTCCTCGACGCCAACTAGCGAGCCTGGCTCTTAAATAATAATACAATAGATACATTTGATACTGTATTAATAGAATAGCAACTGATATTATTCATCCACATGAGTGACGTTGCCACGGAGGTCGAACTGAATCTTTAATCCGTTTGTAATCATCACTTCATATCCACCTTTCAACTTCTCGCAGTCGATGATAAGCTGTTTGGGATAGCGGTCGACAATATATCGAGTGATGTAGACAGGAACCAAAGTCACAGGCAGGCCATCGGTGCATTTCATCTCTTTCCACACGCCTTTGCTATCAAACTGGATGATTGTGCCGTCGGTAAGCAAAGCCTCATACTCTTTGCCTTTAATATAAGCATTGTCGATTGCGCAGCTAGGCCAATGTTTCTGTATCAGTTCGTTGGCCACTTTAGGAAGGTTTTCAGGATCAATGGTGCGTTTTTTTGTTTGAGCATTTACCGTGCCTACAAGCACCAACATGGCTACGATTGCGAAAATGATTTTTTTCATAATGAGGATTAATGTTGTTATTTTTCTATTATTGGGGGTTAATTACTTCAATTCTTCGGGGGCAATTTCTACAACGGCTTCTTTCCCGCTAGTTTTGCCTATATACAAATAGCGCAAAGCTCGATGAGTGGCACGCAGCGAACTCATTAACTTTATAAAGGATGGGTCAACGCTACCCGTCATCATTTCCACCATAAGGGCGTGGTTTTCAACAGTACTCTGGTGCATTTCATCCATATTTAGGAGGTCTTCATCGCATTCGATAATGTATGTGAATGCAGTTTCGTCCAATATTATCTGCGAGCATTCCATTCCTTGGCCATAGCTGATAGGCAATTGCATCTTAGTAGACTCGACTGCCGACACAAGATAGCTCTCCGGATCTCCTTCAATCTGGGGCATATTGTTTTTCAGTTCACTATTTGAGAAATGAAAAGAGTAGCTTTCCCCGTTGTCCAAATGCATTACTACTTCTAAATCGGCATCGGCAGCCACTATGGCTTCTAGCAGTTGTCGAAACCCTTCATCGCTATTATTGCGATAGTTATCCAGCATAAACTGATGGAACTGTTCTTCACGTGCTTTTATTTGGTCTATCGAGCCCATCCCGGATACCGAATAGTTGAAGGTTACCACTCGGCCATTATATAGGGCATTATCCATTTGCCCGATGGCACCTAAGGGAATGGGACATTCGGAATTCAACTCGCTCACTAGCTGACGCAACTGTTTTTTATTTTGGTTGCATGAAGTTAGTAATACCAGCGTCAAACAGGAACAAAATAATGCCAATATATATTTTTTCATTATAAAATGCAATTTAACTATATCAAATATTATTACTACAACTATTTCGTTCACATACACATATGGC
>JAGHRY010000319.1 GCA_018066145.1 Candidatus Colimorpha merdihippi | reverse complement strand
TATATCGTGTGTAATTTGTGTAATTTGTGTATTTTGGTGTATTGTGTTGATTATCAATACTAATCAAAATGATGAAAAAAGTTGGTCGAGCCAAAATACACAGTTCGGCAGCCCTATCAGCCCTGTTTTGCCCCACTTTTGCCCTCAAAACAGCTACTTTTTCTGCCAAATTTTATTTTTTCTATTTGAAAAAAAACGCGTATTTTTGCAGAATAATTCATCAAATCACCCCCAAAATGAATAAAAAAATCAATCATATTCGTAACTTATTCTCTATCAGTCTGATAGAGGGGGGGGGTATTCCGTGTGTTCGACAATCTAAAAACCATTCATTAGCAGCCAGTTGGCATTTGGCAAAAGCGTCCCATTTGGGTCGGCTGGCGTTATTATTGTTGTTCGCGGGCGCGTGCATAATGGCCTCGTGCAGCAAAAATTCTTCCGATTTTCGCCCTGCTTTAGGGCCGAATGACTCTACAATCTTCTATTCTTTGCAGGGCAATCATCGCCTGGTGTCGCATTTCGACGACCAGCACCACGACTTTGCCCTCTTTGCCATTCCCCTTTATTGCCGCTTCACCCCCGACAGCGTGCTCATCTTCCACCTCACCTGCCATACCGAAGATGGCAGCCAACGTATTGAAGAAACCATAACCGAATCCTACCCCCTCCGCTTCCACGCTCCCACAACCTTTTATTTTGCCACTCTCCGCTACGAGTCCGACCAATACCCCTACCACGGCAACTACCGCCTGTGGGGCGACGACGGCTCTGCCTACGAGATAGCCGCCCAACCCTCCGACACCCTCGAAATAGGGGTGATGCAATGGAAAAATCGCTATCAGCAATAAAAACATCGGCATCATGAAAAAAACATTCTCCCTTATCCTACTTGTATTCCTTAGCCTCGCGGGCTTTGCCCAAAAGGAGCACCTCCCATTTCAGGGCATCCCCATTGGTGGCGACATCGTCAGCTTCAGTCAGCAGCTTTCAGCCCAAGGCTGGCAATATAGCGAGCACCTTACCGAGGAATCCCGCCGTCAGTGCAGCGTTTTCTCTGGCCGATACGCCGGCATGGAAGCCGCCTTGGTGGCACTGCATCGTTCCGAAACCAAAACTGTATACCAACTGATGCTGATGATACATGTAGGCAGCAAAGCCGCTCTGGATGCCCAACTGTCGCAGCTACAAGACAGCCTCTTGCAGGAGCACAAACATAGCACCTGCACTACCAGCACCGACGAAGTCGGCAACCCCGCCACCACCATTCAAGTTTTCGGGCCCGACCAGAAAACCCTCCTGGGCAGCATCACCCTGCTCGAACACCTCGAAGGCAAAGAATGCATACTGATCATCTCCTACGACGATGCCGCCAACACCAACAAATAATCAGCAGCCTTACTCATCCAATCGACAACAAACGCAAGAGAAAAAATATCAATAACAAATTAAACACATCATACATCAGAAGAATTTTAGCGAAGGGGATAAGAAAAGGCAATTGGAAAATTTTTGTAATAGATTTTTGGGCAAATAGATATACCAGTAACACAGATTTTTTTTTCATGAATTCAAACAAAATATATTGAAAATGACTATTTCTGAAATACTAAAAGGTAGCGACTACAAGTTATCACAGTTTAGCAATGAAATGATTTCTAAACTCGAACAAAGAATTGAGGAAAAGGATGTAAGGGGCAAACCCACTCCTTACGTCAATTGTCTTGTAAGAAACAAATCAATCAAGCTGACTCCTGAAGAAATCGTCCGTCAGCTTTATTTGATGGTGCTTATCGACGACTTCCATTATCCTGCTTCACGCATGGAATTGGAATATGTGGTAAATTTCGGGCGCGAAAAGAAACGTGCCGACATCGTCATTTTCGATAAAGACCAAATCAATTCGCCCTATATCATCGTAGAGCTGAAAAGCCCCAAGCTAAAGGACGGAAAAGAGCAGCTGAAAAGCTATTGCAACGGTACGGGTGCGCCCATAGGAGTTTGGACCAATGGCGATAGTATTTCATATTATCACCGCAAAGACCCCAACTTCTTCGAAGATATACCCACTATCCCCAATGTCAACGAAAAGCTTTCCGACATATTAAGCGAGCGATGGACGATTGACGACCTCGTCAAAAAAGACAAACTGATCAACGAGCGCAAATCGCTGAAAGACCTGATTCTGGAAATGGAGGACGAGGTGCTTGCCAATGCGGGTGTGGATGTCTTTGAGGAAGTATTTAAGTTGATTTTCACAAAGCTGTACGACGAGATGGAGAGCGGCAGAAAGAAAGACCGCCATCTTGAATTCCGCAATTATGGCGATACGGAAACAGAGTTGAAAGAGAAGCTACAGAATCTTTTCAACAAAGCCAAAGAAAAGTGGGCGGGTGTATTCTCCGAAGATGCCAAACTGATGCTCACCCCCTCGCATCTGTCGGTTTGTGTGAGTTCTTTGCAGGATGTAAAGCTTTTCAACTCCAACCTCGATGTGGTGGACGAGGCTTTTGAATATCTCATCAACAAGAGCAGCAAAGGCGAGAAAGGACAGTATTTTACGCCTCGCTATGTAATCGATATGTGTGTGCAGATGCTCAATCCAACTGCCGAAGAAACGATGATAGACACGGCCGCAGGAAGCTGTGGTTTCCCTGTGCATACCATTTTCTATGTCTGGCAAAAGATTTTGGAGAGCAAGGGCTTGACGAAAAGCCACCTCTTCACCTTGGAACAGAAACCGCAGGAATGTACGGATTATGTGCAAAGCAAAGTCTTTGCCATCGACTTTGACGAAAGGGCCGTGCGTGTGGCAAGAACCCTGAATCTGATTGCTGGCGACGGACAGACCAATGTCCTCCACCTCAACACACTGGACTACGAGCGTTGGGACGAAAACCTGAAGGATGAGAATTGGCAGGAGACCTATTTCAATGGTTGGACTAAGCTAAAGAAACTGCGCAAAGACAAGTCGTCTAACCGCGATTTCCAGTTCGACATATTGATGGCAAATCCCCCATTTGCGGGCGACTTAAAGGAAAGCCGAATCCTCGCTAAATATGAGTTGAGCAAAAACTCAGCCGGCAAGATGGCCAGCAAGATGGGTCGCGACATCCTTTTCATCGAGCGCAACCTCGACTTCCTCAAGCCTGGCGGTCGCATGGCTATAGTGCTACCGCAAGGCCGTTTCAACAACAGCACCGACAAATATATCCGTGAATACATCTCCGAGCGTTGCCGCATTTTGGCCGTAGTGGGTCTGCATGGCAATGTGTTTAAGCCTCATACTGGCACAAAGACAAGTGTGCTTTTCGTTCAGAAGTGGGACGATACCCTTTGCCCCAAGAAAGAGGATTACCCCATCTTCTTTGCCACCATGCAGGAGCCCAGCAAGGACAACAGCGGAGAAAAGATTTTTGTGAAGAAAGGCGACTACCCACAGAACGGAACCCCAGCCAGCGAGCAGAACGAGTACCTGTTGGATTCGCACGGCCATCTGATAGTGAAGCACGACCTTTTCAACCACGAAGGCATGACACACGACGGCATCGCCGAAGCCTTCGTCGAGTTTGCCAAAAAGGAAGGGCTAAGTTTTTTTTAAGTAGCCCTTTCAACGAGGCCAAATATAAGCAATTGTTGAAAGGGCTGGAAATCAGCGAAATTTCGATACAAGACATATTCAAATTAGAAGATTATAGACTTGAAGCAGAATTTCATATATCGAAAAGAGTAAAATTCGATAGTGTAAAGGGAGTTGACGTAGAATCTTTTTCACAATATGGAACCTCAAAAGACCTTAACGAAAATAGTATAGGATTTCCTGTTTTGCGGTTGAACGAATTTGATTCTTTCTTTATATCAAAACCAGCAAAGCATTGTGATTTGATTGATACCGAAACATATGAATCTCTGAAATTAAAGAAAGATGATGTTTTGATCTGTAGGACGAATGGTAACCCCAAACTTGTTGGGAAAGCAGCCATAGTACCTCAAGATTACGAATACGCATTTGCTTCATACTTATTTAGGATTAGACCTGATATCAATATAATTAATTCTGCGACATTAGTAGCATTTCTAAATTCAAGATATGGTCGTTTGGAGATTGAGAAGTATTCAATGGTTGGGAATCAGGCGAATTTTAGCCCTGCAAAATTCCGTCAGATCTCAGTACCAATATTCTCAAAACAATTCAATGTCGAAGTAGAAAAACTTGTATATAAATCTTTTGATTCATCAAAAGAAGGCAAAAAATATTATTCCGAAGCGGAAGAGATACTTTTATCCGAACTGGGCATAAAAGACTGGCAGCTCAACAACGCTCAGGTTAATATCAAGAATCTCAAAGATTCCTTTCAAGCAAGCGGAAGATTAGATGCAGAATATTACCAGCCGAAATATGACGATTATGTTGAGTTTATAAGAGATTACAAGAATGGTTCGGATATTTTGGGCCGAATATGTTCTCTGAACGAGAAGAATTTCAATCCTGAAAGTGACACTGAATACAAGTACATAGAACTGAGCAATATAGGCAATTCGGGTGAAATTACAGGATGCACAACCGCAGTCGGTGCAGAATTGCCATCAAGGGCAAGGCGGCTTGTGCATACAGATGATGTTATCGTTTCATCTATTGAAGGCTCACTGCAAAGCGTGGCCCTGATAACAGCCGAATACGACAAAGCTATTTGCTCAACGGGCTTTTATGTGGTGAAATCCGACAATATAAATCCTGAAACCTTATTGGTGCTA
This sequence comes from Candidatus Colimorpha merdihippi, assembly GCA_018066145.1. Classification (GTDB taxonomy): domain Bacteria; phylum Bacteroidota; class Bacteroidia; order Bacteroidales; family P3; genus Colimorpha; species Colimorpha merdihippi. The sequence goes on along the minus strand of JAGHRY010000319.1, from coordinate 9,627 downwards.
TTTAAATCAGAGCCAATGCAGAATTTATTGAAACAAGGTTGCTCGGGAACAATTCTAACCGCTATAGGTAGCAACGAACTGCAAAACATAGTAATGCCAAAAATCAGAAAAGATGTTCAAACAAAGATTGCCGAATATGTGCAAAAGAGCATCTCATTACGCAAAGAAGCAAAACAGCTACTTGAAAATGCAAAACTGATGGTAGAGAATGAGATTGAGAAAGGCGGGGAATAATGGCAACAAATAGAGATTATAAAAAAGAGTGGTTTGAAAAGTCACAACTTGACTACTTTTCGGCCTTCATTACTTTGTGGCTATCAGTCTCATTTTGGCCGACACTTGGCAGCTAAAATATTATTTTGCGGCTGACATACACGGCATTAGGCACGGCTACACCAACATGTTGATAACTCGACTTGTCGGTGTTGTGGTTTTTGTGTATTTTTGCAGTGTGAAATGGTAAGTATGGAACGCACGGATGTGATTGATTTCGGAATGCGAATATTTTTGCAATATATTGATAAATAAGTAAATAAAAAAGTAGGCACAAATGGAGAAAAATATGTACACGGTGGCTGATTTGGCCAAGTTGATGAATCGTGACAAGTTTGAGGTGCGCAAGGCCGTCAGGTTCTTGTTTGACGACATGGAGGCCGACTTCGGCTATATGCTGACCGAGGAGGAATGCGACCAGGTGTCGAGGTATTTCGCCAACACTCCAACCCTGGGCACTGTTAAGGGGACGATTCATTTTGATGTGAAAGTGGAAGTGCCCGATGTGGAGGGGCTTGAAGCCGACCCGCACGATGTGGCAGAGTTGTATGCTTTGTATGCCAAGGCAGCACGGGCCGCCAGCGTCATGCCTGTGGCTGAGGGGGTGTTTGCCCGATGCTTGGACGAGTTGTATCAGCGAATGCAAACAAGTGTGGGGCAGAGCTGGGCTGATGCTGTGGGGTTTATTCCTGATCCTTTGCAGCAGATGTTTGTGTGCTATTCGTTGGCAGGTGTGCTGGCCGTGAGCCCGATGCCGACGGAGCGGTGCGCGGCGGTGCTGGGCAAGTTGCAGTCGTTGCCCGTGAGCATCGGCTCGGTTGCTGCGTGGGAACAGGTGAACGGATGGATCGCCTCGCGGCTGAACGATATGGTGCGCAAGGGCGAGACGGATGTGGAGCGGCTGGTGCGCTACCGCAAGGCGGCGAAGGTGTTCTACGATATGAAGCAGTTGTCGAACAGGGCGGTCGTGGAAGCTGGGCTGAAGGATTTCGTTCAGATGGTCAACCAGCAACAGAAGGAGGTGGACCGACTGAACAATGAGCTGGTGACGGTCACGACCAAATTGTGCGCCCGGGTGGACGAGCAGCGTGCACAAGCCGAGAAATTCAAGCAGCTGGCACAAGAACGCGACGCGGAAATCAGGCGGTTGAAGTCGAAAGAATATGTGCAGACGCAACAAAATGAGACGCTACGCAACTTTGTGATGTCGGCCGTGCAGCTGGCCGACGAGAAGTTCGGCGCTGACGATAAAAAGATTATTGCCGCATTCCTCACCAAACTGACGCGGCGCAAGTCGTGGGCTGACGACGAACTGGACAATATTATCGACCAGTTGGGCAAGGGCGAGAGCAAGACGGTGATTAATTTCAACGCTCCTGTCGGCCAGGCTATAGCCCATGTGGATACAATAGAACGGAAAGGAGAGGAATAGCATGGCAGAGAAGAAGGAAAGACCCACGTTTGAGATTCATTTCCACGACAAGGTGGGACAGAATATCAACCATATTGACAATATGCACGTACAGTTCGACAAGGATATGACGATGCAGATTGGGCAGGTGGACGAGATGCACGTGGACGGCGAGGCGGTCGGTGTAGAGAACGGCACGACCACGGAACGCAAGGGTGCGGGCCGACCCGCAGAGGTGCTGTTTGCCGACGAGAGACTGAGTGCTCAGGAGGCCAGCAGGGTGAAGAAGTTTGTTGAGGACAATATGCTGCTTGGCGTAAAGTGGAACACGAGCAAGGGTAATACGGTGCGGAAAATGGTGGTGTGTTTCTACAGGAAGTGGCAGGAGATGGGTTTTGTGGAAGCAACGCAGTATCCTTCGCCGGCCGCCGTGGTGAACTTTTTCGTAAACGAATGCGGCATTTCACCCAATGTGAGTGTGGATACGTTGAAGAACAACACAAAGCCGTGGCAGGAGGAAATTGATGAAGATATGATGGAGATAGTTTGTGCGATATTCCCGCAATAATTTCCCACAAAGAAAATAAATTTCCACAAAAGATTTTTTAATTCTGCTACATGCAGTGAACGACAGGGCAATCCGAAAGGGTTGCCCTGTTTTTATTTATCCACCTTATTCTTCATAAAATCCACAGCGGAAAACATGTTGCATTTTTGCGTCTCGAAAACGGACGGGAGACCGGGGTTTTCGAGTGGTCTTTGACATGGAGAACGGAAAACTATACGAAGATCGGCTGGCTGGGTCAGTAGGATTTTCGAAAAAAACTAGAATAATAACATTTTTTTAATCCCCTTGAAAGGAACGGATAATAGAAAGTTTGACCACCTGCGTAACCGTCAAGGGGCAACAGTATTTCTTGAATTTGTTTTTGAACGAACTTGTTTAGTAATCTAAAAATTTTCAACTTATGTATAAAAATAGATTAGCCCCTAGGCGCTACCAGCCCAATCCGCAGCAGGAGCTGTTTGCCCTGCTGGAACCACGACAGCAGAAGCAGCTGGCGAATATTCTTCGCGATCTGAAGCCGAGAGTCCAGGGGAGGCTGTGCCAGAAACTGCTCGACTACCTGGACGGCGGAAGGATGGTGATGGGCGACAGCTTTGTGGTGGATTCGCTGGCGATTTTCCTAATGTCGCCTTCGGAAGATCAGTTTCTGCCTAAGCCTAACGCCGTCCACCCGCTGCCTTGTAGGCATTGCGAGCCAGAGGAGGTAACAGTATAGCTATGGCTCTGACGGAAGCAGAAAAGGCGTATTGGAAGAGGGTGTACCCCGACACCAACGGGGAACCCCCTTTCCAGCCCTACGCCGAGAGAAGTGCCTACCCCCGCAGCGGTTCGGCGGCACGATTGCAACAAAAACGTTTAATTAACCCCAATAACAATATGGACTTTACAGGCTATATCAAGTCCGTCCGCTTTGGCACCACAACCCGCCAGGACGGCACCCAGCGCGAGACAATGCGCCTGGTTTTGAAAGAATACAACAACGAGAACGGTCCGCAGACGGGCTTCGCCGGCATCGTGTGCTATGTGAAAGATGACATCATTCCCAATGTGAAGGCGCTGCTGGAACAGGATCCCGAGTACAAGAACCGCTACCAGATCAAATGCGACGGCTATGTAAGCGAGAAGCCAGGGAAGCAGAATCCCCAGGAGGTGTTTCCCAGCATGTATTTGAGGGCGTGGTGGGTTGAGAGGCAGTAATTACAAGGGGCTCTGCCCCTTGCGAACCCCGCTTCGGATTTTTTGTCGCTGATTTTTTGTTGCTGATTAGGGGCGTTGCCCCCTATGACCCCGATTCATTTTTCTTGTATCTTATTAGGGGCTTGGCCCCTAGAACCCCATTTCATTTCTTTCTCTTGAAAGACGAGAAGCCCCAGTGAGGCTTCGAGCATTTTGCCCAAGACTTTTCCAAGTCTTGGAATAGCAAAATGGTCCTTAGAAAGAAAATCAAGGCTGTGCGTACAAAGGCTAAAAAAGCGACAGAAAAGCTTGAGGTAACATCTGAAAATTCAACGTTTTGAAAGAAGGAATCAGATATAAACTTTTCTATGATTTTGGCCTTCTTTTGGCATCTTGCTGTTTATCGCTCAGTCACGTAGCCCGCTACGCTCCTTCGGCTCTGCACAGCAATCTGCCTAAAACAAACCTCAAAATCATTAGAAATCAATTTTTAGATGTTACCTAAGTGATTTAAACTCGCACTGGAGTCCTGTTTTGTAATGAATCCCTCATTTATTTCCAGCACTCATGTTTTGAAGGATTCCCTTTTCTCTGCTCAGACAGAAATCCCTTTTAAACGCTTTTCTGCCACTTTTTCTTAACGCCTTCTCCCGCAAGGCCATGGGGCAGGAGCCGGCGATTGTTTGCTATTTAGATGCTTTCATCGCGACAATTATGGTGCGGCAGCCTTTGGCATTGCGGAGAGGGCGTTAAGAAAATCAGCTGTGTGGGGCGTTAAGAAGCGCTTTTGTCTGAGCGTAAAGGAGGGATGCCTAAAATTATTGGAGTTCCCCTGAAAAAGTGAGGGAACCCCTATGAATCAGGCGTGTCGTGCGAGTTTAAGCGCTTTAGTCCCACGCGGCTGATTTTTAGCCAGCGACGCACAGCCTTGATTTTCTTTTTGTTTCGTTTTTCTTGTATCAAGACAAGAAAAATGAAATAGGGTTCTAGGGGCAACGCCCCTAATCAGAGACAAAAATGAAAACAGGGGCATAGGGGGCAGATAATTAATCTCTACTCTAACCTTTAACCTCTAACCTTTTATCCTTTATCATTAATCACTAATCACTAATCACTAATCATTAATCATTAATCTTTGATAGTTTTATGAGTCAAAAGAAAAAAACAACTACTGGTAAGAATTTTCATAGGATTGAACCTGCTGTGGTGGATGTGTATGGCACTCCAATTGTGGGCAGGAGTTTGCACGAGCTGAACCATCAACGGGTGACGATTGTGGGCAATCAGGTGACTATCCGCAAGCAGTATACCGTTCACCATATTCGCAATAGACGCATCTTCTGCGATAGGAACGTGAAGGTGATGACACGCGAGAACGGCCACTATATGCTTACCGCCGAGATTGACCCCAAGGAGGTACGCAAATGCTTGCGCACCCGCAGGACAATAGGCATGGCGATAGATGCCGCACTGGAAGATTTCGGTAATCACCAATCTTTAATCATCAATCACCAATCACAAGAATAAAATCCATGCAGAATCATTTCAAAAATATTCCCCTCAGGGATATTGCCGAGGCTTGGATCAAGAGCCAGGTGGGCGAGCCCGCCGAGGGTCAGTACATTAATTTGATTTATACGCTGGCGCAGCGGATGCGCCATATTTGCGAATATCAGCCTGCCGTGATTGCCGCCAATATTCCGCACTACGGACTGAGCGACGAGGCGGTGCTGAACGAATGCACGAGGGCTTGCAACTCGTTCCGCTCGGCTATGCCCCAGGATCTGAAGGATGTGATAGCCCGGCTGGAACGTAGCCATGCCGCCAAAGATGTCGAGGATGAGGGCGACGAAGTGGCTTTCGATGCCGATGCCGCCGAGAGCTTGGCACAGTTTTTGGACACCACAGAGCTGCCTCCGCTGCCTCCCTGCATTCGCCAGTTTGCCGATATCGCCCCGGCGGGCTTTGAATCGGTAGCGGTGCTCAGCACCTTGCCTGTACTGGGCACTTTGGGCAGCAGGCTCCGCGCTACCTACTGGACCCGGCAGCAGGTGGCCCCGACATTCTTCGTGTGCATCAGGGGCGAACAGGGGTCGGGAAAATCGTTTGTGTCGGACATGGCTGAAGATTACCTGAGCGAGGTGCAGAAGGTGGACGACTACGGCGAAGAACTGATGCGCGAATACAAGAAGAAGACACGCAAACTGCAGCTGAGCAACGTGAAGATGAACGCCAAAGAGGCCGAAGAACGCATTCCGGACGAACCTACGCCGATACTGCGCATCATCGACCCCAAGGTGACCCAGCCGGCGCTATTGAAGATAATGCAGCACAACGACAGTCTGCATTGCTTTACGGTGGCTCCCGAAATAGACACGGTGAGAAAATCGCTGTCGAGCGGGCATGGCGATATCAGCGACTTCCTGCGCCAAGGGTTCGACAATGTGCGCTATGGCCAGCATACGGCTTGCGACACCAGCTTCAGCGGTCATGTGGATGTGTATTACAACATACTGTATACCGGCACCCCTAGGTCGGTGGACAAGTTTTTCAATACCGACACGCAAGAGAATGGATTTATGAGCAGATTTATTATCGCTACGCTGCCGTACCATCCTTTTGAACCCCGCGAGATTTGGGGCCAATACTCATCGGCTCAGCGCAAGGTGGTGGATCAGGCACTGAAACGGCTGAACGATATTTCGATAGAGCATTACTCCATTACCGACAAGGAGGGCAAGGAGGTGCCTTATTACGAGGCCAAAGACATTTATGAGATGAAGCTTCCCTGGCTGAACAAGTATCTGGACCAGTGGCGAAGCACGCTGCTGGACAAAGCAGGCAAGGCCAAATGTGTGGCACCTACTGTGTTTTATCTGCGCGCCAGCCTGACGGGATTCCGCGCCGGCATGCTGGCATGGTTTCTCTATGGCGAGAAGGGCGGCCCCAAAGTGAAGGAGGCTGTGTGCCAATTTGCAGCATGGGTGGCCAACAGCATGGTGAACGGACTTGTGGACAGCTACGACGACTACGGCGAGCTGGAGAAGAATTTCAGATTCAAGCAGCTGTATGCCATGATGCCCGATGAGTTTGACCGCGACCAGCTGCTGGCAGCGGTAAAGGAAATGCGCATTACGTCGAGTTTGCAGCGCATTACGTCGGAATGGAACAAAGCCGGCGTGATTGAGTCCAACAAACGCTATGGCGCCGACAAATTCAAGAAGATGGGGTAAGCAGCGATTGATTGATGCTAAGCAATGATAGGTGGCTCGCGAATGGACAGACGATTCGCGAGCCACTCGTACTCAATAGATACTATCAACAATCGAGAGGCAAGAGCTTTACTTAAACTTCAAGAGAAAGATAGATCCACTGTTTCTCGTTTGTTTGCAGAGCTAGTTGCAGAAAATGAAATCGTGCAAACGAAAGATAGCATACCTAATAATGTAAAATACAAGAGATTAAAATAATTTTTGTTTGCAATTTTGTTTGCAATTTTGTTTGCAATTTTGTTTGCCATTAACAATATATTGCAAACAGAAACATCAACTCAATTGGATAGACTTGTGTTCCATCATTCTAACTCTCAAAAAAAACGTATCTTTGCACTGTGATTCAGACGGCCTCCACATATTGTCAAGACACATTGAATGCTGCTTACAGCGGTACATATGTTGACTCCTCTTTCACCGGCAAAGAGAAGGATTCCGAAAGCGGCTATCACTACTTCGGCGCAAGGTATTATGACAGCGAGGCACTGACGGGATGGCTGAGCGTAGTCCCGATGGCGGACAAGTATCCAAGTGTGAGTCCGTACAACTATTGTGCTTGGAATCCTATGATATTTGTTGACCCGGATGGGAATATTCCATGGATAAGTCTAGTGAATGGTTTTGGCAATAAAGTCCCTTCAAGTGTTCCTATGTCGGCTCGATTACAGCCCAAAATGAATAAGTTTAGACCTCACCATGGATTAGATATGCCTGCCGTCAAGGGGGCGGCCGTTAATTCTGCAGCAAGTGGAACAGTAATTTTTGCGGGCAATATGAATGGTTATGGTAATGCAGTTATCGTAAATCATGGGAAAGGGTTCTATACATTATATGCCCATCTCAATAGTATTGCCGTACAATTAAATGATGAAATTTCTAATGGACAGCAGATAGGTCAGGTTGGAGAGACTGGTGGCGTTTCTACAGGACCGCATCTTCATGTAGAGTACATGTATGTTTCAGGTGAGGGGAATTCAATCTGTAATGTTAGCAGACTCTTTAAGAACAAGAATAGTTTGGTGTTTGATCCTCGTTCAGTCAACGATTTGCAAAATATAATTGATGGTAACGAGTGTGCTATAAATGTACCTTTTTTAGATGGACATACTACAACACTTGGAAACATTGAAATATTGTCTCGAGGAAACAATGCATCATTCAATCAGGCACCAGAACCAAAATTCTCAGAAAAACTTCAAAACAATAAAGTTCCTATTATTAAAACGTTGGGAGATATTATTTCACATCTAGAATAACTATAAAACATGAAAAAAATCGTTTATTTATTACATACTTTGCTTGCTGTCTGTTTGGTTGGTTGTTCTTTCCATACACAGAAGGCCCATCCCGAAGAAACATTTATGGTTGAAAAAGATTCAATAATAGTTTCAACAGACCTTTTCAGAGAAATATTCAATACTGATTCAACAATATATGGCGATTATTTGGTGAGCACACCTTTCGATATAGACTCACTAAAGAACTATCTGTCACATTTCGACAAACATTTTGTCAAGCAAGAACCCCATGCCATTATTGATGAATACTGGAAAGACGATATGAATTTTGAAGTCTATTGGAAAGAAAACAATACCTATTCAATTCGTTATGGTTGGTTGACAAAAGGAGGTGTCTCGCTGAAAAATGGACTTAGGATTGGCTGTTCAAAAGCTGATTGCGAGTCATTGTTTAATTGTAAAATAATCAGGGATACGATGACTATTGTTGATGAGAGTGGCGCGTCTGAAATCACATGCTATTTTAATGGAGAGAAGTTGGTTGTTCTTGAGTTTGCTTGTTTCGAATAACCTACTCTCGGCAGGAACTATCTTGTACTAAAAAAGTTGACTCGTCAACCAAACAATCTCCACATCATTTCAAATAGTAGGAAAAATCGAATCTTTAACCGTGAATGGTCTAAACTCCACATATTGCCAAGCCATCCTAAACGCCACTTTCAGTAGCACTTTTGTTGGTTCCACTTTCACCGGCAAAGAGAAGGATGCAGAGAGCGGGTATCACTATTTTGGTGCTCGATACTATGACAGCGAGGCGCTGACTGGGTGGCTGAGCGTAGTCCCGATGGCGGACAAGTATCTTGGTTTTTCTTCATATCAATATTGTAGATGGAACCCAGTTAAAAGGATTGTTGTTGATGGACTTTTTGATACCGAAAAAGAAGCCCAGAAGGCTCACAAAAAGGCAGCAAAACGATTTGGGTCAGAAAGAGTGGGCGAAATATTTAATAGAGGGACTGAAAAAAACCTGATTATTCTTTCCTTGTCTATGGAGTTGGTAAGGATAATAAAACCCATGGTCAACGAGATGGGGTTTGGGCGTATCGACCGGACGAAACAATTAGTAACAAACGATCACTATGGCTTTATTCTTTAAAACAAAGGACAATTGGCATTTCCGTTTCGTTTTCTATTGGGGGTCAAGTGTCGGCAGGAATAACGATGGGAAAACACGTTGGTTTTAATGCAAATTTAAGTTCCGTGGATTTGTTTAGTCATAAGACCGAGTATTCCAGAATAAGACAATGGGATCATTATACATATCTGATTGACGATTATAATATTCATGGGAATAGGGGATTGGGGGTTAGTGTCTATGGAATTGATCTTGGATACAATTGCTCTTATGATGCTGTCGGTGAACGTATAGACAAAGAGTCGATGTCTCATTCGGGTAATATTGGCCCCATACAATTTCAATGGTTCGGTAGAAAAAAGTTAACAATTAGGCGGCAGGAGCCGCAATATTAAAGAGTTCTTTGACAATTTTGGCATTTATTGACTTGTTCGGACGGAAACCCGATATGACAAAAAATCGGTTCATGATATATGCGTTGTATAACAGCGACTTAAGGTTTGCTATAGAGAAAGTGGGATAGTGCTCCTTGATGACCACCTTTGCCACATTGA
>JAGHRY010000061.1 GCA_018066145.1 Candidatus Colimorpha merdihippi | reverse complement strand
TCAACAAGTACAAGCGGACTGAATACGTCGCCGTGGAATATCCGCCGACATCAGAAATCTTGGACGAGCTTGAAAGGCTGGAAACACAGGTCAAGTCGGAACTTGCTGAGTTGCGCAAGTTGCTGGGTGAATAACTTCCAATTTGTTGAGGTGATGAAGAAGTGCAGACTTGGAGATATTGCCACCATAAGCGCTGGTCAGGGAGCTCCGCAAAATAGCAGTGATTACTGTGACGATGGTGTGCCGTTCATTAAAGCGGCAAATCTTAAGTCGTTATCTGAGGGGGGTGCATTATCGGAAATACAAAGGGTCACCCCAGAAGCTGCAAAAAAACATAAGCTAAAGCTTTATCCTTCAGGTACTATCGTTTTTGCCAAAAGCGGTATGTCTTGTTTAAAAGGCATAGTATACGCTCTGCCATCACCCTCGTATGTGGTCAACCATTTGGCGGCGGTTACGCTGAAAAGAGAAGATATTTCCCCCTATCTACAATTCTACTTTCAATACCACAAACCTAATAGACTGATAAAAGATGATGCCTATCCGTCAATATCTCTAAGCGATATAGCGGATATAGAGATTAGACTTCCCGATGAGGCAATGCAAGCGCATAGGATTGATGTTCTCAGCCATATTGTAGGCCTTATACATGTGTGCAAGGCTGCTTTGGGCAAGCTAGATCAGCTAGTCAAAGCCCGATTTGTCGAGATGTTCGGAGGGTGTCACGACACAATTCGATTAGGCGATGTTTTTCACACGCTTTCTGGCGGTACCCCATCTGCCTCAAGGCCAGAATATTATCTTAATGGTAAGATTCCGTGGCTGACTAGTGGTGAAATCAATCAAGGTATAATTACAAAAGTTTCTAAATGCATTACGGAGGAAGGCCTGAGCAATTCTTCAGCAAAATGGATTCCAATCAATAGCATAGTGATTGCCATGTATGGTGCCACGGCGGGCAAAGTGGGACTGCTGAAAATAAGGAGTACATCAAATCAGGCCGTTTGTGCAGTACTCCCCCACGCAAGTTATCATCCATACTTTTTGTATTATGCAATTACTAGCCAGGAACAGTGGATGTTAAGCAGGGTTGCAGGTGCAGCGCAACCCAATTTGTCGCAAATCATTATTCGAGATATGCAAATTGTTGCACCTCCTGTCCATGCGCAAGCCGCCTTTGCCGCCTTTGTGGAACAGGTCGACAAATCAAAAGTTGTCGTGGAGATGCGCGGAAAAAGCTTGACTTGGCGAGAGAGGTGTGCTAAATGCGTGAACGAGGCGTTTTCTATTCCAAACTTACCCTTCAGTAGAGACTATGGATTGGGAACATGTACAGGTAAAACTGAAGCAAATTGAAGCTACCACCGAGAGTGCGGATAAGGCTCGGTTGAGCAGGGAGCTGCTTGCAGCTTTGGTGGATGGTTTGTACCCACTGTGCAAAGCAAGCCGTCGCAAGAAGGCAACATTGCTGGAGCTGATAGACAACTCGGCCATAGTGGACTTCATAGACGATGCTGATGTGGTGCAGGCGATGCACTTTGTGCGCATCCTGGGCATGAATGCGGAGCATGGGACGAAGATTCGCAAGACTGAGGCTCAACTTGCGCAGGATAACATAACAGCGCTGGCTGAGCTGATACGGCACAAGGAGGAACACCCTGGCGAGGCCTACAGGAAGCCCCCCTACATGAGTGAGGCAAACACCCGCAAACTTTACATTGACTTGTACTTGAAGGAAGCAGGGTGGGAGGTTCTGGAGTGTGACAATGTAGTCCAGCCAGGGAAAGCTGGTGTGGAGATAGAGGTGGAAGGCATGCCCAATACCACTGGGATGGGGTATTGCGACTACGTACTCTATGGTCGGGACGGCAAGCCGCTGGCCATCGTGGAAGCCAAGAAGACATCCGTTTCCCCGGAAAAGGGGCGGCATCAGGTGGACCTGTACGGCGACTGCATGGAGAAGCGCTACGGATACAAGCCCGTATTGTACTACACCAACGGATACACCACGAAAGTGATAGACGGACTGTACCCCGACAGGCAGGTGTTGGCGTTCCATACGCTTGAGGAACTGGAGCTGATGCTTGCCCGTCGCGGTCGCAAGGATATTGCCGACCTGACCATCAAAGATGAAATCACGAACCGGGGCTACCAGAAGATAGCCGTCACCCGATTGTGCGAAAAGCTGAACAAGAAGTACAGGCGCGGCCTGTTGGTCATGGCTACTGGAACAGGCAAGACCCGCGTTTCCATTTCCTTGGTGGATATACTGCTGCGCAACAACTGGGTGAAGAATATGCTGTTCTTGGCAGACCGCACAAGCCTGGTTCATCAGGCCAAGCAGAATTTTGCCAAGCTCCTGCCGGACATGAGCATTTGCGAGCTCTCCGGCAAGGAGAAGCCAGACTACAACGCCCGTCTGATGTTCTGCACGTACCAGACGATGATAAACAACATAGATGCGGAGGAAAAGCGCTTCAAGTCTGGCCGTTTTGATCTTGTCATCATTGATGAGGCGCACCGCAGTATTTTCAACCGCTACGGCTCCATCTTCCGATATTTCGACAGCTTGCTGGTGGGGCTGACTGCCACCCCCAAGGATGAGGTGGACGCAAACACATACAGCCTGTTCGGCTGCGAATCCGGTGTGCCTGATTCCGACTACAGCCTGGAGGATGCGATAAACGAACATTATCTTGTGGGGTACAGAGTCATTAACCGTACATCTCTGCTCATCTCGGAGGGTATCGACCCTTCCAAGCTCACCGCAGACGAAAGGGAGCAACTGGACGATTATTTTGCCGAGCTGGATTTGCCGACACCGGATTTCAACGTGCCAGGCAACGAGCTGTTCCGTTTCCTTTTCAACAAGAACACATGCCGTCAGGTCATAGAGGAATTGATGTCAAAAGGCCTGAGGGTGGACAATGGGGAAACGATAGGCAAGAGCATTATCTTCGCGTACAACCACAAGCATGCCCAGATGATTGTGGATTGCTTTCATGAGCTTTACCCGGATTATCCCGCCAATACCTGCCAGCTGGTGGACAACTACGTCAAGGAGGCCGATGACTTGGTGGAGAAGTTCAAAGAAATGGCGGATTTCCGCATAGCCGTGTCAGTGGACATGCTGGACACGGGCGTGGACATACCCTCTGTGCTGAACCTCGTGTTCTTCAAGAAGGTACGCTCCAAAATCAAGTTTCTGCAAATGATTGGTCGCGGTACTCGGTTGTGTGAGAACATATACGGCCCTGGCAGGAACAAGAGCGGGTTCCTCATATTTGATTACTGCGCGAATTTTGAGTTCTTCGGCACTCATCCGGAGGGCGCATCTGCGCAAGGCAACATGCTGAGTTTGACACAGCGGCTCTTTGTTATCCAGTCGGATATCGTATATGGTCTGCAGGACATCCGTTATCAGGAAGACGACTGGTTCCGCTCCTACCGGGAAGAACTCAAGCAGGGACTGCACCGCCAAGTGGAGGGAGTCAAATCCCATAGCAACCGTATACAGGTGCGAGCTGAGATGCAGTATGTTGACAAGTTTTGCGACTGGGATAATTGGACGGCACTGACCCCGGTATCTCTACATGAGCTGCAAAGGCATATTGTGCCACTGCTGGATAGCGGCATCCAGGGGCATCCTCTTTCGATAGCCTTCGACTGTCGCATGCTTCATGTGGCGTTGGCCCTAATCAGCAACGGCAATACCAAGGATGCGGCCAAGGATGTGAAAAAAATACGGCAGGTGTCAAAGTACCTGCTTGAGGAAAAGTCTTCTGTTCCCCAGGTCAGAGCCAAGGCTGACGATTTGAAGATGGCTGTAGACGGCAACTTCTGGCGCGCTCCCCGTGTGAGGGAGATTGAACGCCTGAGACAAAGCTTGCGCGATTTGATGCAGTTCCTACAAGGAGAGGGACGCTCCAAGTACGACATCGATATTCACGATGAAATAACGCAGGCGGAATACGACCCTGCGGACACAGTTGTGGACATACGCTCATACCGGGAGAAGGTAATAGATTATCTAATGGAGCATATCGACAGCCCGGTTATCGCCAAGATTCATAATTTGAAGCCCATCAACGAGGGAGACTTGCTGGAGCTCGAGCGCATCCTGTGGCATGAGCTCGGCAGCAAGGAGGATTACGGAAAGATTACGGACCACGACAATCTAGCGGCCTTTGTACGTAGCTTGATCGGCTTGAATCAGGAGGTTGTGAATGAGAGATTCAGCCAATATCTCAACGGCAACACGTTCAACTCCATGCAGCAGGAATATATCCGAAGCATCATTAACTACGTGCGGGTCAACGGTGACATGGAAACAAGCGATGTTGTCAACAAAGAGCCGTTCAGCAACTACGACATCACGGAGCTTTTTGGTGCTCAATATCCAGCCGTTATCCAAATTGTGCGCAGCCTCCATGAGCCTATAGCGATTCCAGTTGCATAGAGTGGTGGACTGCAGAATCGGCCTTGTATTGAGTGAGGGCGTAGTGGACTTGGTCTTGGGGTGGGTAGTTGCTGCAGGGCTTCGGTTGGTGTCAAAAGGGCATGTCTTGCTCTTCCGGCTCTGGTTGGGGGGTGGGGGATTTCAATGTACAATGTACAAAGGACAATGTACAAATCGGGATAGCGCGCCATGCGGCGCGGGGCGGGCCAGTTTGGCGGGTATCGGCTAATTGGCTGTTGATTAGCCGCAGATTAGCCGATGGGAGTGTGTACTCTTTTGGGGTGTGCTTTTATTCATACGGCGACTGGATGGGGCAGGCCAGACGATTGGGGAAAAACGGCGTTATTACGGAACCGCCAAGAATTGCAAAAACACTGGAATCACAAGGCGTTAAAGAAAACGCCGGGAGGTGCAGCATGGCGCGTATCGGCTAATTGGCTGCAAATTAGCCGCAGATTAGCCGATGGGGGCCTAGGCAGGCTGTATCAATTTCTGCCAATCTCTTGCAATCTTTGTTCAAAGTTGGCGGCAGGGCAATAAACGAATTCCTTTTTGACTTTTTTCGCGGAAAGGAGGCCCATGTCCACAAGAAGGTTGAGGTCTGTACGCGCCGTTTGGCGAACGATGCAGAAATCATGGCAGTACGAGGTGACGGTGATGGCGGCGGAGGGGTGGTTCAAC
>JAGHRY010000017.1 GCA_018066145.1 Candidatus Colimorpha merdihippi | reverse complement strand
AATCAAAAGTTACCTCTAAGCCTAAGCCGCGAAGCTCGTGTACCAACACGTTGAACGACTCGGGAATACCAGGAGTAGGCATATTGTCGCCCTTGACGATGGATTCGTAAGCCTTGGCACGGCCCATAACATCGTCAGATTTGACTGTGAGGACCTCTTGCAGGACATGCGAAGCACCATAAGCTTCCAAAGCCCAAACCTCCATCTCACCAAAACGCTGGCCGCCGAAGTTGGCTTTACCGCCAAGAGGCTGCTGGGTAATGAGGGAGTAGGGGCCAATGCTACGGGCATGCATCTTATCATCAACCATATGGTGGAGTTTGAGATAATAGATGTAACCCACAGTAGCAGGCTGATCGAAACGTTCGCCAGTCTCACCATCATAAAGATAGGTACGGCCGTTTTCGGGCAAGCCGGCTTCACGCATATAACCATTGATCTGTTCCAGTGTAGCACCATCGAAGATGGGGGTCTTGAAGCGCTTGTTAAGCACCTTGCCGGCCCAACCGAGAACAGTTTCGTAAATCTGACCAAGGTTCATACGCGAAGGCACACCCAGAGGATTCAAAACGATATCTACAGGAGTACCGTCTGCAAGGAAAGGCATATCCTCTGCGCGTACAATCTTAGATACGATACCCTTATTACCGTGACGACCTGCCATCTTATCACCGATGCGAAGCTTGCGCTTCATAGCAATATAGACCTTGGCCATCTGTACGATTCCACTGGGGAGATCATCACCAACGGTAAGAGCGAATTTGGCACGGGTAAAGCGACCATTGATTTCGCGATTCTTAATATTGTAGTTATTCAACAACTCCTTAATCAAGTTGTTGGTATCTTTATCGGAAGTCCACTTATTGGGGCTAACCTCGGTATAATCGATAGCCTTGAGAGCCTTGGGAGAGAACTTCACCTTCTTAGGAATCAATTCCTCGCGGTGATTGGTGTAAACGCCGTTGGAAGTCTTACCCGAAAGGATAATCAACAGGCGGTCAACCAATTTCTCTTTCAGCTCGGCAAGTTCGGTATTGTACTCCTCTTCGGGCTTAGCGAGGATTTCTTTCTCGCGAGCACGCTGTTTGCGATCACGAACAATCTTGGCAAACAACTTCTTATCGATAACAACGCCACGAATCGAAGGAGGCACCTTCAACGAAGCATCCTTCACATCACCAGCCTTGTCGCCAAAGATGGCACGAAGCAGTTTCTCTTCGGGAGTAGGATCGGATTCACCCTTAGGCGTAATCTTACCAATCAGGATGTCGCCTTCCTTCACCTCGGCACCAATGCGGATGATACCATTCTCATCCAAATCCTTGGTAGCCTCGTTGCTTACATTAGGAATATCGCGGGTAAGCTCTTCCAAGCCGCGCTTGGTTTCGCGAACCTCAAGAGTATACTCCTCAACGTGGACAGAGGTATAGATATCCTCGCGAACTACGCGCTCGGAAATCACAACAGCATCCTCGAAGTTATATCCCTTCCAAGGCATGAAAGCAACCATCATATTGCGTCCGAGAGCCAGCTCGCCGCCCTGGGTTGCATAACCCTCGCACAACACCTGACCCTTCTTCACCTTATCACCCTTCTTAACGATAGGACGCAGGTTGATAGCGGTAGAGTGATTGGTGCGCTGATATCTGGTAAGTCTGTATTCATGCAAATCGTCGTCGAACGACACCAAGCGCTCCTGCTCAGTGCGGTTGTGGCGAATAACCACCTTGGTGGAGTCGACATACTCGACAACACCATCGCCGAGAGAGTTCAGCAACACGCGGCTGTCTTCAGCAACCGACTGCTCGATACCCGTACCCACGATTGGGATTTCGGGATTCAGCAGAGGCACAGCCTGGCGCATCATGTTCGAACCCATCAGCGCACGGTTAGCATCGTCGTGCTCCAAGAAAGGAATCAAAGATGCAGCGATAGAAGCAATCTGGTTCGAACCCATATCGATGAGGTCAACCTCCTCGGGTGATACAATGGGGAAGTCGGCCTGGCGGCGTGCCTTCACCTTCTGGGTAAGTATCTGACCGTTTTCATCCTGAGGAGTGGTAGCCTGTGCCACAATCTTATTCTCCTCAAGCTCGGCAGAAAAATAGGTAGGCTCTTCATCCAAAATCACACGGCCGTCAACAACGCGGCGATAGGGAGTTTCGATAAAGCCCAGATTGTTGATCTTTGCATACACGCAAAGCGAAGAAATAAGACCGATGTTAGGACCTTCAGGAGTCTCAATTGTACAGAGACGACCATAGTGGGTATAGTGTACGTCACGCACCTCGAAACCTGCTCTTTCGCGGGAAAGACCACCAGGACCAAGAGCCGAAACACGGCGCTTGTGGGTAACCTCAGCCAAAGGATTGGTCTGATCCATAAACTGAGAAAGCTGGTTGGTACCAAAGAAAGAGTTAATGACCGACGAAAGCGTCTTGGCATTAATCAATTCGGTAGGAGTGAAAACCTCGTTATCGCGAACATTCATGCGCTCGCGGATAGTACGGGACATACGGGCCAAACCAACACCGAACTGATTATAGAGCTGTTCGCCAGAAGTACGAACACGACGATTCGACAAGTGGTCGATATCATCGACGTCAGCCTTCTGATTAATCAGTTGGATGAGATACTTGATAATCTCGGTAATATCGGTCTGGGTAAGGACACGGGTGGTATCAGGAATATCGAGATTCAACTTGGTATTGATACGATAGCGACCTACCTCGCCCAAATCATAACGTTTATCGGAGAAGAAAAGCTTCTCGATAATGCCGCGCGCAGTTTCCTCGTCTGGAGGTTCGGCATTGCGCAACTGGCGGTAGATATACTCAACAGCCTCTTTAGAGTTGTTGGTAGTATCCTTTTTAAGGGTATTATAAATGACTGAATAATCAATGCCATCGCGATTTTCGACTTTAACCAAAATCGTTTTGACATCAAGTTCCAGAATTCTTTCGATATCATCTTCGGTAAGCTCTTTGTCGCGTTCGATCACAACCTCGGTACGCTCCATAGAAACCACTTCGCCGGTATCCTCATCGACAAAATCCTCTGTCCATGCGTCAACAACGCGAGCAGCCAACTGCTTACCAACAACCTTCTTGAGGTTGGTGCGGGTAACTTTAACCTCTTCAGCAAGACTAAAGATATCCAAAATTTCCTTATCCGACTCGAAACCGATAGCTCTCAACAGAGTAGTGATGGGGAGTTTCTTCTTACGGTCAATGTAAGCATACATCACATTGTTGATATCGGTAGTAAACTCCATCCACGAACCTTTGAAAGGAATAATACGAGCGGAGTACAACTGAGTACCATTCGAGTGGAATTGTGTACCAAAGAAAACGCCGGGAGAACGGTGCAGCTGAGAAACAACAACGCGCTCGGCGCCATTAATGACAAAAGTGCCCTTGGGCGTCATATAAGGGATCATACCCAGATAAACGGGCTGCTCTATAGCCTGGAAATCCTCGTTCTCCGGGTCATTGCACGAAAGTTTCAGTTTGGCCTTCAGCGGAACGCTATAGGTCAAACCGCGCTCGATACACTCCTCAATAGAATAGCGAGGAGGATCAATAAAATAATCAAGAAACTCTAACGTGAAATTATTACGTGCATCTGAGATGGGGAAATTTTCCTTGAAAACTTTAAAGAGACCTTCCTCCAAACGATTATCGGGATTCGTCTCAATCTGGAAAAAGTCCTGGAACGACTTCAGCTGAATATCCAAGAAGTCGGGGTACTCATACTTGCGAACAGATGCAAAATTTACTACTTCGATAGGTTGATTGTTAGCCAAGGGACTTAATTTTTATTATGAACTAGTATTTAGAACTCAGAATCTTAATGCTACTACTCTTTTAAACTGAAAGAGAGAAAAGGAGATTTACTAATATAGGCTTAATTCAAAAAACCAAGTTGCATAGCAAAGAGGAATAGGCACTCCGGAAAAACCGGAGGCCCTATTCCTCATAAACTGTGGATAGTTCGAACTATTTGAGCTCAACTTCAGCACCAGCCTCTTCGAGAGCTTTCTTCAGAGACTCAGCCTCGTCCTTGCTAACGCCTTCCTTAACGGTCTTGGGAGCGCCGTCAACGAGTTCCTTGGATTCTTTCAGACCAAGGCTAGCGAGATCCTTAACAGCCTTTACAACTGCGAGCTTCTTGGTAGCATCGGGAACAGCCTTCAGGATAACGTCGAAGGAGCTCTTTTCCTCAGCGGCAGCAGCGCCACCAGCGGCAGGAGCAGCAACTGCAACAGCAGCAGCAGCGGGTTCGATACCATATTCTTCTTTCAGAACGTCAGCGAGTTCTTTTACTTCTTTAACGGTTAAGTTAACTAATTCTTCAGCAATAGCTTTGATGTCTGCCATGACTTTATTTTTTTAAATGTGTTTTTACTAAATGATAATTGTTGTTTAAAATGGACTTTTAAAGGGGTCCAACCCAAAAGGCTTATTCGGCCTTCTCTTCTAATGTTTTCAGAACACCAGTGATGGTGTTGGCACCAGACTGGAGCTGCGAGATAACATTCTTGACAGGGGACTGGAGGAGAGCCACGATGTCGGCGATAAGTTCGTTCTTGGACTTGATATTGACAAGTTCCTCGAGATGTTGTTCACCAACATAGAAGCATTCTTCAACATAAGCACCCTTAAGAACGGGTTTCTGAGCACCCTTCTCATTTGCACGAAACTCTTTGATGAGCTTGGCAGGAGCATTGTTGGTGTTCGAAAGCATTATGGCGGTCTCACCCTTGATTACGGGGTAAAGCTCGGAATAATCCATTCCGGTGCGCTCCATAGCCTTAATCAAGAGAGCGTTTTTGACGACTTCCAACTTGACCTCTTTGCGGAAAGCGGCACGACGGAGCTTACTGGTCTGTACCGAATTCAACCCGCCAAGATCAGCAATATAGATCAGGGGATAAGCCTTAATCTCTTCGCAGAGTTGGTCGATGAGTTGGTCTTTTTGTTCTTTTCTCATAATGATCTTTCAATAATTAAATGTTACAGAGAAGCGGCTTTAGTATCAACCTTAACACCTGCGCTCATGGTACTGCTGATGCAGATACTCTTAACGTAGGTACCTTTTGCTGCAGCGGGTTTCAGCTTAACGATAGCCTGGAGAACCTCGCGAGCATTGTCAACGATCTTGTTGTTGTCGAAGGAGCACTTAGCAACGGCAGTGTGGATAATACCATACTTGTCAACCTTAAAGTCGATCTTACCTGCTTTGGCTTCCTGGACAGCTTTACCAACTTCCATAGTAACGGTGCCGGTTTTGGGGTTCGGCATCAGGCCACGGGGACCAAGGATACGGCCGAGAGCACCAATCTTGGGCATACAGCTGGGCATGGTAATGATAACATCAACGTCGGTCCAACCACCCTTGATTTTGGCTACATATTCGTCCAAACCATAGTAGTCGGCGCCAGCGGCTTTAGCCTCTTCTTCCTTATCGGGGGTGCAGAGAACGAGCACGCGAACGGTTTTACCGGTGCCGTGAGGCAGAGTAACGCTACCGCGAACCATCTGGTTGGCCTTACGAGGGTCAACACCCAAGCGGACGTCGATGTCTACAGAAGCATCAAACTTAGTGTAAGTGATGTTCTTTACAACTTCAACGGCCTCCTCCAAGGAGTAAACATTGTTTTTGTCGAATTTGGCGAAAGCTTCTTTCTGTTTTTTCGTTAATTTTGCCATGATTCATTGATTTTGTGGTCACCGCACCGCTCAATGGCGATGCTACCACTGTTAATGTTTTAAATTTACTTTGCAAGGGGATTTTCACCTTTAACGGTGATACCCATGCTGCGTGCAGTACCGGCAACCATGCTCATAGCTGATTCGATAGTGAAGCAGTTGAGGTCAGGCATTTTGGTTTCTGCAATCTGACGAACCTGTTCCCAAGTTACAGAGGCGACCTTAACGCGGTTGGGCTCGGAAGAACCCTTAGCAGCCTTGGACATCTCTTTCAACTGAACGGCAACAGGGGGATTCTTAACTACAAAGTCAAAGGACTTGTCGGTGTACACATTGATAATAACAGGTACAATCTTACCAGCCTTATCCTGGGTACGAGCGTTGAACTGCTTGCAGAACTCCATAATGTTCACACCCTTGGCACCGAGAGCGGGTCCGACGGGAGGAGCGGGGTTAGCAGCACCACCTTTGATCTGTAATTTAATCAATCCTGCAATTTCTTTTGCCATTGATTTAAATTTTTAAATAGGTTGATTAGTTAAAAATACTATTGCTTTTCTACTTGGTTAAAACCAAGTTCGAGAGGGGTTTTGCGACCGAAGATTTTGACCGTAACCTTCAATTTTTTCTTCTCGTCGTTCACCTCTTCTACAACACCGGAGAAACTGCTGAAAGCACCATCGATAACCTTGACGGTTTCGCCAACCAAGAAATCATCAGAGGAACTGTCAACAGCATCTAACTGATCGTCCATCTTGCCCAAAATACGGTTAATTTCAGCCTCGCGCATAGGGATGGGCTTGCCACCGCCAGATTCACGAAGGAAATCCAACACGTTAGGAACATTCTGGAGAACGGGTATAATCTCTTCGCGCAAGTCGGCTTCAATCAATACATAACCAGGAAAGAAGTTGCGGTCTTTAACCACCTTCTTACCATTACGTACAGAAAAAACCTTTTCGGTAGGAATCAAGACCTGGGGCACGAGCTCATTCCAGCCACGTTTGGCCACTTCGCTCTCGATGTACTCCTTAGCCTTCTTCTCCTTACCGCTAATAGCTCTGACGACATACCATTTTTTAGACTGATCCATGCTGTATCTTAAGAAATAGTGGGTTTATACTCATCTGCAGACAAAATAGAATTGCCGCAGAAAAAAGCATAACGGACAAGCATGACAGATGCCAAAGTCTCAATAAATTGGGAAGCAAGACCGGCAGTCCGTCAATACCTATCCTAATAATGCATAAAAGTATCCAAGTAATCCCTTCCAACCCATGCTCTGAGCACCGAAAACAACATCCATGCAGAACACGACAAGGGCTAAAATGAGAGCAGCCACAGCAACAACAACTGAGCTTGACTGCAATTCTTTAAAAGTAGGCCACGACACTTTGTTTACTAACTCGTCGTAGCTATCTTTAACGTAATTACCGAATTTCGACATTTGATATCTATATTTTTGGCAGGGGCAGAGAGAATCGAACTCCCAACTACGGTTTTGGAGACCGTCATTATACCATTTAACTATGCCCCTGTATCAAAGGCGCGACGCTTGATCGCGCCTTTGTGGGATTAGATCTTATTCAATGATCTTGGTGATCTGACCAGAACCTACGGTGCGGCCACCTTCACGGATAGCGAAACGAAGATTCTCGTTCAGAGCGATGTCGGCGATGAGGTTGACATGGATAGTCAGGTTATCACCAGGCATTACCATCTCGCGGCCTTCGGGGAGAGAGATCTCACCGGTGACGTCAGTAGTACGGAAGTAGAACTGGGGACGGTATTTGTTGTGGAAAGGAGTGTGACGACCACCTTCTTCTTTCTTCAAGATATAAACAGCAGCCTCAAACTCGTGGTGAGGATGGATCGAGCCAGGAGCAGCGATAACCATACCACGACGGATTTCGTCCTTATCGATACCACGGAGGAGCAGACCTACGTTATCACCAGCTTCACCCTGGTCAAGAATCTTACGGAACATCTCAACACCGGTAACAGTGCTCTTGAGTTTCTCAGCGCCCATACCAATGATATCAACGGGATCACCAGTGTGGATAACGCCAGTCTCGATACGGCCAGTACCAACGGTACCACGACCAGTGATGGAGAATACGTCCTCAACGGGCATAAGGAAGGGCTTGTCAACGAGACGCTCGGGCAGAGGAATCCAGTTATCAACTGCATCCATCAAATCCTCAACGTTCTTAACACCACTTGCTTCACCATTCAAGCCAGCGAGAGCGGAGCCACGGATAACGGGGATATTGTCACCATCGAAATCGTAGGAGCTGAGGAGCTCGCGGATTTCCATCTCAACGAGGTCAAGAAGCTCGGGATCGTCGACGAGGTCACATTTGTTCATGAAAACAACCAACTGGGGAACACCAACCTGACGAGCGAGCAGGATGTGCTCACGGGTCTGAGGCATAGGACCATCAGTTGCGGCAACAACGAGGATAGCACCGTCCATCTGGGCAGCACCAGTGACCATGTTCTTAACGTAGTCAGCGTGACCGGGGCAGTCAACGTGAGCATAGTGACGAGTTACGGTCTGATACTCAACGTGAGCAGTGTTAATAGTAATACCGCGCTCTTTCTCTTCAGGAGCGGAGTCGATAGAATCGAAGGATTTTACTTCGGAGAGACCTTTTTCAGCCAAAACCTTGGTGATGGCGGCGGTCAGAGTGGTCTTACCGTGGTCGACGTGACCGATGGTACCGATGTTGACGTGCGGTTTAGAACGATCAAATTTTTCTTTTGCCATTTTAATACGTATTAAGTGTTAACAATTAATTTCTTTCACATTCAACGAGGGCGAAAATTGTTCTCGTCCTCGTAAAAAATTTCGAGCTACAGGCCGGATTTGAACCGGCGACCTCATCCTTACCAAGGATGCGCTCTACCAACTGAGCTACTGCAGCTTTTGACTTTGAAGCATTGGCGTTCCTCTCGCCTGCCTCCGCTAGATTTAGAGCGGAAGACGGGGCTCGAACCCGCCACCTATAGCTTGGAAGGCTATCGCTCTACCAAATGAGCTACTTCCGCTTCTTAGTAGGTTGTGGGGAAGAGTGGACTCGAACCACTGAACTCCGAAGAGGACAGATTTACAGTCTGTTGCAATTGCCACTATGCGACTTCCCCATTTTCATTTCCGAATTCCTCTTGCTGGTTGGAATTCGAGCCGATGAAGGGACTCGAACCCCCGACAGGCTGATTACAAATCAGCTACTCTACCAACTGAGTTACATCGGCTTTTTACAGCTATGTCAAACAACTCTCGTTCTCGTGTTTTGAGGTTGCAAAGATACGCCCATTTTTCGAATAAACAAAATCTTTTTTCATTTTTTTCTTGAATTTCTTTTTAAATAGCTGATATTCAATGATAGATTTTTTGAATTTTTTTCCAGATTGATCCGAAATATCCAGAAAAAAGCATGGGAATATTATCGTTTTTGCCCATTTTTTGCACATTTTGAGATAAGAAAAAAATTCAATTTTATCTTTCTGACTGACATTCAGCAATTTATATGATTTCGATTTACTAACCTCATACCCAAATATGGGAATATACAACTGATAATCAAAACTTTAACAATAATTACATTTTGCAGAACTTCGATTCGAATAGGGCTCAGGACAGCTGATAATGTACTTGCTGAACGGATAGCCTAGCAGATTTTGAAAGCAAAAAGCATACATTATAGATTAAAACACACCTAAACTGACAAAAGGTTTGATGTCGATTTGAACCAGGTTAATGGCCCTTGGGGACCATAGGCTGCTCTATAGTAGGTCTGCTGTAGCTTCGGGGTAGCTCCGACTGAATGACGGAGCTACCTCGGAGTTGCCTCGGAGCTACTTCGGAGCTACAACGAAGGAGCTATGGATCCACCGGGGCATGGGAGGGGCAAGCCCCTGGCGAATTGTAGCGGAGATGTGATTCATCCAGGAAATACATTATATA
>JAGHRY010000286.1 GCA_018066145.1 Candidatus Colimorpha merdihippi | reverse complement strand
GCGAGTTTAAATCACTTTAGCTTTTCTGCCGCTTTTTTAGCCTTCGTACGCACAGCCTTGATTTTCTTTTTGTTTCGTTTTTCTTGTATCAAGACAAGAAAAATGAAATAGGGTCATAGGGGCAACGCCCCTAAAACGAAAGATGCAATGATACGATGGATCAAATCGACAAAGATATATTCAACGCGAAAACCGCGAAAACCGCGAAATATTGTTGTCTGAAACATTTGTTTCCCCATTGGGGAAAAATCCAGCGAAATGCGCGAAAAGTAGTTTTGCAGGCAAAACTTTGGGGGTCGCATGGGAGGGCTTCCAAAAATTTGGCTGGCCAAATTGCTTTCGCGTTTTTCGACGGCTTTGGCCAATACCGCCAATTTGGGAACTACTCATTTTCGCGGATTTCGCGCCTTTCGCGGTTGGCCTTCAATAACGAAAAAAAATGAATGAACATCGAAAGATACGATGATACGATGATACGATGATACGAAAAAAAACGAAAAACGAAAGATACGATGTCTTGTCGCGGGTGACCTGTATCTTATTAGGGGCGTTGCCCCTATAAGTAACAAGTCACCCGCGACAAGAAAAATGAAATAGGGTCATAGGGGCAACGCCCCTAATAAGAGAAACCACCCGTCCTCAACGAACCCGCCAACCTTTTTCAATCATCTCATCCCTCAAACACCACCTCTACAGAGGTAAACCCCATGGCTCCGAAGAACAGGCGCAGGCGTTCTTCGCCGTTCTGCTGGGCATCGTGCAGCAGGCCGTCGGCGAGGGCGTGGCGCAGTATCATGCGGCGGGCGATATCCTTATAGCGCGTCACCTTCTCGTGGCTCCATTTCCCCGACTCTTGGAAAGTCTCGCAATCCGAGGGGTTGGTAATCACATCCAGCACCTTGGCCTTGGGCAGGGTAATCACGATAGCGGTATCCGAAAGAACTTCCGTCTCCAACCTCGACAAGTCGAACCCGGCGCGCACGGTCCCCTTCACGATAATGGCAATATCGTCGGAGCCTATCACCTTCTTGCGCGAAGCCGAAATCACCGTTTCCTCGCAATAGTTGGCGGTACATAATTCTTTTATCGCCTTAATCTGGGTGATGGTTTGGGTGATGGTGCGTTCTATGCGACTCTTCTTCTGCATCCGTTGTTGGAGGAAGAAAATGCCGCCCCCCACAGCTGCTATCAGCGCCACCCATACCAGCGTGCGCAGCCACTTGCTAGTGCCCTGCAGCAGAGCAAAAAAACTTATCTTATTATGTTTCTCATTCATAGTTAGGAAAGGTGAATAGTGGTTGATTTTGTTCAATTTGTTGAGCGGCAGCCCAAACTAAAAAATCACTTAAAAAAAATCTTGATATCCTCGAACCCGTTGCTGCGGAGCAGCAGTTCAAAAAAGTCGCGGGCATTTTGTTCGGCCTCTGCCACAATGCTTTGGCGCAGGGCCTGATCGGTGCGTATCGACAGCTCTCCGGCCTGCAGAATCTCGTCGCACTGGGCCTGGGTGTAGTCGCTCCGCAGAATCGACACCTTGCTGTAAGCCACCTGAATGTCCTTGGGTTCAATGTTTATTGCGGTAATCTCGGCCTTGGGCAGGTGAAGCACAATGCTGCTGCCGTTCACCTCAATATCGTCGTCCGTCACCTTCTGCAGGTCGATGCCGGCCTTCAGTGTAGCCTTCACGGTAAAGAGCACCTTCTTGTCGCCGAAGAGCTGCCAGGTTTCGTCGCTATTGCGGATAATCTGCCGCACGGTATACTGCACGGTGCCCAGCTCAGCCTTCTTCACCTTGTAGCGGATGTCCTCCACCGCCTTGTGGCCGCACCCCGTCAACATCATCACCACCGCCAGTAGCATTGCTATTCGTATTGCTTTCATGGTCTCCATTATAGTTTTTTTCTTTCCGCCATAACGTAAAAAATCATCTTTTATTATGAGGGAGGGGAAAATGGATAAGACACGGAAAAAAAAATGCTCCAGAAATCCTCGGAATCTCCTCCCCGCAAAACACCTTACCCGCATCCGTCACCAGGCAACGTAACCTTACAAGCCGGCAAACTATTGATAAATCCTCCTTTTTTTCCATAGTATATTTGGTTTTCGGTGGGCCTCACCGGGTCCTTAGTCCGGGGGTTATTGAGGCACAATCTGTTGGGGGTGATCACGTCCCCAAAAAGACAATGCAAAAATACGAACTTTTCTTGACCGAGTGTCCGAAATGTTCCGATACGTTCCGATACGTTCCGAAAAGTTCCGAAAAAGGAGACCGCCCACATCGAAACCCTAGGCGTGCTGGGTGGAGGGCTTAGTAGTATGACGAATCGACAAAACCTTCAACCGCCAATCGCTCTTAGGTTCTGCGTCACTAGGCTTATCGATTTTTTTGGTTACATCTTAAAAATAAGAGGTTACCTATTAATCTTCGAATTCGAAAAGGGTGGTGAAACCGGTGATGGTGAACACTTGCTTGATTTCGGGATTGAGGTTGCGGACCGTCACCTTGCCGCCGTGGGCGAGAGATGCCTTGCGAAGGGTAAGGAACAGGCGCAGCCCACTCGAGGAGATAAATTCCAAAGCACTACAGTCAAGCACGATGGGCTTATCGGCATGGTCCAACAGCGGTTGCATATCGGTGGCGAATTGGGTGCTGGCGGCGGTATCGAGACGGCCCTGGAGCGATGCCAGAACCGAATGGTCGAGGATATTGATATCTATGGTCATAGGATATTGATTTTCATGGTTAGGATGTTCATGTTATCGGTGTAATGATACGACACCTGGTCCATCATCTGCTTGATAAGATGGATGCCCAAACCGCCGATGGGGCGTTCGGCAACCCCGAGGGTGGTGTCGGCGGGAGTGCTGGCGGTGGGGTCGAAAGGCTGGCCGCCGTCGGTAAGGGTGAGTATGATGTCGCGGCCCAGGCGCTGGGCTGTCAGCTTGATGGCGCCTTCGCAGCCCGCGGGGTAGGCATATTTAACAACGTTGGACACAGCCTCGTCCAGCGCCAGATAGAGCTGGAAACGCTTGGAATCGTCGATACCCCAGGCTTCGGCCATGCGATACACGAAAGGCTGGAGCTGCTGCATTTCGTCCACACTGTTGCGGAGGGTGAGGCTAAGGGATTCGCCGCGGAACTGGATGCAGAGCAGGGTGATATCGTCGCTCTGCTCTTCGCCCTGAACGAACTCCGACACGCGATCCAGCACGGCCTGGATATTCGAGCGGGGCGACGCCTCGTGGGCTGGGAGGGCTTGCAGGAGGCGGCTGTTGCCAAAGAGTTCCTTGCGGGCGTTCTCGGCCTCGGTAATGCCGTCGGTATACAGCAGCATCTGGGTGCCTGGGGCGATGTGGGAGGTCACCTCTGCATATTCAAAACCAGCCACCACCCCTATGGGCAGGTTGGTGGGCAGGGAATCGATAAAATGGAAATCGCAACCGTTAAAAGCCACCGCGGGCAGATTGTGGCCGCAATTGCAACAGGTGAGCTCGCCCGTTTTAAGGTTGCAGCTGCCGATGAACATGGTAACGAACATATTCTCGTCGTTGTGTTCGGAAATGGCGTTGTTGAGCGAGGTGGCTATAGCGGCGGGGCTATGCTCGCGCATAGCGATATTGCGAAATAGGCTGCGGGTGATGGCCATCATCAGGGCTCCGGGAATGCCCTTGCCGCTAACGTCGCCTATGCAGAAAATAAGATTATCGTCGTGGATATAATAGTCGTACAAATCGCCTCCTACGGCCTTGGCGGGAATCAGCGAAGCGTAGAGGTCCATATCGTTGCGATTAGGAAAGGGCGGAAAAATCTTGGGCACCAGGGCCATCTGTATGCGGTGGGCAATGTTCAGCTCGCCCTGGATCTGTGCCTTCGACTCGGTGGTGGATTTGAGGTCGGCAACATATTGGTCGAGCGACCGTTCCATCATCACCAAGGCCTCCTGGAGCTGATGAAGGTCGGTGTATTCCACCTCGGGCACGTAGGCATGGAAGTTGCCGGAGGCTATCTGTCGGGCCGACGAGGTGAAGAGGGCTATGGGACGCGTGAGGCGCGAGATAGCGATGCTGCAAACTGCCAGCACCAGCAGCACCCCCACAACCATGATGGCAATCATGATGAGCAGCATGGAGTGGAATCCGCCGGAAATATCGTTGCGGGGCACATCGAGAATCACCGTCCAGTCTACATGCTTGGCGCGGGCATAATAGAGCTGGCGCACGCTGCCGTCCATCCGGTATTGGCCGGTACCCCTGATGCCTTGGGCTATCTGCTTCATGATGCGGGAGTCAGCAGTCGTCCCGTTTTTTTCTATCAAAGAGGCGATGGTTTCGTTCAATATATAGCTGTGGGTGGGGTGCGCCACAAACCTGCCGTCGCGATCTACCACCGACAGGATAGAATTGGGATACGGGTTGAGCGACTGGAGGGTGTCGCCCAGCATATCCATGCACACGTCGAGGGCCACCACCCCTACGCGACGCCCCTGGCCGTCGGCGATAGGCAGGCAATAGGAGGTTATCACCCATCGGCCGCTGCTCTCGACAAAGGCTCCCGACCAATGGCCGCAAGGCTGGTGGAGGGTTTCGCTATACCACGGGCGGCTGTGATAGGGACTGATTTCAAGAAGGTCATTACGGACAAAGCCCGAATCGCTCCGCAGCACATAGGGGGCAAAGCCTAGCGGGCGATGGGGCACATAGTCGGGCTCATAGCCCACGGCTACGCCAAACAGATGGGGGTTGCGCTCCAAGAAACGCTCCAGGAAGGCATACACCGAGTCGGGGCGGAAGCCCACCTCTTGGAAATGGCTTTGAACTGCAAAATTGAGCGCCGAAACCTCGGCCTTGGCCATTTCCGAATCCAGCAGACCTATAGCATTGTCTATTTGCGCATTGGCAATAAGATGCACATTTTTCTGCGCCTCGCGGGCGGCGAAATAGGTGCAGGCGGCAATGGTGATGGCGATAATGGCAATGGTGATGCCCACCACCCATAGGTTCAGCGCGGCGCGAAAAGATTGTTTTTTCATAGGCCGAAAACCTGGTCAACCAATCGGACGAATTCCTGATAAGCAAAAGTGTCGGCCAATTCTTCCAAGGCGGAAGCCAGCCCCCGATAATGCCAGGCATGGAGGGCGGGATCGGCAACATTGAATATCTGCCACAGCTGGTCGCCCATCACGGCATAGTCGCGGGCGATGGCGCGCATGTTGGACAGCTTGTCGCCGAGGGCCACAATCTTGCCTTCGCGCGAGGTGGCAGACAGGCGGCGGATGGCGTCGGCCTTGCGGTAGCGCCACGTTTCCTCGCGGCTGGCGCCCACCACATCGGGGTCGGACTCAACGGCCACCAGCTGGGCCACCCGGTCGCCAAAGAGGGCGCGGATATCGTCGACCGTAGTGGGGGTGTCCTCCACCACATCGTGCAGGGCTGCCGCTGCCAGAAGCTCCTGGTCGGCAGTGATGGTGGCCACAATGGCCATGGCCTCCAGCGGGTGAACCACATAAGGAAAACCTTTGCCCTTGCGCTCGGTATTGCGGTGGGCCTCAACGGCAAAACAGATTGCCTTGTCCAGCAGGGATGAATCGATGGGATGGTTGGCCATAGCTATCGTGATTGGGTTTTACTCATGAAAGACAGTTTGCTTGCCTGATCGAAAATCTGTTGGGCCATCACCAGATTGCTGTCCGACGGGCTGTAGAGGGTGTCCAAAAGCCATTTGAGTCCCGGGGTGCCGCCCCCATTTTGCAGAATGTGCACTATGCAAAGGTTCTGCAGCGCCAGGGTGGACGAGATGATATCGAGGTCGGTGAGGCCCAGCTGGTGCACGGCCAGCTGGTAGGCGCCCTCGCTATGGTTTTTAAGGCACAGCTCTATGTCGCCGAGGGTTTTGAAGCCCATCTTGCGGAAAATGGCCAGATAGGGCATGGCGCTGGCAGGCTGTATTTCGGCCTGGTTGATGGCGGCAATACGCTGGTTGAGCTTATCGAAAGGACGCAGATTCAGGTAGCTTTTGAAGGAGTCGCCGTCGAGCTTCACATCGTTGAAGTTGCCGCTGGCCACGAGGGCATTCACCTGCCGGCGGTAGTCGTTGATGGTGGTGCGTATGCGGCCGAATTCGTCGTCGGCCAGTTCAAGCATGCCCGCCAGCCGGTTGAGGGTGCGCAGATGCTCTATCGGCACCTCCACGCCCGACTTATAGCCGGTATCGTGATACATGCTGGCCCACATGTGCTGGAGGGTGGTGCGCATCTGTAGCTCGAATCGGATTTCGTTCACCTCGGGCTTTTGGGGGTTGAAGTAGAGCGACTTCGGTATCTTGCAGATATAGTGGAGCGAATTGTAGCCGAAGCTGTCGAGATCATGCATCTTGCGCTTGTCGACGGAATTGCCCCAATCGACCTCGAACAGGTTTTCGGCCATAGCCGAAATCTTGTCTACATCCTCGTTGTAGAAGGCTATCACCCGCACCCCCACGATGTCGGTAAGGTCGGTGATGGAGGCGTATTTGTGGCCTTTCAGCTCGAGCTTGCCAGCAAGACTCGCTTCGGTTTTGATGCGCGACTCAAGGCCTGTAACCGATATGTTGTTTTCTTCCAGCACGCAATGCAGCCGGTCGACAACCACATCCCGCATGATTTCATACACGGGCAGCAGGTCTCGATACTCATCGAGAATCATCTGGCAATGGAAATCGAGTTCGTAAGGCATCGCGCAGGCTTATTTTTTGGCTTCTTTTTTGCGGGCCTTGGAGCCGGTAAAGAGGGCAAGGATGCCGATGATGTAGGCAAAAGCATTCTCAATCATGCTGGTGGACAGGATGCACACGGGGATGATGCACACCAGGAATGCGAGGTTGATGGCTATGCCCCACAGGACGCTATGGGTGCGGCGGGAGTCGAGCACGCATTTCACCACCACAAAGGCCAGCAGCAGCAGCGCGCCTGCCAGGAAGAGCCACGAGGTGGCCTTAACGCTGATCACCAAACCAATAAGGACAAAAACCACAGGCAGCATAGCCACATATACGCCGAGTTTTAGTTCTTTCCAAGGCTTGGTCTCCACAAGCTTGGGGTCGGCATACATGGTCATCTGGGCACAAGCCTGCTGGATGGCGCAAAGCAACACATACAGCACAAAAATCAAACTCAAGATGCCCACGATAGCCCAGGGCCAGCCGACGATATTGTGATTGCAGAACCAGCCTAAGCAGGTGTACTTGCCGCCATGGGCAGTATCAAAAGTCTCGGGCAATCCGCTCTGGAAGCAATAGTAATACAAACCCAGCGTCACCACGCCCAACAGGACGAACATAATGGGGTAATACTGCGGTTTTTGGCGCCAGCGGATCTGATGGAGGAAATACTCCATCACCAGGGTCACCACACCGATGCCTACCAGCTGCCACAAAGGAGCAATGCCCAGGGGGTTGCCATGCTGCAGACCCATCAAATCTACCAAGTTGGTGATAGGCGAATTATTCGCAATCAATTCAGATAAAGCCATAACTTTTAATAAAAAAGAGACTTAAAGTTATGGCT
>JAGHRY010000207.1 GCA_018066145.1 Candidatus Colimorpha merdihippi | reverse complement strand
AATCATTAACTATTAATTGAAATATTTTTCGTATCTTTGCAAAACTTTCGTACCCTACTATTCGTCCATTAATCCCTATATATTAGCACAAAACTATTTGTATGTTCGTTTATTATTCGTTCCATATTCGTTCACCATTCGTTGCTGCTTCGTCCTTCCTTCGCTTCACCGACGAAGAATGATACAAAAACAGCCGAAGTCACCTATACCCAGCCTCGAAACAACAAGGAGTCATCAACCAATACACCAAACAACCATGAAAAATGAAAAACCATCCACACCCCACCCTGAATCTACAGCCCCCCGCAAGTGGCGCAACCCCACTCCGTCCACCCCATCAGCGCCCGCAGCGCCCGCCTGTGGTTTATGCGCGAACTCACCACACACCCAGCCTTATTGATCTTCCTGGTAATTGCCTAATGATTATCGTATTGAATGATTCCAGTGGCTTAAAGAAAACTTCATTTAGGCAAAAAAAAGGCTCAAAATACATGAAAAATAATCATCATTTTCATTGGCTAACTAATTCAAAACTTCTTAACTTTCACCTCCATCCTTAATTTTTTTGTTGTATTTAAAAAAAAATGCGTATATTTGCAAAAAAATTTAGAAAAATCATTTAATACACTTTAACATCTACTCATTATGACAAAGTCTGAAGAATTCATGGAAATGGAAGCCCGTTATGGCGCTCACAACTATCATCCTCTGCCCGTCGTCCTCGCCAAAGGTGAAGGCGCTTTCGTTTGGGACGTTGAAGGAAAACGCTATTTCGACTTCCTCTCTGCCTACTCTGCTGTCAACCAGGGTCACTGCCACCCCAAGATTGTAAAAGCCATGTGCGACCAGGCCCACGAGCTCACCCTCAGCAGCCGCGCATTCTACAACAACTGCCTCGGCGAGTGGGAGAAATATGTTACTGAATACTTCGGCTACGACAAGGTGTTGCCCATGAACACCGGTGCTGAGGCCGACGAGACCGCCCTAAAGCTTGCACGCCGCTGGGGTGTGGTGAAAAAAGGCATCAAAAATGACGAAGTGATGATCGTTTGCTGCGAAGGCAACTTCCACGGCCGCACCATCACCATCATCACCATGAGCAACGACCCCGAGAGCTACGCCAACTACGGCCCCATGACTCCCGGTTTCATCCGTATTCCTTACAACGATCCCGATGCTCTCGAAGCAGTTCTGAAAGAACATGGCGACAAGATTGCCGGCTTCCTTCTCGAACCCATCCAGGGCGAAGCTGGTGTTTATGTTCCCGATGAGGGCTACCTCAAAAAATGCTACGATATCTGCCACAAGTACAACGTACTTTTCATGGCCGACGAGGTACAATGCGGCATTGCTCGCACCGGCAAGATGCTCGCTTGCGACCACGAAGGCGT
The DNA here is from genome assembly GCA_018066145.1 of Candidatus Colimorpha merdihippi. Classification (GTDB taxonomy): domain Bacteria; phylum Bacteroidota; class Bacteroidia; order Bacteroidales; family P3; genus Colimorpha; species Colimorpha merdihippi. Next base: position 1,310 of record JAGHRY010000207.1, on the reverse strand, counting down.
ACGCCCCGACCTCCTTATCCTTGGCAAGGCCCTCGGCGGCGGCGTAATGCCCGTATCTGCCGTTTTGGCCGACGACGACATCATGCTCAACATCAAACCCGGTGAGCACGGCTCCACCTTTGGCGGCAACCCCATCGCTGCCAAAGTCAGCATCGCTGCCCTGGAAGTTATCAAGGAAGAACACCTCATGGAAAATGCCGAACGCCTCGGTAAGATTTTCCGCGACGAGATGAGCGCTTTCGATAGCCCCATGATCGAAAAAGTACGCGGTAAAGGCCTCCTCAACGCCATCATCATCAAGCCCCGCAACGGCAAAGAGGCATGGGATGTATGCCTGAAGATGCGCGACCTCGGCGTTCTCGCCAAACCCACCCACCAGCACATCATCCGCTTTGCTCCTCCCCTGTGCATCACCGAAGAGCAGCTTCGCGAAGCCATGGCCCTCATCAAGGGAGCCATCAAATCCTTTGAATGATTCTTTGCAACAGCATAAAAAAAGCCCCACCATTTGCGTGGGGCTTTTTATTTTCACACAGCCCTACTCCCGGTGGAAGATTCTAAAAATTCCTCCCACAAAAAATTGCTCATATCAACAATATTCCATACTTCTACATTAAAAATCAAACATTTGCAAAAGCATTTTTTTCGCCACCCTCTATACAAGCGGTCCCATCCTGGCTCCAATGCATTCAGCTGTTGGAATCAGAACTCCTCAGGACAAGACCCATTATCGAATTCGAAAAGTTTCATTTCTTGTGTTGAACTTGCCAAGCGAATGAAATCATCAACAACGGCTCCCTTTTCCCACCCTCCCTTCCCTGTTGCTCCGTAGTAGCTCCGAGGTAGCTCCGACATATAGACGGACATCACCCGAAGCTACCCCGAAGCTACTACGGCCTCACAAGGAATCCAGTGGGTCATTCCGAGTCGGCCGGAATGGAAAGTCAAGCATGGTACTGCCGAAGGTGTGGACAAACCATTATGGATTGAGCCATAAGTCATTGGCCAATTGACTTTTCCGCCAGATGCGGCCAGGCCTTGGTTTTGGCATGACCCGCCTGATTAATAATCCAGCAAAGCATTCCCGAGGACGAATAGTTGCACTTGAGTGTGGTTGCGGATTGGGCGACTAGAACCACGAGACCAACCCATGCCACTCTGCCATTGCGCTATATCACCCAGGCTTCATATTTATCTTATTCGCCCCACTTCAAAATACCTGCTTTAACCCCCTGCTTGTTACGTTGAAGCGAACAGCAAAATACAACATTTACCGTTTTAATATTATTTAAATTTTGGAAACATTACAA
>JAGHRY010000312.1 GCA_018066145.1 Candidatus Colimorpha merdihippi | reverse complement strand
GTCTACCAGTCTGCGCTAGGGCTTACCGGCGCGGCAATCGGGCGTTTGATTAGCTTTGCCGCTGCGCCGGTCTTGTTGCTCTTTCTTTGATTGCATATTCGATGCGCAGGCTGCACGTTGCTAGGGTCTAGCGCCGCCGCCTGCTTGCTTGCGTATCCGAACTCCTGCCATCTTGACACGGGATGTATCTCGTCAAGCTCAAAGCTGAGAGGATGTCCAGCAGGCAGTGAGTAGTCGATTGGTTTATGGCATAACGCGCAGGGCAGTCCCATCGACCTTACCCTGTTGCGCAACTTCCTGCGTTGGTGCCCGTTCGATTGCCTAGGGTTTCCCATGGTTCTCCTACTTGCGATCCAGGGCGCCGATGCGCTGCCGCATCAGACGCTCGAATTCACTTGGCACATACTCTTCGATGGTGATGCGCTCAATAGGTACGCTTGTAATGCCGAGAGACTTCCTGAACGCCTTTGCGCCAGCGTGGTCGGAGTGAAGCCACTTGGATTTCAAAACCATGGTAATGACGCTCATAGCAGCCTCCCGGACGCAAGAAAGCCACCCGAAGGTGGCTTTCAGTGTTTCTTATGTGATGCTACTAATAAACGAACTTAGGAATGATATTCAATGATATTTCCCAAATTCTTAGTATTTTTCGATTCTGACAGCCTCGCAGTTATTAAATCTCGGCGTTGGGGAAGTTTCTCCTCCATTCCTCTGGCATCACGTCATACAAGGCGATGAGCGCTAAAGGCTTAAGCTCCCTCTGTACGTGCTCCTTTGACTTGTAGCCAAGCAGATTGGCTGTGTCGCTCCATGTCAGCGCGTTCGCGTAGTAGTACGTCAGCAACGCATAGCTTTTGGAGTCAAGCCTGGAAAAGCATTCGCACGCTTCCCTCTTAACGTCTAGCCACTCAACCAGTGCTGTCGTGCTTTCAACGATCATCTGCTCAAGCTTGGCCACGCCGTCAGGTATCGCATCTCCGTATGCGCCGTGGCCAAGCGGCGTTCCAGAGTAGGTCACGCCCTTCACTCCGGTAAGGGATTCGCGCATGGACTGCACGTCAAAGTCGAGGGCGTCGCATCTGAGCTTCACGCCGCGCACGTGCTCCGCATATCGCGCTGCAGCGAACTGCTTGAATTCGTCATTCATTTCCTGCACTACGCGGCCTCCTGTCCAGGACGAAGAAAGACTTGCAGACGTTGATTGACGGAGCTTCGCGGCTTGAGAGCCTGAACGAAACGTCGATTCCGTCAGAGACATAGACGGAGTCGAGGTCTCCGACCAACGACTCCGCGTTATTGCTCATGAACTCCGCATAGGACCTCAGCATCGAAACCGCATCTTCTGTTGCCTTGCCCATGAGAATCACCTGCCTAACAAAGAATTAGTTCTTCTTTCCTGATAGCCTGGCTTGTCGTGCGCTATTTGCGCTATCTGCCAGGCGAAATGCCAAATAATCGCGGAACCTGCGCGAGACGTCCCATATGCACGCTAATTGCACGAGGTTCCGACGTTGATCAGCTTGCGTCCAAGCTCCTCCCGCACCTCGGGCAGCAATTGCATATCCCAGAGAAGGTCGTCTGCCTGAGGTAGCTCTCGTTCACGCCGAGGCGCCTCACGTGGTAGGCAAGCTTCTCTGCGCCGGCGCAGACCTCGCAGCCTGCTGGCTCCTTTGGTACGAGCCGCCTAACGCGCTCGAACGGGTGATAGTCGCCTATCTCCAGGTACGTGACTCCGGCGTATCCGCCGTCGACGTTCACGATGATGCGGCTGAGCTTGCTCCCGAACTTCTCGAGGCCGCGATCTATGTACTGCGCTGCCTCCAGCTCGCTGATTCGCTCGCTTGCAAGCAGAAGGACGCCTCGGTTCCTGTATTCGAACGATTCTTCATCCATGGGTCCTCCTTTCGATGGAAGGGCTGATACGTGCTTCCGTCGGGCGGCGCGGTGCAATTCCAGGTATAGGTATGTGCGTAGCAAATGAATAGCGGATACCCTCCGCATTAAACTTTTTCCTGTTGCGCCGCCCGGCGGGCCAACGGGCAAGCAGCAGATTTGCAGGGAGCGGCCTGCCCGGAGTGGCTAGGATTCGTCAAAGACCACGCGATCGCAGATAGGCGCTGACGCCTCGCAGCATCTAGGCTCGTATTCGTGCGGGCAGGGATACTGCTCGGCGTCGTCCTCGGAGCCTGCTACAGCGAACAATCGGACGCACCAGGCAAGCAGGAGGATCAGGCCGATGACCAGAACCCACCAGCCTACCGCGATGGCGTATATAGCGACGGTGATGTCCATTACTCACCTCCTGCCTGCAAAAGAGTGATTACGATTACGGAAAGCGCGAAGCCGAAGCCGACGCAAGTGATAGACCAGAGCAGAAAAGCGACCATCTAACCAACCACCTTTGCCTGGCAGCTCGGGCAAGACTTCTCGTTGCCTTCCATGTGCATGTAGCAACTTGAGCAGCATTTAAAAATAGGTCTGTAAGGGTCTTCGATGATTCGGCATGTCCGAACCTGGTCGCTTGTATCACTTGCAGACTTAGTCCTATACAGGTCTGGGTGGCATCTTGAACACATCTCGCACCAGTCGCCGTCATCTGTCTTGTCGTTCTCGATGCAACCTTCGCAAGTGCGCTCTGTGCGTTGGTTCCAATGTTCTATCCTGGCGATTGCTTCCTGCGGGGTGTGCCCGTCCCAAACGGGAGCCTGCTCCACCTCTTTGCAGTCGAACATTTCCCAGTATGGGTCGATTGCGTAGTGGTACGTTGCCTGTCCTTCTGGCGTTTCCACTCCGACAATGAAATACCCGTCAAACATGGTTCCATCAGCATGTAGCTTCGACTTCCAGGCTCGTTCTCCTGCGATTGCGACAACCTTGGAGAAAAGCACCGCTCTGTGATGGTAGAGTTCGTTGAATGTGTGGTAGCCATCTGATGTTTCCCCGTTTACTGCTCGTTGGTTCCATGCTTCGATTGCTTGCTTGCGAGAAAACCAATAACCAGTTCAAGAGCCGCACGACTCGCACATAACGAAAAACATGCGCATCTTTGTACGCACCGATGCTTTTTTTACGCCGCAGAACGGGCAACAGCTCAATTCGTCAGCCATCTAATCCACCACCTTTCGCCCACATTCAGGACAGAAGTTAGGAAGATGCGCAGGCTCGTAATCATGGCACCTGTCAAGTTCAATGCCGCACTCGCAATAACCAGCAGCAACATCGCCGCCGATATGCTTCCATTCAACCTTGCAAGTGTGCTCTGCACGTTCGCACCCAGGAAGCCAGTGCATCTGCCACATACGGAACAGAACGCTGTCAATGACAGCCATTTCCTCTGGTCGGCTTTCGATGTTTGTAGCCTCGATAAGCCTTTGCTTTGCAGCCTTGATGATCTCGAAGCGGTTATCTCCGCAAATATCAGGCATCTATCTCACCCTTTCGCGCCATGCGCACGTCTTGTCGCAGGCGATTTCGCATTCGTACAGAGCCAGGATCGGGGACGGAATCCCGAGAAGCTTTCCGATAAATCCTTCGCAGATCCTCGGACAGGGCCTATTGAGGACCCACCTCCCGCGCCTGAGGCCGTGCGTCTTCTCATGCGCGAGCCTCGGGGCGATATTCTTGCCGTTGCTGTCGAAATAGAGCATCGTCGCCTCCTCACCACGAGACCCTTACTGCGCCTGGGACGATGGGCTCGGACCTGCGCAGGCACTTCTCGCACATCGCAGGCCCGTATCCCTCGAACCGGAAGACCAGTCGGCACCTAACGCAGCGGACGTGCCCTGGCGGGCAGTACCTTGGCGCCTTCGGCCTAACGCCGCCCCTCGACGAGTATCCGGTGTTGCCGCTGCCGGCATACTGAACCATGCCTAGACCGCCGCCCTCGCGACCTCTAGGACGCTCTGCAGCTGCTCGACGTCCTGAAGCTCTTCGTCGGACTTCACGTAGCCGACAGGCGCCATGAGCTCGTAGAGGTCGAGCATCTCATGGAATGCGTCCTCTGCGCCCTCCCACTTGGTCTTCTTGACGAGCACCGTGGCAAGCGTGCGTGAACGCATCGTCAGCAGGTCGGAGATTCCGTATGCGATGACGAAGTTCGAATACTCCGGAACGTCCTCGACGCCGTCCAGCATCTCCTTGGCGCACATGAACACGTCAGAGTCCATGAACTCGTCCCAGATGACAGAAGCGAGCCTCTCGCAGCGTTTGTCGCCCTCGAGCATCAGGCGGAGCCTTCCTTCCTCCATCAGGCTTACGAGATGGTTCTGCATGCGGTCCTCGTAGCTGCGGAGGCGGACTACGACGTCGCGAATCTTCTGCTCGTCGTCATCGCCTGCAGAGCCTTCGCGCTCGTCCTCCAGGAGGAGGCTGTAGATCTTTGGGCGCACCTTCCAGAAGTTCAGGCCGTCAAGGAACTCGGTGACGGGAGGGAAATGCACGACTGCGCCAGGCATTCCGCCGAACTCATCCCACGACTTTGCGACGGCGTCCTGCTCGTCGTAGAACATCGTGGACCTGAGCTTGTACTCGTCGCTGTCAGGCGCGGCCTCCACGGTCGGGATTCCCATGAAGTGGAACAGGGCGTCGAAGCCGTGCCACAGTCCGATGATCTTCTGCCTGGTCGTGATTGCGCTCTTGCGCTTCTGGAACTCAGACCCCCATGCGGTGCCATCCTTCGCAAGCTCGAGAAGCTCGGCGGCCTCTTCGTCGGAGTTGACCTCGCCGATAGCCAACAGGCTGTCGAAGGACATCTGCACAGGCGTGAATGACTCCATGTTGCGGATGCGCCTGCCAGCCTTGAAGAGCTTCATGTGGTCGGCGTCCTTGCGTCCCGATAACGCCGCGACCCTGTCCTCGTCGACGTTCAGGTAGAGCATCGTCTGCACGCCAAGGACGCGCTCCTCCTCGGAGAGCCTATCCTTGTTGTCGGTCGCGAGCATCATCGCCACGGAGTCGGCGTCCTCCATCGAGTCGGCGACCACGCAGAGGCACGAATCCACCTTGCCGGCCTGCTTCATTGCGCGGAATCGGCGCTCCCCGTCGATGATGCGGAACACGTTGCCGTCCTTTGCCACGATGATGGGGTTCATGGGCTCTCCCTGGCGCTCCGGCGTGAAGTCGAAGGAGGCAGCCAGATCGTCAAGTCCGGAGAACACCTTGCGGGGGTTGTTCTCGTCGGCACGGATGTCGGCGAGTGCCACGCGCTGCATCGAAATCATGTTGCCCTCCCTTTCTCCCTGTTTGGACCAGGGAATGTCTAAGAGTTATTTGTTTTCTTTTCTTTTCTAAAATGAAGAATGGGCTATAGGTGAAGCTAATCGGAGACCGTATCGGACACCGAATCGGAGACCGTATCGGATACGTTTAAGCGCCTCGACTGACGTTTGGCGCTCTTGGCCTCGTTGCCTGCGATGGACGCCTCCTTGCGCTTGTCTCGTTTCGCCGACTCCTTCCTAGACCTCTCGCATCCGACCCTGCCGAGGGCCAGCCCGTCCTTGCTGATAAGCCCGCTCTCCGCGAGCGTCGAGAGCCAATCGTCCAGCTTCTTGCCGCTAAGCCCTACGACGTCAACCAGCAGCATCATGTCGCCAGGGTCCTCAAGGTAGATCTCGCCGCTGTCTGTCATCGTCCAGGCGACGAGCAAATCAAGGTAGCGGAGCCTGTTCTCCCTCTGCTTGGCCTTGCTGCTGCCGCTGAGGGCCATGTACCTCCTGAACTTCTGGTCTTGCGTGTAATCGACGTCAAGAGCCAGCCACTTTCCCTTAGCCATCACTGCCCTTTCCCGGTTGCATCCTTCTAAGCCTCACGCCCACCTTCAGCGTATCCTGCAGGCTCCTGCAGACGCGCTTCGCGTCATCCAGGGTCAGGCCTTGCATCTCAAGGTCGAGCTTTACCGCAGGGTGGTCGCAGAATATGAACCAGTTGCCTACGGGCTCACTCTTCGCGCGCTCTGCAGTGATCTCTCGCATCATCCTGTCCGCCTTGGCCAAAGCCTCGGCGAACTTCTCCTGGGACGTCATAGCCCCTCGCTAAGCCTCTTTGCCATGCTGCCGAAGTCTTGCGCCGCCTGCGCGTCCTGGGCAGGAATCGCATGGACGTAGATCCGCAGCGTGGTCGCCACGTCCGCATGGCCAAGACGCCTGCTGACCATGTCCGGCTGCTGGCGAAGGTATCCGAGCGAATACGTGGCGTGTGTGTGGCGAAGCGTGTGGAAGTGCGTGTCCTCGGGCAGTCCCCACAGGTCGCGCAACTCGCTGAAACGGGCTGACACCTCGCCAGGTCGCGTCCAGTCGCCCGTGAACGTGATAAGGGGCTCTCCTCGCGAAAGCGGGATTCCGCGCCATGCCTTGTGGAACGCAAGGTGCCTGTCATACTGCTCGCGCCATTGGCGGTCATCGCAGCTGAACTTCCTGGCGCGACGTCCCTTCGTCGGGCCGATATGCGGGGCTCCGCAGTTTCCGACCAGGTTGTGCCTGACGATCATCTCGTTCGTGATTGAGATGTCGTCCCGAGTTAAGGCGCACACCTCGCCGCAGCGGAGCCCGAAGTGCAAGGACGTGTATGCGGCGAAGCACGTCATGCGCAACTCCACGTTTTCCTTGCTCGTGCTCTCGTCCGCCATGCCGGAGACAAGCAGACGCTCAAGCCTTGAGAAGTCTCCCTCGTCGAAATACGGGGCCTCCTTGAAGTCCTCGCGCACGCGGCCGACGCCCTTGACGGGGTTGTCTGCGAGGCCGTATGCGGTTACGAAGTAGGAGAACGCCCCGGAAAGGTAAGCGAGTGCCTTGTTGACGTAGCTAGCAGCCCTGTCTGAGTCTACGAGCGCGTCGCGCCACTCGATTATGTCGTAGGAGTCGAAAGAGGAGATCGGCCTGTCGTCCAGGTACGGCTCCACCAGGGAGCGGCGCACGGAACGGTATGAGGGGATTGAGCCCTCGGACACGGACCAGTGCTTCTCGTAGTCGTCCAATGCGCTGGATAGCGACCAGCTCGACTTCACAAAGAACGCCTCCGCCATCTCCATGGCCTCGGCGCGGCTCTGTGCGGCAGAAAGCTTGCGGGACCTGCGCACTTGCTTGCGCTTCCCGTCCCCCGTCTTCCTGCTGCCGTCCGACCAGAAGCCGACCCAGCAGCCATCGACCTGCCTGACGCTGACGGACGGCATCTACGCCACCCCGTCAAACGCGCTTTTGGTGATTGCCTGCATATTGCCTGCCCCTTCGAATCTAAACAAACTGCCGGGGCGCTGGCCGACACTCCGACGCCCCGGCGCCTTCACGAGCGTTGTCCAGTCGCTCCCCTGGCTCTTGATATGCGCATGGTCCGAGCGACCATCCGCGCCGCTTAGGGCGGCCAGTCCACCTGCGCGGCTAATCCTTTCACGCAGGTCGCGCGCAGATCCCTATTGCACGCCCGCCATTGCGGCGGAACCAGGCAATCGCAAGGGGTTTATGAGAGGCGACGATTGCCTGGTTTCGACCCAATGGCACGTAATAGGTGATGCGACGATCAGGCTCCTAGATGAATCCGAAGACGTGCCCGAGGCCGAACGAGCCAAGAGCCCACAGCGCCAGCGCGGCGAATACGACGGCTGAATACACGGCCATGTTTGACTGCTTGTCGCATGCCTGTCGGATCTGTCGCATGTTCTTCTGGTCTCGCATCTCTTCTCCTTCTTTCTGTCTTAGTCAGGACACGTGGTTGCCGGCTTACGACGCGGGGAAAGGTTTGCCGCCGTCTCAGCCCGTATTCGGTGAGCCGGCATTCACGTAGCCTGGTGGCATCCATTCCCAGACGGCGCGATGGAGGGCTGGCAGAAGGTGAATTGAAGGCCAATTCGAAACACCTTAGAAGCCGAAACAACAAGAGGAGGATTTCAGTGACGTGTCGTGACGCCAGCCCTCCATTGCGCCGTCTGGTCAACGGAATCGTTTCGAGGTCTATCCCTCGCGTTTAGGTCTTCCTGCTTGCACCCATTCGAGATAGATGCGGTAAAGACGCAAAAGTTGGTAATCATTCATGGCTAAGGTTTGCACAGGTCGCTAATAGGGCAATTCAGCGCCTTGGCGATGCGATAGGCAGTCTCGAAAGACATAACGCACTCACCACGCTCCCACCTTGTTACGGCGTCTTTGCTGACCCCGATAGATTCTGCGAGCTGCTCTTGAGTCATAGATCGACGAGCTCGCTCAGCCTTGAGGCTCGATGCTTGACGCTTTGTAAACTGATCTCCCATGCCCACCTCCCTCCTGATTAAGCTGCAATTAGGTGGTGTTCGGATTTCGAACACCAATAAGATAAACGATGTACTGGATATGTACAAGAGTATTTTACAAATCTGTTGTAAAATGTTCGTAATTCGCACATTGAAGGGAGTTCTAATGTTTAATCTCCAGCTTGCAAACATCAGAAAAGCCGCCGGTTACACTCAGGAGAATTTGGCAAACGCACTCGGCACTAGCCGAAGGATTGTCGGCGCTTGGGAGCGCGGCGAATGCGAATTTCCGTTTGATGAGGCTTTTAAGGTATGCGCTATTCTCGGCTGTACTTTCGAGCAGCTTGCTGGAGAAGATCCATTTGTTCCCAGGGTCGAATCCAGAGTCGAGCAAATGTATTCGAAGTTGGACGACCAGTCGAAAGCTGTTATCGACGACCAGCTAGAGTTTCAGGCGATTAAAACGAAGAACAGGCAAAAGAACGCGGAGTGACACTTCCCTATTCAGGCTGTTTGTGCGCAAATGCAGAAGGTAGCCAGGGCTATGTATGCGCATACGAGTTCACCCCCAACGCTGTCGCAAGCATCCTTGCCAGATATGCAGAATGTAGCGAATTGTTATGTATTTGCAGTAATCGATTTATGTTAAGTAAGCGGATTAGATATGGAGTCATATATGCCGACCGCCGTGATATATGCCCGTTTTTCATCGTCAAAGCAACGAGAAGCAAGCATCGATGATCAGATACGAATCTGCACGGATTATTGCCAGCGTGAAGGTTACACGCTTATAAGGTCCTATAGCGATTACGCAATATCAGGACGCACAGATGACCGTCCGCAATTCCAAGAGATGATCAGCAACGCCGGAGAATCAGACGTTGTTGTCGTATACATGATGGACCGTTTCAGCCGAGACCCATACGACGCTCCGATATACAAGAAGCAGCTAGCAAAGCGCGGAGTGCGCGTCATAAGCGCCATGGAATACGTTGACAGCACGCCCGACGGCATCATCATGGAAAAGCTTCTCGAGGGCCTGGCTGCGCGCGAGTCCATGGTGACTAGCATCAGGACAAAGCGAGGCATGGAAGGAAATGCCCGGAAATGCCTCTATAACGGCGACAGAGTGTACGGATATGCCGTAGAGGACGGAAAGTACGTCATAGACGAGAAACAGGCTGATTACGTCCGAGAGGCCTTTAAACGCAGGCTTACGCGAGAGCCAGTGGCCGCTATTGCGCGAGACTTCGCGACGAGGGGCGTTAAAACATACTCCGGGCGCCCTTGTTCGGACACCATGGTGTGGAACATGCTATCAAACGAAAAATACACGGGCGTATACATTTGGGGCGACGTTCGCGTTGATGGCGGAATGCCGCAAATTATTGACCGTGACACGTTTGAAAGGGTTCAAGGGGTGAAGGGCAGGAAGCAGCACAAGCTCGAAGTATATGCGGACTACGTGCTCGCCGGTCGCGCGATCTGCGGTAGTTGCGGCCGCAATATGGTCGGAAGTTCGTGCAAGAATCATGCCGGCGTACGCTACGACTACTACCGCTGCGGAAAGAAATGCGGACTACGGCACATGCCGAAGGATGTCGTTGAGGGAAGGATAGTCCAAGAGCTTCGCAAGATGCTTAACGGCGAGGAGGCCACTCTAATCGCTCAGGAGGTCGAAAGGGCGTGGAAGGGCACAGATAGAGCCAGGGCGAAAGAAGAGGCCCTAGAGCGCCTAAATAAGGCGCGTAACGGCATCGAGAACATCGTTAGCGCGATAGAGGACGGCGCTCCGTACTCGACGCTCAAGGACCGCATGGAAATGCTGCAGCAGATGGAGCAGAAAGCTAAGTCTGACTACGAGATGCACAAGCATGACGACGAATTCGATATTGAAGACTTCGTGGACTTCCTGAGGTTCGGCGCAACGCTTGATGACAAAACTTTGCTCGACGCCTTCGTGTCTCAGGTCGTCGTGTTCGAAGATCGCCTTATCGTCACTTTGAATTACGCTGATAAAACAAAAAGTGCGAACACCCCAAGGCAACTAGACCTCGAAAATGTTCGCACAGTTAGTAACTGGCTCCCCACACAGAATTCTTTACGAACAATAGCTTTCTGGTGTGGGCGTTTGGTTATTTCGTTCCCGATCGCCGCATAGCTTAGGCAGCGAAGTCGGCAAGCAGCTCCGGTACGGCATTGCGCCATCTTGCTGGTACCTGCTCAATTGTTTTTGAGCCAGCGATAATAGCCTCTGCATATTTCTTTGCCATATTAAGCCTCCATTGCTTCGATTCGCGCTTCAAGCTCAGATATGTACTCTGCGAGCTCAAACATTGCCGCATCCGTTTCATTCGAATAGGCTTCGAGCATCTGGTCTACAGTCTTGGCGTGCTCGACAATGTTTTCAAAGTGGTCGAACCACGCGTCTACATCGTTTTCGATTGCCTGAACTATGCCGTCGAACCAAGGAGTGACGCCATGCCTTTCGTCGAACTCATAAAACGTTTCTCCGTCTCTATCGGTTTGCACAAAGTTCTTTCGAACGATAACGATTGCGGTATTTCCGTGGCGCTCGACGGATACGCTAGGCATATTGGTGTTTGATTCTGCCCTCATTCCTGACAAGTCCTTTCAACTCTGAAACGTTAACGTATGTGTACACATGGCGCTCTAGCATCCTTTGTGATCCTGCATGCTTGATGATTCCGAGATAGCTAAGAATCGCCTTCGCGTCTTTTGTGTTTGGAGTGTGCTTGCAAGCACGCCTAACACGCCTGGTTATCCGCAAAAACGTCTTCGAGCAGATGCGCGTATGCGACTTTCGCACCTTGCAGCCCAGAAAGCATATCGGCCTGCTATGCCCATGCCTGAAAACTTGGTAGTTGCCCTTCATCGACAGGCCGATCTCGCTAAGCAGTATCGCGACATGCTTACGTAACCTGTGGAGCCTGCGTTTGTTACGGCACAGCACAAGTACGTCGTCCATGTATCTTATAACCCTCATGCCTCCAATACGCGATATGGCGTGGTCTAGAGGGTCTAGAACCATATTCGCAAGCCACTGGGACGTGTAGAAGCCGATTGGAAGCCCTGAGCGATACAGTTCGACGATCTTCATTACCTCGTCGACATATCTTGCGTCCTTTATCCTCGATTCAAGCGTGCGCCTTACAACGACTGGCGTGATCGACTGGTAGCACTTGCGCACGTCCATCTGGAGGACGTACTTGTAACCTTTTCCGCGCCTTATTGAGCGTTCAAGCGTCTTGACCGCTCTGTGCTGACCGCGTCCAGGCATAGAGCCGTAGCTGTCGATGTGCATGCGGCGCATCTCAATGGGGACCAATGGCTGCATGAGCGCGTGGTGAATAACCTGGTCCGGGTAGAACCTTGGGCAAGCTATCAAGCGCTCTTTTCCACGCCGCTGGTCGATAATTGTCTTTACATGTGGATATGAAGGGATGAAAGAACCGCTTACGAGCATCTCGCGAATATCGTCTATAGCAGCATCCTCGTTTGCGAGGCACCATTCGACGGTCGGCCTTCCGCGCTTTCCTTTTGCGGCATCTCGTATCGCAATCCTTATGTTCTCCTTGTCTATCACCTGTTCCCACAGGTAACCGACTCTTTTCACGGTGTTACCTCTTCCTTCGACCTCATGGGTTTTCGAGTCTTGCGGCCTACTAGACCATGCCGTTTCGGTCGATTTTCTCCAAGCGGAGCGGAAGACCGTGCGCGGCGAAGTTGAAGAGATACTCGAAGGAGTAGACGAGCGCAGTAGTAGCGATTGCCATTGGAAGCGGCGTTGTTGCAGTTCCGATAGAAAACGCCGAGGTTCGACCCGTTGTTCCAGTTGTTGCCAGAGCGAACGGAGCGAAAACAAATACCGCACTGATGCGCACGGAATCCCGTTTTCCTGATGTCTATTCGAATAAGAAATTGGGGGACTTGCGTCCCCCAAACCCCCTCCCTACGGCTCTAGGAAGAGACGAGCGCAGGAGTAGCGACCGCCAGCGGAAGCGGCGTTGCCGCAGCGCCGATAGAAAACGCCGAGGCCCGACCCGTAGGACCAGTCGGCGCCAGAGCGAACGGAGCGATTGTCCGCATAGCTTGAGTTGGTCCAGCAGTAGTCCGCCATGTACGTCGTCGAGCTTGCGCCGACAACCTCAGCGGGCATAACGAGCCTGGCGTCGCCCTCGAAACGTTGGCACAGCTTGATGTAGCCGTCTGCTCGTTTCAGGTTCATTCCCGTCTTAACGTAATCTGAGCTCGGTGGGTCTCCGGCAAGCTGCGCCTTGAGTGCGTCTGCGCAGTAGTGAACGTCGTAGCCGTCCGATGCGGCGGTTCCAGCGCAAGTGAGTCTGATATCAACGACATCCTCTGCCGAGCCTCCCCACAGGTCCTCGATGCCGCGCCACTTCATCCCGTAACGGTTATTCGACAGAACGACGGCGCCTGTATGCCCCTTAAGGCTGTCGCAATGTCCAGTAGCCCAGTCCATGTTGTACATGAACCATCCTGTCTCTACCGAGAACGGTTCGCCGTCAAGCGTGACGGAATTTCCGTTTATCGAGACGATTTTTCGCGTCGTGACCTTGTCGGCGGAAATCCATCCTTGGCAAATATTGACGGTCTGTCCAACGGCGAAGTAGTTTGTCGCGTTTGCGAGCTGCACTACGTTGGTGTTGGTTGCGGTGGTAGCGACGGCGTTATAGCTTGCGTTGTTCGTGTAGCAGCCGCCCGAGAAGCCCGGGAGCGCTTTGCCGTTGAAGTCGAGAACGCCCTGAACGTCTCGACTAGCCAATTCCACGTAGCACATGACCTGCTTCCAGTTCTCAAACCAGGTTGTGCCTCCGTGACCGCGCCTGCTTGCCGTCTGCTGCAGCGTCCTGTGCTGCGTGAACGTGCCCCAATGAGGGTTCATGCCTGGGCGAGAGCATCCGGTGCCAGTCGACGCGCTGTACGCGCCATTTGCGTTCGCCATCTTGTAGCAAGGAATCAGCGGAAGCATGTCAGGCTCTGTTCCGTCAGCCTTTGCGTAGAACCGCGTGAATCCCTCGCGCTCTACGCTTGAGACAAGGTAGACTCCTGCGTTGTCGTCTCTCATGAACCAGGAATTAGGGAACTCGACGAAGCGGTCAAGCGTTGCCTCATTCTCGTCCCAGCCAGGTGATTTGACGCCGTCCATGGTCATGCTTGCCACCTTGACAGGGTAGCCGTCGGCGTCATAGCGCACGAGCCAATGCGTGAACTTCCACGGGTCTGCCTGGTCAAATGGGTACTTGCCTGCGTCCGTCTCGGTTGCGTAGGACAGCATGCCGAGCGAAACGGCCGCATAGAGTCTTTGAACGCCCTGGGTGTTGGAGGATCCAGCGAAGCTTACGCCCCACAGGTTGGTGGTGTCCTGCTTTGAGAATTGCTCCTCAAGTGCCGCCATGCGTGCCTGGATTGCCGAATCGTCATACGGCGGCGCGTCCTTGCCGTCGCTTACGGTGGCGGTGGTCGTTCCGCTCTTGTCCGTAACGGTGATGGTGGACACCTTGCCGCTCTTTGTTACGCTTGCAACGGGAGAGAAGCCGTCATCGCCAGGGTTTCCGTCCTTGCCGTTGAAGTCTCCAGCGTTCGCCTTTGCCTCGATGTCGCTTGCGACCTCGTTGGCGTTCTGTGCGGCGGCGTTCGCGTTGGTTGCCGCCTGGTTCGCTGCGTTCTTCGCGGCTTCGGCTCCCGCGATGTCAGCGTCCTTGCCGTCCTTGCCGTCAAAGTAACCGCTGTCGCGCTTCTGCTCCATGTCTGCCGCCACAGCCTCAACGCGGCGGATTACGTCTTGCGTTGGTGCGCTAGGCTCTACGCCTTCGTCATCGCCGTTCAGCCTTACGCGGATTCGCTCGGAAGGACTCATGGCGTAGGTGACGAGCCTGTCCTCGCCGTTCTCGGAGCCTACCACGGTAACGCCGAAGGAGCCGCTTTCCTGCAACACCTCCCACGGGATTACGATTGCGCTCTCGCCGTCCCAGTCCAGGGTGATTTCCACGCCGTCTCGGTAGAACGTCACGCGCTTGTCCAGTCCAGTCCACGGCGCGTCCAGCGTGATTTCGATTGAGTCATGGAGTCGGTTGCCAGCGGTCGGCGCGACATGCCCCTCCACCTTGATTCGGCGGTCTGTTACTGCCGCCTTGATTACGTTAGCTTCCACTATTCGGGTACACCTCCGTTTACTACGTCCAGAGCCAGCTTTGCATCAAGCGCGGTCAGGAACGTCACGGTGCCGTCAGCGTTGACGCACTTGTGCCAAAGCTGGTTTCGCTGCTCCCTGTAAGTCCACAGGATGATGCGGTCGCGGATGTTTCCCTCGCCGCCTCGAACGTCAAGGCACAGCTCAGGAGCGGCCTTCGGGTGGATTGACACCATGCCGTCGCCGCGATCCTTGATGACGAACCGCTGGTTCTCCCCGCTGGTGCTGCGCCAAGCGATGACCGGGGTGCCTTGCTTGTACTCGCTGCCAGACACGTCCAGGTACTTGCCGCTCTTCATGACCTTGATACCGTTGGTGTCGTCAGCGAACTTGTGCAGGTTGTACTTCTGGGAGGTAGCGCCGTTTGACGGCCAGAGCTGGACGACCTTGCTCATGTCCTCCTCTGGCTCCTCGTCCTCCTTCTCGGCGGGGGGAACCATGTAGCAGTCCCACGGGTAGTCATACCAGCCGTGGTAGGTGCTGTATCCGTAGTGCGGGTCGCCGCCGAACTCGATGATATGAGTGCCGTCCCACATGCCGACGTGGTTCTGGTAGTTGACGAGAACAGCGCCACGAGGCGGCAGACCGTCATCGAAGCTGACCTTCCAGTCCTGCTCCTCAAGCGCGGCGCGGGTGTTGCCGCTCCAAATGGTCTTGGGGACTTCCCAGCCAGCCTCGTTCAGACAATGAGCCACCATAGCGGAGCAGTCGGTGGAGCCGCCATACGTGAAGTCGTAGCGCGGCAGAGGGAAGCTGTTGTTGCCCTGACCATAGTGCATGTCCATCGTGCAGCACCACTTGTACATGGACTCGCAGAATTTGTCGATGCGGGTCATGGCTACTCCTCCTCGTCAATCGGCGCCACGGGAGCAGGCTCTTCGTAGGTCAGCGCTCGGTAGCTGTCGCTAAGCCCCTCGGTTGTCATGTCAACGGGGATGCCGACGATAGCCATGATTGCGAACAGCGCGTTCACGATGCCTGCAAGCTGCTGGTTGAGCACGATGAAGTCCCAGTTGTAGCCGAACGGCTCAGCCGCAGCCTGCACCAGCAACAGTACCGCAGGGATGATGGACAGCCAAAATGCCTTATGTTTGATGCGGGTTTTCCAGTTGATTGCCATGGGTTCCTCCTTAGTCGAGCATCGGCTGGTTCATCGCGTCCTCGTAGAGGCGCGTCCCAGTGCCGTTGCCTCCGATTCCGTGGTATGCGTCGTACACGGACTCGAGGTGCTTTCGCTCCTCGGTGTCCATGCCGCCGTTTGCGATTGCGTCCGAGTGGATGTTCTTGAGCTCTCGCCAGAGCAGAGCCCTCATGCCGTCCTGGAGTGCCTGGTTCGACGCATTGTCGTTTCTGCGCTTGTCCTTCGCCATGCCGATGGCGGTCGCGACGATTGCACCGACCAGGCCAGACACCAGGCTTGTTATTGCGGCCGTGGTAGCGATTGTGAGTACGTCCATTTCGCCTCCGTTACTTGGCCACGGCGACCCAGGAAGCTCCGAGGTCGCGCGTGTTCGTGTAGTTGTTTGCGATGCGAAGCGTGAACCCAGTGGAAGTCCTGTTGTGCGCGTAGGCCGTGCAGTTTCCGATGTACTGCGTCTGCGGCGATTCGAGCGTCACGATGACGGCGGGTGCCTCGCTGAACTGCTCATCGAACGTGATGGGTACTTCCCTGATGTTCGACGCTGCAACGGTCTCGACGGAAACCGTGCCAGCCTGAATCTTCTTCGGCATTGACACGATGCCGTCAAACGAGGAGTTGCCGTGCACCGACATGGAGTTCCTGTCGTTCGGTGTAATGTCAACGCCGTTGATGAATGAGACCCTGCCGACCTCCACGCCGTTGAAGTAGCCGACAATTCCTTCCTCGTACAGCGACAGGGAGAGCGCGCCGAAATGGAAGATGCGTATTCCTCCGGTGTCGAACGTAGCCAGCGGCGTGCCGTCGTCAGCCACGATCGTAATGGAGTTTTCGTCCTGCACGATGTTGGACGGGATTGTGTCGCCCCACCCTGGAGCGCCAGTGACGATGCCTCCAGCCATGACCACTGGCTCGTCCTTCTCGACCCTGCCGATGTTTGCGACCTCCGACTTGTTGTCCATGTCCTGGCCGACCTCGTTGCCGTCCTCGTCGAACACGGGAACGGGGTTTCCGTCAAGGTCCTCCAGCGGCTCACCCACGATTACGACAACTGCGCCGCTTGCGGAGTCGGTGAACGCCGTGGCCGTGGTCTGCGTGACGCTGGACTGGGCGTCGCCGCCAAGCAGCCTCTTTGCGAACTCGATGTTACGCATAGCGCCTCCTTATCTCCTTTAGCGTGACCTCCATCACGATGCTTGTGCCGCCGATGTCCATGGACACCTCGGAAACCAATGCGTCAACGTCGATGCCGTCATCGCTCGGCGAGTCTTGGTAGCGGAACCTGATTACGTCGCCAATGGTGAACGGCAGGTACAGGCAGCGCATCTGCCAGGTGGCTGACGGCTTGCTGTTCATGTCCAGATAGCGTTGGGCAATCTCGTCCGCTCGTTCCTTTGTTCGCGGAGACATCTCGTCAACCGTGTAGGAGTTGGTGATTCGCACTCCCGTCCTGGCGAACGAGTACGGCGAGTCGCTGTCCAGGTCGGCCTTGCCGTAGATTACGGACGGCTCGGACGTGCCCTTTGAGTGCTCCGCGTTGTCGAACTTGACCACGCAACGGTTCACCGCGTCTCCGCGTCCGTCATCGTATGACACGCCGCGTAGCGTCACGGACTTGTTGCCGATTGGCATGGTGTACGCGATTCCTCGGTTCTGCGGGGAGACGTACCTCGTCAGCGAGATTACGCCCTTCTCGGTAACTCCGACCTGGCAGCCGAGCGCGTCAGCGATGGCGTTGAGAACGTCCAGCTTCGGCTTTCCGAACTCGATGATGTTAGCCTTGGAGAAGGTAACGTCTGCTACGTCTCCGAGGATGGTTCCAGTGGCCCCGCACCATCGCATGGCGGACCACCACCACCCCTTCGCGGAGCGTCCCTTGGCGAGTACGGTGTCGGTCTCGCACACGTCCTTCGTGTACTTGACGAGGACGCTGGAGATGTCCATGGTGCCGCTGTATCGCCCGTATGAGTATTCCAGCGACATGGTGGACACGAAGAACGTTCCGAGGCAGATGTGCTCCGTCTCGCCGTCGAGCGTAGGCTCGTACCAGATTCGGAGCATCGCGCCGTCGATGTAGTCGCACTCGTCCACTTCCAGCGTTCCGCTGACCTTTAGGTCGGTGTAATAGCCGAAGTCCAGGGTGCACCCCAGGACTCCGACCATGTTCTTGATGTGGGTAGACCTGTCCTTTGCGACAAGCTCGTACCTCATGGAGTGAGAGATGCCTGATGCAGTCCAATCCATCTAGGACACCTCCGTAAACGTGGCCTTGACGGAAGTGAGCGGCGATGCCGCCTTCTCTGCATAGGACAAGCCCTCAAGGCGAGCCTTGAAGCGGTGGCCGCCAGGGATTCGCAGGATTCCGTCTCGGAATGCAAGGTTTTCCATCTTGATCCAGTCGGTAAGCGCCGCGCTAGGCTTGTTGGAATCGACAGAGCCGCGCCTGATTGCGTTGCCTGCCACGTTGATTCCCTTGGTGCCGCCTGCGGCAGTCCTGGACACGGGGCGCGTGCGACCAGGAATCTCAACGGCTTCGCCGTACTGCTGGAAGTCGCCGCCCCACTCGCCGTCGAAGATGAGCGATGCTGTGTGAGTGCCGACCCTGAACGTCATGAAAGAGTCGGACTCGACAACGGACGCTGCCTTAGCCCTGCCCCAGTTGGTCTTGGTGCTGTCGTTGGCTTCGGAGATTGCAACGAAGCTGACGTTCAGCGTCACGTCCAGCGGCGGCGTGCGGAAGATGCAGGTGGCCTTGCCAGCCTCAACCGTGATTGAGTCGGCTTGCAACGTCTTGACCGTGCCGTCAGGCGCATTCCACTTGATGTTGCACTCTGCCTTCTCCCACGTGTAGGTGTCGGTCGGCTTCTTCGTAGCCGTGACCGTCAGGGCGCGGAGGGACGATACGGTCAATGCCAGGTTAGGCGTGCCGTCCGTGGTCTTTGCGTTAGGCCAGACGGTAAGGCTTACTGGCTTGACCTTCATGGACGCGCCGTCCGTGTCGTAGAAGGTCGCGTCCTCAATCCTGATTACGTTCTCAACGTCCAGGTCTACGCCAATCTTGTCGGCAGGGATTGTGACCTGCTTGACAGGCTCTGGAGTCGGAGATGTCTCGGACTCCTGGAACCTGCGTGCAGAGCGCATCTCCTTGGTCGTGTCATCGCCGTTCTGGAGGATGTTCTCCCCGTTGCGGGTCACGGACTTGAACGAAATCTTGCCGCCGTTGCGAGTCCATGCCGTGCTGTAGTTGAACCTGAGCGAGCCGTCAGCGAGAAGCACGGCATTGGAGAGTTCGGCTCCAGGGGCGTACCAGACATCGAGAAGCTGGTAAGCCCAAGCGCCGTGCCGCTGGTCGGAAGGACGGTACGCGCGAATGCGAACCTCCATCTGAACCATGTCGTACTCGGACAGGTCGTTGGTGCTCGCGATGTACGCAGGCTGGTGAGCGCCGAAGTCGTATGTGTTGTACGGAGTGTTCACGTGGAGCGTGTCGACGTTTGCGAAGTTCCAGCCGTTTGCGTTGTTCGAGCCGTGGCCAGATGCCGTATTGAAACTTGAATCGCTCCAGTCGCTCCAATCCTCCCAGGATCCGTCATGCTCGTCATCGAACACGAAGCGCCTGCGGAGCCTTACCTGCGCCTGGTAGTAGCGGTATTCGCCCAAGAAGTAGAGATACTGCTTCTTAAACGGGAAGTTTCCAGCTTCGTAGTCCCACTTGTGCGTAGACACCTGGGAAGTGATGACGTTCTCGTCATCTCCCCATTCGCTGTAGCGGTCTACCCAGAGGATTTCGACCGGGGCGGTCAGCGTGCTTGCATACGTGCTCATTACATCGCCGCCCTTCGCTGGAGATTGGTGAGGAAGCTGTACATGCTGTCCTGGATCGCGGAGTCGGAGTTGACCACCGCGCCGTTCACGTAGACGTTGTACACAACGCCGCCAGCCATCCCCCCTTGGCTGAATCCTCGATATGAGGGCGCATCGCCGTATGCGCTTGAAACCAGGCCAGTCATGCTGCGTTGGACATTGTCTTGCTGGCTATCGATTCCGCTAACAAGACCCTGGCCCATATACACGCCAAGCTCTCCCATGACCTTTGACGGAGAATTGATTCCCCAAAATTCGCAGAATGCGTCCTTTGCGTTTTGTGCAATCTGAATAAGCGCATCTGCAACAGCGCGCGGCGCTGCCAGCAATCCATTTACAAGGCCTTGAATCATATTTGATGCAGCGCCGGAAAGGTCAAACGAAGAAATTGCGCTCCATCCCTGTTGGAGAAGGTTTCCGATAGCGCCAAGTAACGACATTGCGATTGTCGGAATAGCATTCACGAGGCCCATGAACAGATTCACGGCAGATGACATCAACGCAGGTATAAACGTCGGAAGCATGTCGATTACTTGCGTAATGCCATCGGCGACAAGAGGCATCATCTCTGCGATCACGTCAGGCAGCGCAGAAACCATTCCCTTAAACACGTTTACGGCCATCGGGATAACGAGTTTCACGGCGTTTCCGAAGCTGTCAACAAGCTCACTTGCCAGCCTTTCCACGTCTTTGCCAGTTCCTAGGCCAGTAAGGAAGTTTGTCCATGATGCTGAGAGCCTATTGAGGGACCCTTCTACCGTCGTTTCAGACTCTTCAAGCGTAACTCCGGCAATGCCCATCTCGTCTTGAACGGCATGGATCGCCTCTGTGATGTCTGCGAAGTTGTCGATGTTGAACGTCTTGCCAGTCAGCTCCTCGGCACGGTCGAGAAGCCTCTGCATCTCTTCCTTGGTGCCTCCATATCCAAGCTTCAGGTTGTCGAGCATTGTGAAGTTGCCCTTCGCGAAACCCTGGTATGCGTTCTGAATGGACTCAATCGACGAGCCCATCTTGTTAGCATTGTCAGACATGTCTCGCATAGCGATATCAGCCACATTAGCTGCGGCAATCGTGTCGCCGCCAAGAGAGTTGATTAGCGAAGCGGAGAAGCTGCTTACCTGCTCCATGTAATCGTTTGCGGAAACGCCCGCCTCAGCAAACGCCTTGCTTGCGTTCTCCGTCACGACCCTGTAGGCTTCCGAACCCTCTTCGCCAAACAGGGTCTCGACACCGCCAATGAGCTGTTCGTTCCTTGCAGCCTCGTTGAAAGCCGTTGCAAATGTCTGGCCAATAAGCTTTCCTGCCTCTGCAAACACTGCAGCACCAGCTAACTTTTTCAAAACGCCGTTGAAGTTCGCGGAGAATTGATTGCCAGAATTTGTTCCTGCGCCTGCCATGGCTGATTCGGCAGACTTAAGCCCGCCTTTGTCCATCTTTGGCACAAGAGTCAGGTATGCAGTTCCTATTGAACCGGCCAATTGTTCACCTCCTTCCAGGAAGTGTTCTGATACCAATCATCAAATTCATCCAAAGGAAGTGCGCTTGTTTCGATTCCGCCAATCCCCGCTTTGGCACGGTCCCATGGAAAAGGTATTTCCTTGCCTGCCAACGCCGACATGATTGCGTGGAGCATGTAGTCTGTTCGCGTATATGACGCTTGCGGATCATACTCAGACATGACAAGCGACCCTGGCGGAAGGCAAGAAAGGCACTCCGCCGCATGGAATGCGGAAAAGTCCGCCCCCATTCGCTCCAGATTCAATCCGAAATATCTTTGGAGGTCGGCCCGCACAAGCGACGGATGCCATTCAAGAGACAAGGCAAGGAAAATTAGTTTTTTGATTCAGCCTTCTTTGCCTCAGAGGCTTTTTCCATGGCTTCGCCGATGAACCTACCCATGTCGGTGATCTTGACCACTCCATCATCGGAACGTAGCTGGGACTTGATGTTGTCCAGCTGCTCTTCGCCAAAGATTCCAAGAGCAAATGGGACCATGTGAGTCACGTCGCCTTTTTTGAAATTTGCAAGATGCTCAAGCATCTCAAAATCATTAAGAGCGGCGTCATCGAACAGGCATGGGATGCCTTCAACCTCAATTTCTAACATTTCCTTGCCCTTTCTATTACTGAGCCTCGGCTTCGTAGATGTACGCATTGTTGCCGTTGCTGTCAGGCAAGCAGTCGTACGTGATTCCAGCTGCGAGAGCGCCAGAAGACTTGAATACAATTGCGTCGTGGGTGTTGAGGCGCATACGGGGGACGCACACGCGGATAAGCTTGCCGCCACGTCCGCGCATGTCGAAGACGAAGGGCTTCTCTTCAATTTCGACGGCGTTGATCTTGACGTTTCCGCTTGCGTCAACGTTGCCGTCACCGAACAGCTCCTTCTTAACAAGGTCGTTCCACTCAAGCGGCTTGAGCTTGACCTGAACGCTATGCTCGGACTGGATGGTCACGCACACAGAGCCAGACATATCCTTAAGCTCTTGCTTCGTGCGGTTGATGGTCAGCTCAACGCCGTCTTCGGAAACGTATCCGATCGAGTTGAAGCTGGTGAGCGCGGCGGTTGCCGAAGCCGGAAGTGCGGTTCCCTTCGACGCGACATACGCAACGCCGTCAACCATGGGTCGCATCATTTGGATGTTGTCAGCGTTATTTGCCATGGTTCCTCCTTACAAAAAGAAAACCCCGCGATGGCGGGGTCGTTCCTCTACTTCCTTGGAAAGCCGTAGGCGCGGCCTGCAGCAGCTACGGCCTTTGTTGTCGAATGGACCACAACTGCTTGCGTATTCCTGAGAACCCTGTAATCTGCAACATACGGCTGCACAAATACGGGGGAATGCATTTTCGCAAGAATCGCTGCGCTGTTTTGCTCGGCAAGTCGCTCTCCATGCTCGATGAGCGCGGCCTTGATCGCCTCATCCGTTTGCATCAATTGCGAGATTCCGTTTTTGTCCCAATCGACTCTGATAGTCGTAGTGCCCATATCTATAGCCAATAGGAATTGGTTTGAGGGCACTTAGACAGAAGAGCAATTTCGTCAGACGTAGGCTTCATCGAAGCAGGCTCCAAATATGGCACCCACCCGATTTGGCTAGATTGCTGCCCGTCGATGCCAAACGCATCTCCGTTGCCCTTCATTGCTCGAATGACCATGTTGCAAGACACGATCAGCAATGACTGTTCGTCGGCGTCTGCATAATCAGCAAGCCAAAGGTTTGCAGCGTCTTCAAGGTATACCTCTGCAAGCTGCCTTTCTTCTGTGGTAAGCATTCGCCAACGGCTTTCGACGTCATCAACAGATGCAAACGCCATCTCAGCCTCCTACCATTCAGTCGAGGAAATCTCCCCGTCTTCGCCATCTTGCTCATCGTCGCAAAGAGGCTCCCCGTCATGGGGAGCCTCCTCGTTGCACGAAATTTCGTCTTCGACGGGCGCCTGGTCGAAACCATCTTCAGACTCACAAATAGGCTCATAGATGCCCTGGGGCATAGCAAGCCAATCGGGGCCGTCAACAAGCGCGCCCGTCTTGACGTTTCGCCAACGCATTATGCGACCACCTTGGCAAAGGCGTCCTTGTCCATGATGCCGATGCCATAGACAACCTCAAGGCGGATAGCAACCTGGTTCTTGCGCTTCAGATCGCCCAGGCCGTCCGGATCGCCGAACTCGATAAGCTCAGCCTTGACGTCTCGCTGAACACCCCACTTGAATGCGGACCAGTCACCAACGATACCCTTAAGGCCGGTGGGGGAAGTGCTTGCAGCAGTGGTCTCCTCAATTGCGGAGATGGTGTTGCTGGATGCGCAGACGATACCGTCATAGGCACCTACGCCGTTAACCTTGACGTCTCGGGCCTCTTCGAGACGCAAACCCATGCTGTTCTTCTGCTTGCGAACCTGGTTTGCAAAAGCGGTGTCGAAAGCATAGCCGGTAGGAACAGAGCCTGCAGCAATCAGCAGATCTTCGGCTGCACCGATTGCGGCGTTATAGTCAGTCGGGTCGGTCTGGGATGCCAGGGACACGGACAGGGTGGTGTCCACGATGCCCTCATTGACGGTGGATGCTGCGGCGCCCGCAAGAGGATTGAACTTATGGATGCCTACAAGGTCAAGGGCACGGGCAATCGCAAGGGAACCCTTATCCTGGATTGCGTCGAAAACGCCCAGCTTATGATCCTCGTCAGCCCACATGACCTCATTGGAGGTTCGGATGGTCACCTGCAGCTTGCGCGGAACAACGTCCTTCGGGGTCATCTGCGGCGGAGTCGGGGACTTCTCGGCATTCTCGCCTACAAGCTCGGCAACTGGGTCAGCAGTGAAGGTCATCACCTTGACGTCGCCGTACTTCATTTCCATCGGACCTGCAAGCGCTGCCACAGCGCTATTCTGGGCAACCTTGGCCCACATCTCATCTGCAACCTGATCCGGAACAGGGATGTTAGTGGTATCTACAGCCATGTTTATCACTCCTTGTGTTTGAAGAGATTGCTGACAAAGGCCTGCTTGTCATCTGCAGCGGGCTTTCCCGCAGGAACGCCGCTGTCGCGGAACAAGGAAGACCTTCGTGAAGCTGCCTGCTCTTGCAGGCTCTTGATGTGCTCATTGATTGCGTCTGCGTTCGCAGACATCTCTTCGGCAGTGCTGCCGAAGATCAGATTTGCCGGAAGGCCCTTGTCTGCAGCGACTTTCGCTACTGCTTCTGCGCGTTCTTGCGCTGCACGCATCTTCGCTGCCTCGCCTTCCGCCTTCTCGGCACGCTCCTTATACTGGCGAAGCTGCTCAAGCTCGGCATTTGCTGCATCGAGAGCAGCCTTGTTCTCCTTGCTCTTGGCCTCCCAGGAACGCGCCCTGGACTTCCAGTCAGTCGGATCCGTTTGCGTTCCGCCGTTCGGCTGTGCCTGCGGGTCAATTCCTGCCTGGTTGCTCATACCGTCCATAAGGACTCCTCACTGCCCGTTTCGGGCTGTCTTTTGGCCGTTCGGCCCAATGAAAAAAATAGAAAAGCCCCGTTTCGGGGCATGAAAAAAGCGCCCCGAAAGGCGCTAGATTCCAAAAAAAATAATTTCGTAAGGCAGCAGAAAGCTACACTAAGACGCTAGTAGAGAAGGTTGAGCTTCACCTTGTTTCTCCACGGCAGGATAGCTATAGAGCGCCCGTTTTCGAACAAGTAGATGCGCTCCGCAAAAGAATTGCCGAACCTATCAATATAGCCATCCACATACGGCACGTTTTCAATACTCACAACGTGACCATTCTTAGAAAGCTCTTTGCGGACATACGAAAGGTCATTCGCGATCTGGGAGAACTCGCCAAGAAGAACATCATCAAGTCTATTCATCTTTGACCACCTCCAGAATCAATCGCATAGAATTGTGTTCTACGCAATAATACCTCAATCCATGGCCCAGCAATAGCTCATACTCATTGGGAGGCCCGCCCTTCTCATCGGCGGACGAATTATTTCCGATATACGCACACTGCGTTCCCGCAGGAACTCTAACCTCGAAGACAAATCCCTCTCCTCCCTTATGGGTAACCGTATCGGCATAGTCATCGGCCACTCCACGTTTTGTTGCAGTGCTGAAATACGCATCAAACGTAACCGTTTCGCCCTTTTTGATTCCGCTGTAATACTTATAGTCATCACCGCGGAATACCGTCATGCTCTTATTTAGCTCGAACTGGCCGATAGCATTGTCAAGATAAGAAATGAACTCGTCCAACTCCGCATCGCCTGACGCTCCGCTTCTCAAGTATGGATTTACAAGCCTAAAGTGGTTGACCGTGTAGTCATGGACAGCGGTTTTTGGACCAACATCCAGATTCGAATACCACTCGTCGCTTGCAGCCTGAAGAGCTTCCCTTGATGCCTTGGTCGGCTTCGGAAACCTACGTTGCCCAACGCTTTCCACCGAAGCCGTAATCGTAGGAGCGCGAATAGCCTCTGCATTGTTGCCAAGCCTTTTCTCCATATGACGAAAGACGTTCTTCATGCTTTGGCTTGTCATCTGCTCAGACCCCATGCCGTAGGCGGCGCCAAGCTGGCTATAGATATGCTCAAGCTCGGTTTTAGAATTCGCAGAGTAAACAAGATCCTTTACGTCATTGAAGGTTCGCAGCTCTTTCCCACCAACCTTCGTGGCGTACTTGCCTACTGCGTTCTTCTTGGCTCTCGTTGACGAATTCCTATACCAAGACATGATCCGGTCGCGCTCTTCGCCGACAGAAGTTCCCTTACGCTCGGCTGCAGCCTTCGCCTTGGCGTCAATGGAGCTTTTCCATTTGTCATAGCATTCGTCGGGGTCGTACCCTTTGATTCTTGGGTCTTTGCTCCATGATGGCTGGTACACACATTGGCAGTTGTCATGGTTGTGAACCTTTTCCCCGGCTTTTCCCTTCACGTAAAAAAAGCCGTTTGAAGCAAGCATCAGGCAAAAATCGCAAGTCTCATTCATTGACGGGACCCGCGCCAGCATCGGAGGCCTTGGGTCGTTTTTGGCATTTGAAAACATCGTCTTGCTGTATGACGCCCTGACCTCATACCCCGCGCGGCTGTTCATAACGTTGATGACCGAATCCAGCCCCTCGCCTTTTTTTGCCGATGACAAAGCTTTGTTCGCGGCAGAAGAGAAGGAGCCTTCATCAAATGAGCTTTCAGCGGACACAGCATATGGCTCACCGATTTGCGCAAGCCGCCATCCGTTATAAGCATCCGCAGCAAGCTGTGCGGACAAAGCGGCGGCGTTTTCGCAAATTGGCATTATCTCGGTAAAAATTGCTTCGCGAAGCTTGTCGACGTCAGAGGCGCCGACCCTCGAAATCACATCGGAGATTGCACCTTTTGCCTTGGAATCAAGCGTCTCGAGCTTCTTCCTGATGATGTCCCCGCCGCCTATTACCTCGCCGGCCATGCCTTATGCCCCGAACACTGCGGCGGCCGTGGCAAGCCTCGCGTTTTCAGTAATGTCGCCCTTGATCCTGCGAACTTGGTCATCGTCATAACCAAGCTGTTCAAGAATCACGTCGCTCTTCGCGAATCCTTCTCCCAAGAAGGAAACCTGCTTGAGCATCGCATCGCTCATTGCGGCTGCGGTAGTCATTGCCGGGTCAGAGAACTTAACAGTAATCTTCCTGTCCTCGTATGGAAGCTGATTCAGCGGAACGTCGTAAGCTACCGCCAGGGCCATAAGCGCAACGTTCTTCATTGCGCGGCCGTTTGACCGGTTCAGCGACTCCGCCTCAATAATCAGCTCATCGCTAGATGCGCGAAGAGCGTCAGAAGACGTGTACCCGTTTCCCTGAACGCCAAAAGCGGCAATGGGAAGGCACGATTCGGCAGCCATGCGGCGCGCAAGGTACTCCATGTACGCAATATGGCCATCAGGAGACGAGGACTGGAGCATGCCAACCTCCGGAGTGCCGTTTCCGCCAGACGTGGCGACAAGGAACTTCTTCCAAGTCCATTTGCCCTCTTCGGACATCATGGCGTTGAACTGCCTCTCGCTGACGTTGAGCATGTACTTCATCGGGCTGGCATGCATCTCGTCATGCAATGCGACGTTTATCACCGCTCGCTGCATGTCATCCGTGATCG
The DNA here is from genome assembly GCA_018066145.1 of Candidatus Colimorpha merdihippi. Taxonomy (GTDB): domain Bacteria; phylum Bacteroidota; class Bacteroidia; order Bacteroidales; family P3; genus Colimorpha; species Colimorpha merdihippi. Next base: position 2,603 of record JAGHRY010000312.1, on the reverse strand, counting down.
TCATCACGGTTGGAGAAACGCGCGACTTGCCGAACGGGCGATACGTTGACGGCCTGTAGCACATTGGCTCCATAAGGCAGCGTCCGACATTGTGGCTCACTAGCCTCGTCATCTTCCAAGACCCGCTAACCAATGACAGCTCGATGACGCTGTCTCGGTAATGAAGGTTAAAGCAGGTCGGCTGGATAAGACCGTTTACCTTGTCCATGTCCTCAATGACGATTCCTGCCTTTACACAACGATGCGAGTAGTCCCAGATCGCCGCGCTGCTTTCCGCATCATGGAAGCGGACGCCAGCTCCTACGAGGTTATTTGGCAGGACGATTTCTTCGTCCGGAACCACTGTCCAGAACCCGCAGCCATGGACCAATTCGGGCGGCAGCGCCATCTCGTATAGCATCTGCATGTCGTTTTCTTCGAAGATGGCTTCCAACGCCATCTTGCTTTCGCCTTCTGACGTGAATCCGTTCAGGATCGAGCGCGCCGCGAGGCTGTCAACGCTTTTGGCTGCCCAGCCGACAGAAACCTTCATGCTTCTGAATCGCGGCGGCAGCTCGTCTCCGAGGTTTTTGGGCCTGGTCTGGTCGCGGTAATACTTGCGCCTAAGTGCATTCTTTGCCCGGTTGTCGCGATAGACCTCGGCAAGTCGGGCAACAAGCGCGCTTTGTTCGCTGGTAAGGCCGTCAGCGCGCGCCGCTTCCGAGAAGTCGTAAGGTTTCTTCCTTGTCATCCTATACTCGCTTCCTTGTCGATTCTGCGCGGCGTATTCAATGCCGCCCAGATGGCGACCACCGCAGCTTCGGCCAAAGTTGACTCGGCAAGCTCGGAGGACCCAAGCCCCCAGCCGCCTGCGTTTCCAATTTGTCTTTTCACGCAACCGCATACGCTTGCCTGCAAGGCCTCCTGGCCTACGTGGGCAATAGACTTCTCGCTAATTGCGCTCTCGAAGTTCGAGCACGCTGCCACCATGTCACCTGTCGACATGATGTGAACTTGTGACTTCATGACCCCGCAATCGCAAAGCAGCTCATACAAGTTCTGGGCGCCGCTCTTCCCGTCAATCGCTATCCATCCAGCTGCGTCTGCCCTGAGTGCAAGCCACTCCACAAGCCACCTTTTGCCCTTTAGCCTGCGCACAAACACGCCATCAACGAAAATCGGCGATCCAGGCTTGTAGACGGCAACGCAGACAGCGACATGCAAACCATCAGCGCTGAACTTGACTCCGTAGCTTCTCTGCCCGTCCGTCATAGGCGAATCGACGCAAAGAGCCTCCCACTCCTCGTTTTTGAACAGCGTCGCAAGCACGCCTGACGGTGGAAGCCAGTATCCGAAGTATTCCTGCAATGCGGCCATGGGTGTCATTTGCCGAATGCCTGAAACGATTGACGATACGTTGGCGGATCGGCCAAGCGACGGGTTCACTGTCTTGAGCTTCGCCATCATCAAATCGTCATCGTCCAGATCGAACGGTTGGCTAACTGACCACTCCCACCAACACGCGTCCTGCGGATGTGAATCATCGTTGAACTCGTTGCGCATGTTCTCAAACACGTCAGCTTGACTTCCCATGCGCCGCGGAGTCCCAGCGTAGATGAACTGCGCATTCTGCATTGACCCTGCCGACGTGGTTGGCGTTATCGCCTGGACATGCTCGTCCATGAGCTCCTGCGCTTCGTCGTAAACGACCACATCGAAGCTGTATCCGAGCGCTGCGCTCTTGGTTCTTGTGCTGAAGTGCAGCGAACCGCCTGACTTGAAGAAGAACGCCTCCTGCGCAGTCTTGTTGCTTACGCGTACCAGCTGCTTGTTGAACCACCTGATTCCGCGGCTTTTGTCGTTGACCTTTGCGCCGAAGATGTCTTTAAACCTTCCAAGCATCTCGCATGTGGTCGAATAGTTGTGGTCAGTCCACAGAACCGTGTAACCAGCAAGCACAAGGAAGATGACCCAAATGATTACGATGTAGCTTTTTCCAACCTGCCTAGGAATGGAAAGGCCGACCCTGTGGTGGACGAAGTTCCCGCTCTCGTCATATGCCGACATGTCGGATATGACATCGTCTTGCCAATCTTGCAGGCTAAGTCGCGCACGCTTCGCGATAGCCTTTACCGCATCCTTGCAATCTCCGACTCTTGGAAGCGCGAAATGCCTAGCTGGAGGTGCGTAGGCCGATTGTGCACAGGATGTCACCGATTCCTTCATCATCCTGATCACCGCCTACAGGATTCTCCAATGCGTCAATCTCGGAGAGTATCTCGCGGTACTCCTGAGAAAGCTTTGCCTTCGTCTGGCCTTCCGCCAGAATTACCTCCGCCCTAATCATGTCGCGCAGCTCAAACAGCGCCTCCAGCCTTCCGCCTGGCACGATGCCAGGCGGCTCTGGCAACCCCTCCTTAACGCGCGCGCAAGATGCCAGGTTGGCATCGGAAAGCCCAAGCTCCTTGATCTTGTTGTTGACTCCGCGTTGGGAACGGTCGAGTTTTTCGGCAATTTCCGCAGATGAGAGCACTCCGTGCTTCAATCTGATGTACTCGATTTCGTCTTCAGAGAAGGGCTTACTGAAGGCCATGACAGCACCTCCGATGCCAGCTTTCAAAACC
>JAGHRY010000279.1 GCA_018066145.1 Candidatus Colimorpha merdihippi | reverse complement strand
GTATAGAATAAATGACGGACTTACTGCCTAGCAAGTTGGTCTATTAATATGGAGTTAATTTGAAAAGAAACTATGATTATTCGCTATTTTTTTCGTATCTTTGCAAAGTCGAACCTGTATTAAGATTGAATATGGAGCAGTGTTGGAATTGTTTCAGATTCAGTATTTTTGCAGGATATATTAGTTTGTATGATAGGATATATTTTTGTCAACTAATTTTAATATTAACCAATCAAAACGTATTTGTAATGCAAAAACATCTACAAAGAATGTTGCTTTTGGTGGCGCTGATGCTGCCATGGGCAACTAAGGCTCAGACACTGGATGAGTATACGTTTGCCACTGGCGTAGACACGTCGATGTGGATAGCGGTTCCGGCCTCTACCCCCTCGCTGATTGCTGCCGGTGCTGGCGACGGTTCGGCATCCACTGTTCACAATTTTGGGTTTACGTTCCGTTTTAACGATGGCAACTACACCCAGTTCTCCGTCAACACCGACGGTAACTTGCGTTTGGGCAGCACCGTGACAGGTACTTCGTACTACACGACGCCTTTCAGCTCGTCAAACGCAAACCAGAACAATCCTAAGATCAATTTCTTTGGTTGCGATGGCTATTTCGAAAGTTCTCACTATGTGCGCTACCTGTACACTGTAGACGCTGCTGGCGACTCGGTGGGTGTAGTTGAGTTCTGCACGGGCACCTTCACTACCACTACCCGTTCGAACCTCTATAAATGGTAGTTGCACCTGTATCCTAGCGGCAAGATTGTTGTGGTCTACGGTACTGCACCTTCTGTCAATCCCAATGTCACTCGCCAGGTGGGTATCTGCTCTGTTTCTTCCAATGTGTGGACGGTTGATGCCTCCCATGTTGCCACCCACTTCACCAATGGCGCCACAGGTAGTATTCTCTCTGGCACTTGGCCCGAAGAAGGTCGCTACTATATCTTCGGCATGCCTAACTATGCCTGCCCCAAGCCCACTTCGCTTGAGGTTTCTAATCTCACTCCTACCAGTTTCGATATCTCTTGGTCCGATACCAGCGATGCCACTTCGTGGATTGTTGTGCTGAGTAATGCCGATACCACCATCGAGGATGTGGTATTCGACACTACCTACAGTTTCATGGACCTCAATCCCAATTCATCATTTTTTTTAGGCGTTGCCGGCCTTTGCGCTAACGGCGACACCAGTTCGATGCGCTCTATGTCGGTGATGACCCCCTGCGTGGGTCTCCCGGTACCTTTTGTTGAGCATTTCGATGCTTTCAGCACTACTGCGGCAGACCCCCTGCCCAACTGCTGGAACAAGAACACCAACTACACGACCAACTACCCCAATGCTTCTACCAGCTACAACCATAGCGGTTCTGTAAGCAAGGCCATGTACATGTACTCTACCAGCTCCAGTTGGAGCTATATGGTGCTGCCGTTTATGCAACCCAGCATCGACTCGCTGCAGCTCTCTTTCTGGCTGTATAAGACCAACACTTCTTATGCTCATAGACTTTTTGTGGGTGTGATTACCAATCCTACCGATGTTACCACCTTTGTGCCTATCGACACGGTGGCCTGTGCTGCCCTCTCTACTTGGGAAGAAAAGGTTGTTACTTTCGGTGCTTACCACGGCGAAGGCTACATCTGCATTATGTCGCCCGATGGCGAATACAGCTATCCTTATTTGGACGACCTCACCATTACCTATGCTCCCGCTTGTCCTCGCGTTGAGAACTTGGTTGCCCACAATGTCGCCGGCACCACTGCCGACCTGACTTGGACCGAAGTTGGCAATGCCACTGGCTGGAGTGTAGAGTATGGTCCTGCCGGTTTTGCTCCTGGCTCCACCGCAGGCAATGTAGTGGCTGCTAACGACACCACCATCACCCTTACCGGTCTTACTCCCAACACTGCTTACGACGCTTATGTGACCGTGGATTGCGGCGACGAGCAAGGCGGTGTGCGCATGATAAGCTTCCGTACTGCCTGCGATTTGCTCAGTACGTTCCCCTTCTTCGAGGATTTTGAAAACCAGCCCACCGGTACCTCTACCACCGGTTCGCCCTTTATCCCCTGCTGGAGCCGTCTCAACAATGGTACTAGCTATGGCAGCTATCCCTACCTCAGTTCGACTACCACCTACAACCATACTGTAGGCGGCACCAAGGGCCTCTACTGGTATGGATCCACCACTGCCACCACCTATGGCGACTACTACTGCATTATTCTGCCCGCTGTCGATACCGACGAGGTGGCCATGAACCAGCTGATGCTCCGCCTCTGGGCCAAGACCAGCTCTACTTCCTACCATCCCACCTTCTACACTGGTGTGATTTCCGATCCTACCGACCACACTACCTTCGTGCCTGTCGACACCATTACCATCAACGGCAACACCTCCTGGACCGAGTACTCCTCTGACTTCAGCCAGTATGCCGGCTTTGGCCAGAATGTAGCCATCATGGCTTACCGTCCTACCAGCACTTGGTATATCCATATGGATGATATCACCCTCGACATCATCCCTGCATGTCCCCGTGTTGAGGATATGGCTGCAAGCAATGTTTCGACTACTTCGGCCGACATCAGTTGGCGCGAGACTGGCACCGGCACCAGCTGGACTGTCGAGTATGGCCCTGCCGGTTTCACCCGTGGTTCCGACGACGCCACTGTCGATTACGCTAGCGACACCACCATCACCCTCGTGGGTCTTATGCCCAATACCCCGTATGATGTATATGTGACTGTAGACTGCGGCGCTGATGTGGGCGGCACCAACATGCTTGCATTCCGCACCGGCTGCGTAGCCATCGACTCGCTGCCCTATCACTATGGCTTCGAAGATTGTGCCACCAGCAGCAGCACTACGGGTTCGGCCTTCGCTCCTTGCTGGAACCATCTCAACAATGGTACCACCTATGGCGGCTATCCCTACATCAACAGCTCGACCTACAACCATGACGCTGGCGGCAGCAGAGGCTTGTACTGGTACAACAGCACTACCCTCACCACCTATGGCGACTACCAGTGTGTCGTTCTCCCCGCTATCGATACCGATATTTATCCCATCAACACCCTGCAGCTCCGTTTCTGGGCCAAGGCTACCTCTTCCTCATACAGCCCCTTGTTCCAGATTGGTGTCATGACCGATCCTTACGATATCAACACCTTCACCCAGGTGGGCACCGCCAATGTAGGCAACAACACCAACTGGGAGGAATTCACCACCTACTTTAGCACCTATACCGGCTATGGCCAGTATCTGGCAGTACGTGCTGTTCGCCCAGCTTCCAATTGGTATGCCGCAGTCGACGATTTCACCATCGACGTGATGCCTGCTTGTGTGCCTGTTAGCGAGATTGCACTCGCAGGCTTGGATAGCAATATGTTATCCATCACTTGGCAGGAGAATGGCGAGGCCACCTCTTGGACCATCGAGTACGGCCCCCACGGCTTTACCCTCGGCAACGGCATCAGCACCAACACCACTGATACCGTTTACGATATCATGGGTCTTACCCCCAACACCCTCTACGATGTATATATTACCCCCGACTGTAGCGAAGGCATAGCTGAAAGTGCTATGGCTACCTTCCGCACCGCCAACGTCTATGTGTCTCTGCCTTTGTCTGCCGAGTTTGAAGATTCCGCTGCCAATAGCATCTGGATTCTCGAAAACGGCACCAATGTCAATGCTTGGGCTATTGGCTCGGCTACCAGCAACGGTGGCTCTCACGCGCTGTATATCTCCAACGATGGCGGCACTAGCAACAGCTACACGATTAGCTCAGCCACCATGTCGTTCGCTTATGTCGATATCATGGTGCCCGATCCAGGCCGTTACTCCTATAGCTACGACTGGAAGTGCTTTGGCGAGAGTACTCTCGACTATATGCGTGCAGCACTGGCTCCCGCATCGCAGAATCTCACCGCCGGTACTACCGTGCTTTCGGGCATGAGCACTACCGCCCTTCCTGCTGGTTGGATTTCGCTCGACGGCAGCAACAAGTTGAATCTCCAGACCAACTGGCAGAACGTCACTGACGATGTGTACATCACCTCTGCCGGTGTTTACCACCTGGTTTTCTCCTTCCGTTGCGACGGTTCTATGGGCACTATGCCTGCTCCCGCAATCGATAATGTGATGTTCGCTCGCGTGGCCTGCTCCAAACCCGTCAACGTTACCTGCTCCGCTATCGGCCAGACCAGCGCAAGCTTCTCTTGGGATGGTAATAGCGGCAATGTCGAGTATGAGTATCAGATGGGTGCCGATGGCGCTATCCTCTCCCTTACCGACACCTTTGTTACCGTTTACGGCCTCATGCCCAATACCGAGTATTTCTTCCGCGTTCGCACCATCTGCGACGATGGCGACACCAGTTTCTGGTCCAGCCTCTCAGTTCGCACTGCTTGCGACCTCATTTCGCTCCCCTATACCATGGACTTCGAAGGCCAGCCTACTGGTTCCAGCTCCACTAGTTCGCCCTTCATTCCTTGCTGGACTCGTTTGAACAACGGTACCTCCTCCGGCGGCTACCCCTACGTCTCTAATTCGTCTTCTTACAACCACACTTCTGGCGGCACCTACGGCATGTATTGGTACAACACTACCACTACCGGCACCTATGGCGACTACCAGTTCGTTGTGCTGCCTCCTTTCGACTCCACTGTGGCTACCAACAACGTTCAGCTCCGTTTCTGGGCCAAGGCCAGCAGCACCAGCTATGCTCCCGTATTCAAAGTGGGTATGATGACCAACCCCAACGATATCACTTCTTTCGTGGCTGTCGATACCATTAATATGGTTGGCGGCAACACCGATTGGCACGAGTTCGAAGTTCCTTTCGTCAACTACTCCGGCACCGGCCGCTATGTGGCTATCAGAGCCGACCGCCCCTCCAGCACTTGGGCTGCTTATGTCGACGATATCACGCTCGAAATCATCGGCGCTTGCATCCGCCCCGATTCCCTCTATGCTGCCAATGCTACCGCTAGCTCTGTCGACCTCGGTTGGCACGAGCGCGGCGAGGCTACCGAGTGGATCGTCGAGTACGGCCCCAGAGGCTTTGTCCTCGGTACCGGTACCCAGGTTTATACCAGCACCAATCCTGTTAGCCTCATTGGCATGCCCTCCAGCTACGATGGCGAGTTCTATGTGAAGGCGCTCTGTAATGCTGGCGACACTGGCGAATACACCAACCAGGCTTGCCCCTTCAGCACTTCCCAGATTCCTGCTACCATTCCTTATGCTTGCAACTTCGAGGATAGCACCGTTTGGGCCGAATGGCAGGTGAACTCCAACTCCAACATCAACTGGGCTTGGGGAACCGCTGCTGGCGCTGCCGGCAACCACGCTATGTACATCTCGCCCGATGGCGGTTCCACCTACGGCAACAACGGATTCACATCGCTGGTGAATGCTTCGGCTTATCGCGATATCGATTTCGGCACCATCGATAGCTCTTTCACCATTACCTTCCAGGCCAAGGTGGGCGGTAGCACCGATGCTACATACGATGCCCTCATGGTATTCCTTGTTGATCCTGCTGTAGCTGTTGAGGCTCCTACCGGCAACATCACCTCGCCTTGGGGCAATGTGAACGATCTCTATCGTATTGCCACTGCTCGTCTCGACACCACCTGGCATACCTATTCTGCTTCGCTCGACACCATCCATGGCGTTCACCGCGTGGCCTTCTTCTGGTTCAACCAGAATACCGCTGCTTCCCATCCGTTCATCGGTGGCCCTGCTGCTGTCGACAATATCACAATCGACTATAGCGCTTGTCCTCGTCCCTTGAACCTCGACACCACCATGGTTACCAGCACTGCTGTAGGCCTGACTTGGGATGGCCCCGCATATGCTAACTACCGCGTGGCTTACCGCGTGGCTGGCTCCAGCGCTTCGACCAACCAGTATGTCAACACTGTGACCAACCATGTCAACATCACCGGACTCCAGCCCATGACTTCTTACTACTTCTTCGTTCGTAAGGAGTGCGGTACCGAGAATAGTCTCTATTCCGATGGTATCAGTGTTACCACCCTCATGTGCGAGAACCCTGTGGTTAGCTACAGCTACGACAGCACTATGACTGCTACTACCTCCAACTATGGTCCTATGGGCTACAGTTTCTACAACTACGGCTTCATCCAAACCCTCATCGATTCTGCTCAGCTGGCCAACCTCGGCGGCGATATCACCGCTATGGCATTCAGCTCGGTAAATGGTAATCAGGGCAACTACTACCAGCACATGGACATCTATTTGGCCAACGTGTCCGAAACCAGCCTCAGCACTTGGATTACCCCCGACGCTACCCACCAGTTCGTCCAGGTAACCAACGATGCCGACCTTACCTACACCGATGGCGGCTGGCACGTCTTCGGTCTCGACAGCACTTTCACCTGGGATGGTCATAGCAACCTCCTCGTGACTGTCAACCGTCGCAACGGCAGTTACTCCAGCGGAGCCAGCTTCAATGTCCACAACACCAGCACTACCCACACCCTGTATGCTTACCAGGATGGTTCTGCATATAGCTTCAGCAACCTCTCAAGCTATTCGCCCAACAGCGGTAGCTTTATGGGTGACTTTATGTTTATCGCTTGCGGCGAAGCAAGTTGCGCTGCTCCGGTTATTACCTCTGTTACCAACGACTACGAGTCGGCTACCATCTCTTGGGCTGGCGCAAGCAACGACTATGAGGTGAATATCAAGGAAACCGTAGCTGCTGATTGGCCTGCTACCGATATTGCTGTTACCGGTACTACCTATACCTTCACCGGTCTCAACCCCGCTACCCACTACACTATGCGCGTCCGCCAGAATTGTGCTGCCGACAGCATGGGCTATAGCGAGTGGGAGTATGTGTCTGTTCTCACCGATAGTCTGCCTTGCTTCGCTCCAGAAAACCTCACCGCTAGCGACATGACCAATGCCGAAGCTACCTTCGCTTGGACTGCCCGCGGCACCGAAACCCAGTGGGATCTCCACGTTTGGTTTGCTGGTGGTCTCGACAGCATCTACCGTGTCAGCACCAACCCCG
>JAGHRY010000041.1 GCA_018066145.1 Candidatus Colimorpha merdihippi | reverse complement strand
ACATAAATACAATGAAGACAATAAGAAAGAACTCTTTTTTCAAGGTAGTTGTACTTACAATTCTCACTGCCGGATGCCTTGTTTCTTGCGACCAAACGTCCGAAAACAATGCATCTACTAGCGAAATGCAGGCTCGATTGGACGAAATCATGAAGCAGTATGAGGAGTCTCAAGCCAACAACGAGAACTACACCTTCCAGCTCGCTGAGAAAGACAGTATCATCCAAGCCAAGGCTGTAGAGATCCAGAATCTTATCGACCAACTCAACTCTGTTGGAACCAACGGCAAGACTGTTGTTGTCAACAAGGGAGGCAAAACCACTAACGCCGGTTCCAAAAAACTGAATGCACAACTTGCAGCCAAGAAAGCCGAAATAGCTCATCTGCAGAGCCGCATTGACCAACTTACAAGCGAATTGAACGACCTCAAATCCGCCGACGGATACGCCGATCGCGAACTCCTTGCCCGCCTCCAGCGCCTCGTTAAGGAACAAGACATCCGCATCGTAGCCCTTTCCAACGACAAGGTTGCCCTTACCAACTGCAACGATTCCCTTACCGCTCATATCGCTTACCTTCTGGGTCAGCGCAACACCGAGGCTAAGGCTGCTCCTTCCAATACCGATTTTGCTGCTCAGGTCGCACTTCTTCAAAACCAGGTATCAAGCCAACAGTCCGAAATCAACCGCCTCCAGGAAGAATTGGCAAAACAAACCGCTCTCGTTGCCGAAGCCAACGAATCTGCCAAGAACGCCAAGTCTGCTGCTGAAAAGAGCGTAGCCGAAGCCAAGTCCAACATTGCTAAGACCAAAGGCAACATCAACAAGAAACTCGCCGAACTCCAGAACCAGTGCGACGAATACTACGAGGAACTCATGAAACTGCGTGCCGAGAATGCAGTTCTCCGCGCTGAAAACGACAGCCTCCGCACCGAAGTTGTTTCCTATAAACGCAATGCTGAAAACACCGCTGTTGAAAATGCAAAGATGGCTGCCAAGGTCAGCCGTGCTTCCATCCTCAGCACCGACGGTCTTACAGTTACCCCGCTCAAGCGCCTCTCTAATGGTACCGGTCGTCCCACCAACCGTGCCACCGCTACCAGCGCTATTCGCATCGAAGGTTCACTCCTTGCCAACAATGTTATCGAACCTGGTACCGTTACTATCTATGCCGTCGTAGCTTCTCCCTCCAACGTTGTTCTTCACAATGGCACCATGGAGCAGAAATTCGATGCCAACGGTCAGCGTTCCACATATACCACCGTTCAGTCCTTCGAATTCACCGGTGACACTCGCACCTTCGACATGAGCTGGAGCAAGGATAGCGACAGCGAGCTCGAAGCCGGTATCTACCGCGTCAGCCTTTATGCAAACAGCAGCCTTATCGGCATCACTGAGTTCAAGCTGAAATAAGCCAAATGTCTAACCAGACAAAATACAACGCTTTCCGCCAGACACACCCCGAGTTTGTCTACGAAGGTTACCAATACGATGTGCAGCCCGATGGGTTGCACATCGTTTTTCACTTTCATATCGGCAACGAGGTCTTCTTTGAGCCCACAGCCTTTATCCCCTCACGCCCATTCCTACAATTCCAACAACCAACTGAGGTACTCAACAATTTGGTGTTCAACATCGGTATGATTGAGCTCATCAGCTATTGGAAATGCTACTGTCCACCTACTGTTACGGTTCTTTGCGGCTCCCTCGAACCCGACCAGGTGGATTTCTGGAAAAAGATTTATTTCAACGGATTAGGAGAGTTTTTCTATATCAATGGCATAGAGGCCACCATTGATGATTTCATGACTCTTCAATCCAATGCTACGGCACAAACAAAAAACAATCCTCCGGCCTTTCCCGCCAACAATCCCAACATAGCCCTTGTTCCTATTGGCGGTGGCAAGGACTCTGTGGTCACACTTGAGCTACTCAACAAAGCTGCTGGTAACCAACAGAATGTTATCCCGCTCATAATGAATCCGCGCGGAGCCACTATCGGTTGCATCGAGGCCGCAGGATATACGATGGATCAGGTGTTGGTTATTCACCGCACCATTCACCCTAAACTTCTCGAACTGAATGCTCAAGGCTGCCTTAATGGGCATACACCTTTCAGCGCCATGCTGGCTTTTTATACGCTTTTGGCTTCCCGGCTCAGCGGTATTGCCAATATTGCATTATCCAACGAAGGCAGCGCCAATGAGAGTACTGTTGTGGGTACTTCTGTAAACCACCAGTACTCAAAATCCATTGAATTTGAAAATGATTTCCGCCGATATGCGGAACACCATATTTCCCCCGAACACAACTATTTCAGTTTCCTCCGTCCGCTATCTGAGCTGCAAATCGGCATGCTTTTCAGCGGTTATGAGCACTACTTCCCCGTATTCAAAAGCTGCAATGCTGGTAGCAAACAGGACATCTGGTGCGGTCATTGCGCAAAATGTCTTTTTGCATACATCATTTTGTCGCCATTCATCGAGCCTAGCAAACTCAATACCATTTTCGGCAAATGCATGCTCGACGACGAATCTCTTCAGCTCGAATTCGACCAACTTATAGGACGCACAGAAACAAAACCTTTCGAGTGCGTTGGTACTATCAGCGAAGTTCACAGTGCCATCTCCATGACCATCGACCGATGGTACCGACAATCCCGTCCCGCGTTGCTTAAAAACTACCAACCCAAGCACACCACTACACCGTTGCACACCCTCAACCTTGAGCACAATGTGCCTGCAAATTTCTTCTGTCAACTCCTTCCTGCGATCTATTCTCATCTACATGTACTAATCGCAGGCTATGGACGCGAAGGCAAAAGCACTCATGCTTACCTGAACCAGTATCTTCCGGTTCGTCAGCTTGATATTGCAACCAACGACCAGGAACTTTTTGAAGCGCTAGAGAAAGAACATTCCTACGAATTAATCTTTAAGTCTCCAGGAATTCCTACCAAGAAATTCGAGGGACGCTGCAATCTGCTTTCAATCACGTCGCAAACCGACTTTTTCCTATCGGTATTTGCCCCTCAAACCATCGGCATCACCGGCACAAAGGGTAAAAGCACAACCACTACCCTTATCCACCACATCCTCCAGCAATCCTTCCCCAACCGAAATATTGTTTTGGCTGGAAATATGGGGATCCCGCTACTTGATATCATGCCGCAACTCAATAGCCAAAGCATCGTTGTTGCTGAACTCTCCTGTCATCAATTGGAGAATATCCATCGCGCACCTCATATTAGCATCTTGCTCAACTTATATCAGGAGCATCTTGACCATTACCATTCGTATCTCGATTACCAGATGGCCAAAATGCAGATCATGCTCCGTCAAGAATCTACTGACCATTGTTTTTATTGTACAGACAGTCCCGACCTTTACAACCTAGTAAATAAACTTCACGTCTCACCAATATCCAACCTTCATCCATACTCCATCCAACAAGCACAACAATCATCTATTGCTCAAATCTCCACCGTCTTGAAAGGAGACCATAATCTCAGCAATATCTATGTGGCACGTCAGGTGACCCAACTGCTCGGAGTGACTGATGACCAATTTGCAATGGCTTTGGAATCTTTCCACGGACTGCCCCACAGACTCGAGCTTGTTGGTACTTATAACGACATTACTTTCTATAACGACTCCATCAGCACCATTCCCGAAGCCGCCATTGCTGCTATCGAAGCTCTCAGCAATGTCGACACTCTAATTCTTGGTGGTTTTGACCGCGGTATTGACTACACACCATTGATAGATTATCTTGCCAACCCATCCAAACCTGGTTCCCGCATCGCCCACCTTGTATTTGTTGGCGAAGCTGGACGTAGGATGTACCAAGAATGGAAGCTTTCCTTGCCCACTCAATCCATATTTATCAGCGACGATTACTCTGCCATCGTACAATGGTGTTTCCAACACACCCAACCAGGAAAAATATGCTTGCTTTCGCCCGCTGCCGCCAGCTATGATGCTTTTCGGAATTTCGAGCACCGAGGCGATACATTCAAAAATCTAATCACCTCAGCTGCCAATAATATATCAATAGAACATTATCAATAAGATAATACGGCCTATACTGCATGCACTACGACGCAATAAGAAAAATGCTTCATGAGCATCCCGGAATCTCCGGCGACGAACACTATGCTCACGACCTTATCGTTAATACACTTTCCGACCTTCATCCGGATCGTGTATACGATCACGTGGGTGGCAATGGTGTTATTGCCGTATGGGGCCAACAACAATCAAATCCCACCATTGCCATTCGCGGTGATATTGATGCCCTACCCATTGGACATCGGTGTGGACATGACGGACATGCAGCCATCCTACTTCAGTTGGCATCGCTAATAAATACGCGAGATATTCCTAGCGGCATCAATGTTATACTCATCTTTCAACCAGAAGAAGAAACGGGTACTGGTTCTCAGAAAATTCTTGATGCTGGAATACTCCAACAATACAATATTCGAGCCATTTTTGGTTTCCACAACCTCCCAGGCTACCCATTGGGTACTGTGGTATTGAATAGACACACTTTCGCTGCTGCCTCCACTGGAGTCATCTACCGCTTGACAGGCCGCGAAACCCATGCTTCCACACCTGAAGAAGGAATCAACCCTGGACTTGCCACAGCCGATATCATCAGAAGATTCCAAGCACTCAACAAGAATCCTTTTGACGATTCTGATAACTTCACTCAAGCCACATTAATCCGTATAGACCTCGGAGACGAAGCATTTGGCACATCTGCAGGCCAAGCCTACCTGATGTTTACACTGCGTGCTTATAGCAACAATACTATGAGCCGTCTTATCGAGAGTGCCAACAATATCGTGGCCGAAACTGCTAAACAATATGGCCTCGCTTGCGAAGTCGGCTACCGAGACCCATTCAATGCTACTGAAAACAACTCAAGTTGGGTTGAATATATCGAATCCTGTTGCATGTGCCGATACCAATACAACATTACCCCCTTTCGTTGGTCCGAAGATTTTGCCAACTACCTCATCCAATTTCCGGGAGCCTTTTTCGGAATCGGTGCTGGTGAACACCATGTCGAGCTACATCACCCCGACTACGATTTTCCCGATGCCCTCATACTTCCTGCAGCCCAGGTGTGCTTCAACCTCATTACAGATTTTTTGCAAACGAAATAACAACTTATCTATTAACGGAAAAACAATAATAATAACAAAATAGCAACATCATGAAAAAGATTTTTCTATCCCTTGCCCTGCTGGCTTTTGCCGTCACCGCTATCGGACAAGAGCTAAGCCAACCCGAATTCGAGGGCCAAAGCTGCACCAGCATCATGGTGGGTAAAAGTGCTTCGAAAGATGGAAGCGTCATCACTTCTCACACCTGTGATGGACGTTATCGCACTTGGATGCACATGGAACCCGCTGAGGATCATGCAACAGGCACCGTACACAAGGTGTACAAAGGCACCCTCCACACCACTTTCCGTGGCGACACCACTGGCCTGAAACTCGCTGGTGTAATTCCTGAAGCTGCTCACACCTATGCCTATCTCAATACCGCATATCCTTGCCTCAACGAGCATCAGCTTGCTATGGGCGAAAGTACGTTCAGTGGTCCCGACACCCTCATCAATCCCCAAGGCATGTTCTTAATTGAAGAACTGCAACGTATAGCGCTCCAGCGCTGCACTACCGCTCGCGAAGCCATCCGCTTGATTGCTGATCTGATTAAGGTCTACGGTTATGGCGATGGTGGCGAATGCATCACAATTGCCGACACTAAAGAGGTTTGGCAGATGGAAATCCTTGGCGAAGGAAAAGGCATCATTGGCGGCATTTGGGCTGCACAACGCATCCCAGACGATCAAGTAGGCGTTTCCTGCAATATTCCCCGTATTGGTCGCCTCCAGCGCGGCAATACCGAGTATTTTATGTGCTCAGAGAATATCGAAGAAGTGGCAAAACGCAATGGCTTATGGGATGGTAAAGAACCTTTTGTTTTCTGGAAAGCATTTAATAGCAGCTATGCCAACGGTAAGAATTTCCGCGAACGTGAATATTTCATCCTCAGCCACCTTGCGCCTTCGCTCAACCTCAGCATGGATATGCCCGAACTTCCCTTCTCCGTGCGTCCCGACAAGAATGTCGACGTACGCGAAGTAATGGATCTATTTCGTGCCACTTATGAAGGCACCGATATGGACATGTGCAAGAACCTTAAAATGACTGTCAGCCGCAAAGATAAGAATGGTAAGAGCTATGAAGATACCGTTATTTCTGCTATTGCCAATCCTTGGATGACCTCTGCTATGCAGAAAACATTAAACACCATTGCCCCTGGAGTTGTCGAATTCCGTCGCACTGTTAGCGTAGCTTGGTGTTCATATTCCTTCGTAGCCCAATGCCGCGACTGGCTCCCCGACTGTGTTGGCGGCGTTGCATGGATGTCACTCGACAATCCTGCACAATCGCCCCGTGTACCCATCTTCTGCGGTACCAGCACTCTTCCCGAACCTTACAGCATCTGCGGACAGAAAGAGTACAATCCCAACGCTGTTATTTGGAAATACCGTCGTGCCAACAAGCTTGCCACTGTTGCTTGGCAGCGCACTAAAGCAGGCATGAATGCCGAACTGAAGAAATTAGAAGACAAAGCGTTTGGTCGTCTTAGCACCCTTGAACGTGAAGCCACCCGCCTCGACCGCATCGGACGTATTGACGATGTCCACGCTACCCTCAACAACTTCACCAACCAGGAATATGAAAACACCACTTTCGCCTGGTCTCAACTCGAAGCCAAATACTGGCAACTTTTTGGCATGGGTTTCTAAACCCATCCTAGTTATACTTCAAAAGCCCCGCTTCGGGGCTTTTTTTGTACAATGCAATTGCTACAATATTAAAAGCAACAGCGAGATTATCTACAGCATCAATATTACAGCTAACTTTAGGAAACCCTTTGGCGGGATTAATCCAACTAGAAAATCTAGAATCTGATTCTAGATTTTCTAGCCAGTCCAGCCATTTATGTGCACAAAATCAGTCTCGGCATATCCTAGTCGAATTTTGCGCTAAACATGTGTAGTACAACGAATTTAACCTAGCAGCAACCAATGCTGAAGATTCTCAAAGTGTCCAAATCTAGAACGCTGTTTTGTGTAATGCATCAAAAAATCCATTCTAGATTCTAGATATGGTTGTTGATTTTTAGATTGAGCTTATGGGTTTAGTAGTTAATTTAACGAATGCTGCCCAACTCACAACTTCAAATCAACAGTACTTCGTTCGCCCTTACGATGCTCATTTTACGGGGATTCTACGGGGTAGCTCCGCTCCTATAGAGCGGAGCTACCCCGTAAGATCCCCGTAGGATGAGTGTTCTTTGGGCGGTGGAAGTGGATGCTTGTCTTCAAGAATCAATTCCGCCAGTGGGTTTAGTAAATACATTTTTTTTCTATTATATGGAAAAAAAAATGTATTTTTGCAATCACAATTATGGGGGAGTAATTGGCGGCAAAGGCCGTGAACATTGTCAACAGATCCCTGGTCATCAATGACTTGGCAATGCTCATAAGCAATGAGACTCATAGACAGCGCGTGAGCGTGTCTATGAGATTTTTTATATACTGAGGTCGTCTTGCAGGTCTATTCCTTCCCACTGTGGCAGGCCACATAATAATTGTTTGAACGAAAATAATATTAAAGAAACAACATGTCGCGAATTATCTTTTTTGTCGCATTTATGCTTTTCATTGTCTTAATGCTGGCAATGGACTTGGGCCTTTTCCATAAGAAAGACCACGAAATCAAAATCAAAGAAGCCGCCACTTGGACAGCCATTTGGGTTGCACTTGCCATGCTTTTTGGGCTACTACTCCTGTTTAAAGGCGAATGGGTTCATGGCATCACTTCCATGGAAGACCTTCTTGCTTTTGTACAAGGAACCAATCTAGCCAAAGTCATCCAGCCCTCTATGGAATACAGCCAAGCATTGGGACTCTATCGCAAAGAGATTTTTTCGCAATATCTTGCCGGTTATTTTCTCGAAGAGTCGCTCTCTATTGACAATATTTTTGTCATGATTATGATTTTTGTCTCATTCGGCATTGATCGGCAATATTACCATCGAATCCTTTTCTGGGGTATTATGGGTGCCATAGTGTTGCGATTCTTGTTCATATTCCTTTTAGGTGCCGTTGTGGACCGATTTTCCTGGGTACTAGCCTTGTTTGGCATAATACTAATTTATAGTGGTATCAAAATGTTTCTCGATAAAGGCGACGAGCAAATTGATACAGCCAATCATCCTGTCGTCCGTTTTGCCAGTAGATTCTTCCCTGTTACGTCAGAAGTAAGCGGCCACAAGTTCTTTATCACAAAGGAAGGAAAACATTTTATGACTCCCTTGTTTCTTGTACTGCTCATTGTAGAATTTTCCGACATCATCTTCGCTGTCGACAGCATCCCTGCTGTTTTTTCTGTCACTACCGACACTTTTATTGTCTATTTTTCCAATATTTTTGCCATCATGGGACTCCGCTCGCTATTCTTCCTCCTAAGCAATGTTACCGATATGTTCTGGCTGCTCAAATACGGTCTCGGTTGTTTGCTTTGTTTCATTGGAGTCAAGATGATCGGACACGAGTTCTTCCATCTTGAAATCTCCACAGTGGCATCACTGCTAGTCATCCTTGGTATTCTGGTTGGATCTATCTCGTTGTCGTTAATCTTTCCTAAAAAAGAAGCCCAATGTCATTAACCGAAGCTTTTGTTTTGGCCATGGCGCTATGCGTCGACAGCCTAGTGGTATCTACTACCAGTGCATTCCGTAGCAAAATGCCTTATCGCACAGGACTGCTCATGGCGCTGGTGTTCGGATTCATGCAAGGAGCCTTTCCTCTGTTGGGCGCCTTACTCGGCAGCGCATTCAAACAAGTTGTAGAATCTATCGACCACTGGGTGGCCTTCGGACTTTTACTTATTGTTGGTGGTAAAATGATATGGGATGCCTTCCATGCTAATGATGAAGATAAGCAATTGGACGTTACCCGATTCGGCATCATGTGCCTTTTGGGTATGGCTACCAGTATCGATGCTTTTGTTGTTGGAATCGGATTCGGACTCAATAGCACCCTTAAGGAAATTTTCATGGCAGTACTTGTTATTTTCATCGTCACCTTTCTTGTATCAATATTGGGCATATTCTTAGGTAAACGCAACGTTCCCGTACCAGAAAAGACAGCCACATTCCTTGCAGGCCTAGTACTTATTAGTTTAGGCACATACACCCTTCTGGAGCATTTGCTGGCTTAAATATTACTTATGCAAGCTGAGTGAAGAATAATCAACAGTGGTGCCTACTCCATACAAACAGTTTACTTTACTCGGCCATCTCGTGCTTGTTCCACCAATGCACGTCCTATCATTATGGCTGATAGTTTAGGATACTGTTTCTGGATTCTAACTATATCTTCATATCCTTTTATGTCGCCGTTGTAGCATATTGGTTGGTCGCAATCCTGATAAAACATGTCAAAAGTCTCCATATCAACCTCGCCCTTGTATTGCTGAATACCCAATCGGGGATGCATGGTTACCAAAGCTAGAGGAGCCTCATTAATCAGCGGAAGCAAAGTTATACACTCATGTCTATCATGAAGTCCAAGACGCATTTTGATTGAAAAAACCACATCCTTTCGCTGATGCATTTCGTCAAAGATAGATTGAACCCTATCGGGATGTGGCAGCAACCCGGAACCTCTTCCTCCGTTATATTGCATCGGATAAGGGCAACCCATGTTCAAATCCACCCTGTTCCATCCCAACTTTTGTACAGCATCACAAAGTCGGGCAAACTCTTCTCTATCTCGTGCTATCACCTGCGGGACGGTAGGTATGCCTTTGTTGCGTTCGGGCAAAAGATCACGCCGGTCCTTTTCGCGAATACGACCTTTTTCCAATCGAACAAAAGGCGTATAATACTCATCCACTCCTCCTTTGTTATAAAAATGCCATGAGCGGAATTTTGCATCAGTAATGCCTTGCAGAGGGGCAAATAGAATACGAATCATGATTTTTCCGGCAGTTTCGCTCCCAAAATTATATGAGCCAGCATGGGCCAGCAGCGGACCAACTGACCTACGCCTAAACAAATGGCCGAGATAGCTATAGCTACAACGAAACAAAACAACGTCAGCACCACTACATTGACGTCAAAATCGAGCCAATTGCCAGCCACTTTCACTAGAGGCAGCAAAAAGAAATGCATCAAGTAAATGTCGAGAGTGCGACGACCTACAAACTGGATGCTCCGTCCAAATCCTCGGTTGCTTGCAAAGGCTGTCTTATATTTGCAGAATAGCGCTACCATGGACGCCATGCCGAATAAGCGAACACACTCCAGCAACACTTTATTCACCACCTTATACACGGCCGAATGCAAATTCATTTCAGCCATCCCCCTGTAGGCCAAAAACAATAGCACAAAAACACACACGATCCCCCAACACACAGCCTTTATTTGCAACTTGGGCAACAACTCGGCCTGATGTCGTGCAAAGATATTACCGATAACGAAAAACTGAAAATACAAAAGCATCTGCTGCAAACTCAACGCCCGAGTGAGAACCCATTGAGAATAGAAATGAACACCAGGCAACGATAGCAGATAGCACACACCCGCAACCCCAGCCATGATCCATGGTACCGAATTGGGTCTGTTGCGAAACATCAGTTCTATCGTGTAATATATTGCAAACATCAGCAGCAGCGCCTCCGTAAACCAATAGCCCAAATGAGTACGATCCATCAAAAAACACTTGAAAGCTATCGGTATAGAACAATGATATTTATGTGTAAAAACGACGGCAGCGTACAAGAGGCCAAAGAACATCATTGGCAACAACTGGACTCTAATTTTGTGTCCGATTTGTCTGCCATATTCGCCCCAGTTCCAAAGTTTGGGGCGAAAAGCTATAAAGCCGCTCACAAAAAAGAACAGAGGCATTCGAAACATCGAGAAGAAATTGTTCACAATGCTCTGCGTCATTCCTAACGACGAAACCTGCACATGTGAGAATACCACAAGTATCATGGTCACGCCTCGCATAGCGTCTATCCACTGTATTCTATTATTGTGAGCGGCAGTTGTATTCATAATGCTATTTCTACCATCACAGGATAGTGGTCCGAGATATACGGAACACCATAGTTTCCTTTCATCGTTCTAAAACTCAGCACCTTCCAATCTTTCACAAAGAAATGGTCTATCCTCGATGCACGATCTTTTCCATAACCATTGTACGTGAGCGCCGTATCTGAAGCAATGCTCTCTTTGCGTGCCGACAGCAGGTCGTGGTCTTGAAGGGGCAAGAAAATACTATCGGTAAGGTCTGAATTCATATCGCCGCCCAGCAGCACCGGACAATCATACTCGTCGGCCCAAGCGGCCAGCAGCAGCACCGAATTACGCCTTGCCTCTTTGCCCATATGGTCCAAGTGGGTATTCATATATACGAAATCATCGCTACTGACTCGGTCACGAAAATGGGCTATAGTTACTGTACGGCGGCAGGCGGCATCCCATCCAAACGATACGCTGTCGGGAGTCTCACTCAGCCATTTGGTCTGCCAGTCCAACAATTCTAAACGATCACGTCTGTAATAGATACACATATTCTCACCCTCATTCATTCCATCGTCGCGTCCTACGCCAATGCGGTCGTACTTATTCGCCAGAATGCTATCCAAATAGGCCAATTGGTCAGGGAGCATTTCTTGCATTCCCAAAGCGTCGGGGTGTTCGGCCAGCAACATAAAAGCCACTGACTTGCGCCTATGATTCCAGTCGTTGTCGCCGTCTTGTTCCCACGCCCCGCTATTGCGAATGTTAAACGACATCACGCGCAGCATTGGCAGCTTGTTTCTCTGTGATGTATTGCAGCTGGTCATGAGCATCACCGCAACAAAACCCAGCCAAATCAATCTTTTCATTATAATATTATTTGAGAGTTTCAATAGCTTTGTCGGTCCAGTTCAAGAAAAAATCAAGAACCTTCTTGCGGTCGTAACTCTTGTCTTGCTCCAGATAGGAACTATTCTGGATATGGATTACATTGCCCTCGCGATCGAGAATCACGAAAACGGGATACCCGAATCTTCCGGGGTTGCCCAAACGTTTCAGCGCTTCTTCATTCTTGTTTTCTTTCGAAGTATTCACATGGATGTACACATAATTCTCTTTCACCACAGAGGATATTTCGGCATCAGTAGTGATAAAATTGGCAAAACGAAGGCACCATGGGCACCAGTTTCCGCCCACCTGGCAAATTACCTTGCGATTAGTAGCTCGGGCTTCTTCAAGGGCTTGCTCGATCTGTTCCATGGCATTAATGGTCTCGTCATATACCTTGGGCAGAGCCTCCTGTTTGCTTTTTTCATTTGTTTGGGAAGTAGTCTTTGTATTGCTAATTGATTTCTTGTTCTGTGCGCACATAGGCAATGCCAGTGCTACGGCCATAAGGGCAAAAAATAATTTCTTCATGTTTGTAATATATTAATTTGTGTGTTATTTCAATATTCGACGTGTGAGGCTACACTGTTGCCTCTATTTCTTCACGAGATTTGGGGTCGGCAATACTCAACAGCAATCGTTTGCGCTCTTCCAGACTTTTTCCATACAGATTCACTGCACCATGTTCTGTTACAACCCAGTGAACCATTGTGCGCGGAGTCACCACTCCTGCCCCTTGAGTCAGATGCCGTACAATCTTGCTCTTTCCTTTGGCTGTAGTCGAGGGCATAGCGATGATGGGGATGCCTCCTTTGCTCATAGATGCGCCTAGCATAAAATCCAGCTGACCACCACTGCCGGAAAAGATTCTGCTTCCCACCGAATCTGCGCAAACCTGACCTGTTAGGTCTATTTCTATGGCAGAATTAAGCGCTACAACGTTGGGATTTTGGGCTATCACCAATGGATTATTGGTATAATCCATTCGCATCATCAGCAAGTCGTTGTTTCTGTCGATGAAGTCATACAAACATTGGTCTCCTTTCAGGAACATTGCCACCATCTTGCCGGGATCAGTCACCTTGCGGCTACCGTTAATTACCCCTTTTTCTACCAAATCAATCACATCACCCGTCATCATTTCCGAATGAATTCCCAAATCCTTATGACCGCCCAACTGAGCCAACACAGCTGAAGGAATGCTACCGATACCTATTTGAAGCGTTGCGCCATCAGGTATTAATTCTGCCACATGCCGACCTATCGCATAGTCCGTTTCGGTGAGGGGCGGATAAGGCGAAGCAATCAGTTCCTTATCACCACGCACCAGCATAGCCGGCACAGATGCGCCATTCTTCAATCGCAAACGATATCGAGTACAGCCTTCACTATGGGGTTCTAGCGTCATTTCGGCATCACCATACGTAAATGGCATATATTTGTTAACTTGCACGATGGCCAGCCGGGCCTTGCTAAGGGCTGCAATCATATAGTCCACTGAAGTGCCTAGCGAAAGATGCTGGTTTTCATCTATTTCGCTAGAGGTAAGCAACACCACATCGCAAGGGTGCAATCCGCTTTCTATCATCCCAGGCACCTGGCTCAACGAACACGGGATATGATCGGCAAAGCCTGCCCAGGTAGCTTTTCGCACATTGCCTCCCACGAAATACGAATCCAAATGGAACACCTCATTATACGGAGGGTTCACATATTCGGCATATCCCTCTGTATACAAATGGCTGATATGAATATGGTGCAGTTCGCCCGTTTGAGCTCTATGCACCAGAGCTTCAATCAGCATTTCTGGTGCACCAACCACGCAAGGCCAATGCAGGTTATCCCCGTCCTTGATCTGCGCTATAGCTTCTCCTGCAGAATGGTAGTGTATGTCCATAGTAACTATCGTTTAGTGCGTTTTCTAGCTCAATGTAGCAATTATTTTTGAACGCAAGGCCATCATTGATCAGCTTGTCCGCCTATCTCGCCGGCAGCTATTCTCAATAGCCTTTTTCCAAAATATAAAATGCAAAAATACACAAAAAAATCCAATTAGAAGAAAAAGATGCGTTCAAATAATATATTTTATGACTCGTTGGAAGAATTAATGTATGATAGCTACTAAATTGATTTCTAATGTTTTTGTACCTTGTTTTTTGTTGATTCCCTATCCTTTACAATACGAGGATTTTGGGGCAAACCATCCAGCTGACCTATGTTCACCTCCAATTTTTCAACCGCTTTTGCTGCTTGCATTTCATCTTCTTTGTATCTTCTATCTTTCATATACAAAACATTCCCGCCACCTATTTCAGAAAAGTAGGACTTGTTTGTATCGAATTCACCTGATGCTAACTTGGTTATGTACTCAGCCTTTCTATCGCTGAATTGCTGAGTGTCGGGTGTATATGTCCTACTATGACCGTTTCCTTTCACCATATCAATTCCTTCCTTGCAGTTGGGCCACGACAGACATTTCGGGAAGCTGAGGTAGCTTGCCAAAATCTAGCACTTGGTTGTTGTACAATTCTTGCTTGGCTCTTGTGAGCAGTTTCTTGAAATGGCTGTATATCAGTTTATTACCATTATTTGGGATAATCGTTCAACTTTTGGAAGTTTTCTATATTTCCTTGTAAATCAGCACTAAATCAGGAGTACGTCCGTAGTGAGTCCGTCGTTTGTCCGTTCTGGAACGGATAAACGACGGAGCCACTCCTGAATTACCCCTGTGTTACTATGGTATTTGCCGAATTTGGGAGAATGGTTGGAGGGTTTTGTGTGGAACCAGAATGGGTATTCTATGAATGAGACAAAAAGTGAATATGCCGGGCCAGTTGAAGGAATTTCGTTCAGTCTAACGTGAGAGGGGTTTCTCCTTTACATCCATCCAAATGAATCTTAAATATTATAATTGGATGGATAAATGTGATATCAAAGCCCTTTGTTACTGAATTGAGAGGGGTGAATCGAATGTGCGGTATATTTGCATAAGCCAAATATTATTTTCGCGTTTAATTGATTCCGCCAACAGATTTCTGTTATGTTATTAAGAAGATCTACAAGTGATGAGCAGGACTACTTTATTGCATTTCTGGAGTCGATACTTGCATCGTGAGTTTCCTTTCATTTTTTTCGTTCCGAATCGTTTATTTCGACTCTGTCCACGAAAACACCAAGCCGGTTCCGTGATAGCGGAAACCGGCTTGTATTTATTATTTCGGGACTAATCCCTGAAAAAAATCTCTAATTAGAAAGCAATCTTAGCGCTCAAGTAAGCGTAAAGGCTGGTGCTGTTGTCAGGAGTGATGTGGTACTGGATAGCGGGAGCCAAAGACACAACCTTGTTAACGTTGTAGTCCACACCGAAATAAACATTCTGACCATTGTTGCCATAGCTCCAAGTGTCAGCCAGAATGCTGTTGTTCTTGGAAGCGCCATTGTCGTAACGGCCGAAGATATTCAGTTTGGGAGTCACCTTACCGGTAGCATAGATGCTGTAGCCGGTAGCAGTGTGACCTGCATAATAGTCGCTGGCGAACTGGAAGTTGTATTCAGCACCAATGCGGAAATATTTGTGATCGTAGCCGGCGAAAACCTGGAGGTTCTTTCTAGCGGTGGTGTAAGCGGTGGTGTCAGCAGTCATGATGCTGTCATGCTCCTGGGTCTGGAGGTCGCCATAAACGCGAATGCTGAGGCCCTTCACGGGACGCAGAGTGAGGCTCAAACCATAGAGATAATCGTTATCGAGCTGGATTTTGCGGAAGCCTTCGCCGTTGAGCATGCTAAAGTCGGCACTAAACACGTCGCAGAAATCGTACTTCACATTGAAACCGAGGTCAGCAG
The DNA here is from genome assembly GCA_018066145.1 of Candidatus Colimorpha merdihippi. Lineage (GTDB taxonomy): Bacteria > Bacteroidota > Bacteroidia > Bacteroidales > P3 > Colimorpha > Colimorpha merdihippi. The sequence continues at coordinate 16,521 of JAGHRY010000041.1, read as the reverse complement.
TGTTGCCGTAGCCATAGAGGTCGTACATGCTGCGAGCCACATAGCGGTAGCCCCAGCAGTTCTCAGCCATGGTGCCCTGAACGGTGGGGATGATACCAGCGCTCACGGTCAATCCATTTTTGCTATACTTTACGAAAGCGTTCTTGATAAACACGCGATCGATGCTCACGTTGTTGCCCTGAGCAGCGTCGAGAATAACGGTAGCGCTCCAAGCGGGATCAAACTGGTACTGATAGCCCAAGTAAGCACGTTCCATCTGGAAACCGCCCTGTTCCCAACCATTATTGGTAGAGGTAGCGCCAAGGTGTTCGAACATGCAAACGATAGCCTTGCCGTGAGGATGGAAATGGTGGTGGTGACCCTCTTTGCAGCAGTCGCCGTGCTGGGGCTGAGCCTGTTTGCAGCAATCTTTCTGCTGATTCTGTCCTTCTTTGCAGCAAGCTTGCTGGTGCTGCTCGTTCATAGCGCAAGTAGCCTTAGCCTCGTTGCAGCAAGGCTTGTCAGCTTGTTTAAGGGTTTGGTGATTCTTGCAGCAAGCATGCTGCTCATTAGCCTCATTCTGTGCAGGCTGTTGTGCCATAGCGGCGGTACCAAAAGCTACCACCATGCTAAGTGCAATCAAAAGTTTCTTCATAATGACGTAGTTATAATGTTTAATTTTTAAATATACGAATTGCAAAATTACTCCATTTTTCTATTCCCTACAAAAATCATCAGTCCATAATCATTTTTTTAACAGTTTGATATGTCTCAATAGATCCTACTTTCACAGTTTGAATACTCTTATGCCCGCAAAAAAAGCAGTCCCCATAAGAGACTGCTTTTTTATACAAGGGCGAATCAGATATCACTCGCCGCAATTTGTTCTAATGGATTATTTGCAAGCGTCAACGCTTTCTTTAATCAGCTGGAAGGTGGCTTCGATGTCGTTATCGAGACCCATGGAGAAGCGGATAAGGCCTTCGCTCATACCCATTTCTTTCTGGATATCCTCAGGAACCTCAGAGCTGGTGCTCTTGCCGCTGTTGCTGAAGAGAGTCTTGAAGTAGCCCAGACTTACTGCGAGATAGCCAACGCCCTTTTCCTGCATCACTTCCATAATCTTGGAAGCCTTATCAGCAGTACCCATATCGATGCTGATCATGCCGCCGAAGCCGTAGCCTTCATTCATCATGCTCTTGAAAAGTTCATGATCGGGATGCTCGGGCAGACCGGGATAGTTGTATTTGAAACCAACTTCTTTGAAACGATTAGCAAGATACATAGCGTTCTCGCCGTGTTTCTTCATACGGATATGGAGGGTGTGGAGGTTCTTGTTGATGGAGGCGCTGCGCATAGGATCCAGCACGGGGCCAAGGAGCATGCAAGTACCGTTGTTGACATCAATCAGGCTGTTGATATACTCAGCAGAGCCGCAGATAGCACCAGCCACGCAGTCGTTGGTACCATTGATATACTTGGTCATACTGTAGACAGTTACGTCTGCACCCAGTTTACAGGGGCTGAAGATCATGGGGGTGAAAGTGTTGTCAACAATCAGCTTAGCACCAGCAGCATGAGCCACCTTGCTCAGTTCGGGAATATTGGCGATACGGAGCAGGGGGTTGTTCATGGTTTCGGTATAGAGTACCTTGGTGTTGGGGTGTTCAGCCACAGCCTTCTTCACGGCCTCAACATCCTGGAAGTTGACGAAAGTGGTCTCTACGCCGAATTTCTTCAGGTAGTTGGCCATGAAAGCAAAAGTGCCGCCATAAGTAGTCATCGAAGAGATGATATGGTCACCCGTTTTCACTTCGTGAATGAGTGCGCAGGTGATGGCAGCCAAGCCGGAACCAGTTACCCAAGCAGCTTCGGTGCCTTCCATAGCAGCCAAACGCTGGCAGAGTGCCAGGTTAGAGGGATTCCAATGACGGCTGTAGAGGAAGTAGCCTTCGGTCTCACCGTGGAAGGTGTCGGTCATCAGATGTGCTTCAGGGAAAGTGAAAGTAGCACTGTCGCAGATTGCGGGGTTGACACCACGGTTGGCATCACGGCCATCTACGCGCTGAATAGCGGTTGCGGGATCAAATTTGTTCATCTTTTTGTATTTTAATGGTTATTATTTATTGTTGATTACTCTATTTGTACAGAATAAAAATAGTCGGTCGCTTGTGTAGTTCAGGCGGATTCGAAAGCCACTGTCTAGATATCTTGGTCTTAACAAACTGGCTCTCCATAGTCAAATCGGTGGCCACACATATCCTAGTCGTAGCCTGCAGATTGCGGGCCATATATTCCAGCAGCTTATCGTTTCGGTAAGGCGCTTCTATCAATATCTGCGTCTGGTTATCGCGATAGATAGCCTGCTCCACTTTTTTAAAGAAAGCCGTACGTTTGGAGACATCTATAGGTGGATATCCCAGGAATGCGAAATTCTGTCCATTGAAACCTGAAGCCATCAGCGCCAGCATAATGCTCGACGGCCCCACCAGCGGTATAACATTGATTCCGCTGCTTTGTGCCATCGAAGTTATCATGTTGCCAGGGTCGGCCACGCATGGCAGCCCAGCTTCCGACATCAAGCCCACATTCTCGCCCTTGGCTATTGGGTCAAGATAGGAAACAATATCGGTAGCCTGGGTATGCTCGTTCAATTCCCAAAAAGTCACCTCATCGATAGGTGCGGCGGTATAGCCCATCCGTTTGAGGTTTCGGCGGGCTGTTCTTACATCCTCAACGATAAAAGTGCGACAAGTGTTGAGCAGTTCCCGATTGTATTCAGGAATAGCGATATTTACTTCCGACCCGATGGGAACAGGGAACAGTATGAGAGAAGCTTCCATTAGATCATCATCAAATATGAGATTTCCTTTTCAGTAAGTTCACGATAGCGTCCGCGGGGAAGATCCTTTTTCGTGAGTCCGGCAAAAACCGTACGGTCTAGCTTGTGGACATTATAGCCGAAATGCTCGAAAATGCGACGAACGATGCGGTTCTTGCCGCTATGCAGCTCTACGCCTACAATGCGCTTGTCGTTGGCACCCTGCACATATTGTACGTCATCCACATGGATGGGGCCGTCTTCCAATTCTATGCCTTCAAGCATCTGGCGCATATCATCGCGGGTCACGGGTCTGTCGAGTTCTACATGATAAATCTTGTATACTCCCGATGAAGGATGGGTGAGTCGGCGCGACATATCGCCATCGTTGGTAAACAGCAGCAGACCGGTAGTGTTACGGTCCAATCGACCCACAGGGTAGATCCGTTCGGAGCAGGCTCCGTCCATAAGCATCATCACCGTTTCGCGATTCCGGTCGTCCTCAACAGTGGTAATAAATCCTTTGGGCTTGTTCAACAGGAAATAGCGCTTGCGCTCGCTGCGCAGGGTTTCGCCGCCATAGTTCACCACATCGCCTTCATGCACCTGATAGCCCATTTCGGTAACCACCTTTCCGTTCACCTTCACTGCACCGGCAGCAATCAGTTTGTCGGCTTCGCGGCGCGAACAGATACCTGCATTGGCAATGTATTTATTCAATCGGGTGGTGCCGTCGTAAGGTTTGGGAGCTGGCGGCGGAGTCTTCACCTTGGGGGCTGGGGGCTGGCGCTTCACGCGAGGAGCCTTGGCACTCTTCTGTTCTTTCACCTCGGTCTTTTCTGCGGCTTCGCTTTTCTTGGGACGGCTGGCATATCTCACCTTACCGTCGTTGGCCTTGGGGCCATACGGACGCTGGCTGTGGCTCTTGCCGTGATGGTTGCGACGGCCGGTGCCTTCTGCACGGGGGGCATCGCCAGTCTCTTGACGGTCGCCATAAAAGCGAGGTCTCTCGGTTTTCGAATTGTCTGTAAATGTGCGGCGAGGCTGCCAGTCATTATCACCATCATTGGATTGGCGATATGCGGGCTTGCTGCCTACACGGGGGCGCCGACCGTCTTCACGACGGCTGACACCGGATTTGTTTATGTTATTTTTCTTTTCCATGTATCGTTATTAATTAGTCGGAGTTAAATCTCCAAAATAATATTTTTTACGCTTCAATTATTCGTTATTCCTGCATTCGGATTCAAAACCGCAGCTTATACGGAAAACTCTTGTCGAGTTCCTGTTTCGAGCGCAAGTCAGCCACTTCATTAGCCAGCCGTAGCAATATCTCGAGCTTTGCCAGCTTCAGCCATGATATAGCGGCATCGTCGCCGCGACAAGCCTGGGCAAACATCAGGTTGGCCAAATGCAGATTTTTCTGTATCCATCTCCGGGGCACATCCTCTCCGTCGATGGCATGGCTGAGCAGCCCCAGCCAATGGTATTTGTTCATGAAAAGCCACTTTTCAGCCTCACCGTCGTCCTGCAGAAAATTGCTGAAGGCTGCCAATTCGGGATACCCAGCCTCAATTAGCCAGCCGAAAAAATCCTTGCTTCCGCCGATGGCCTTTTCTAAAGCCAACAACACCCGCACGTCATATTTCAGCAGTCCAGGCTGTTTTCCGAATCCTGCCGCTCCGCCCTTCTTCAGGGTGGAGGCGGCACCATCGGTTTTGTTCTGATTCAGCTCTTCCATTATTAATTAAGTAGATTCAATAAATATTAAAGAACGCAACGGCGTTACACCATTTTAACTTCTGATATGGGCGTTCAGCTGGCTCTCCAAATTCTTTTGAATCTTGGTCATCACGGTTTCAATCTGCTTATCATTGAGGGTTTTATCCTTATCCTGGAGGATAAAGCTAACGGCATACGACTTTTTGCCCTCAGTAATGCCCTTGCCTTCGTAAACGTCGAACAGGCTTATGCGCTTGAGCAGTTTCTTCTCGGTAGCGTAGGCCACGCGCTCTATCTCGGCAAAAGTAACACTCTTATCCAATACCAATGCCAAATCGCGACGCACCTCGGGGAATTTGGCCACTTCGGCATAAAGCACCTCCTTGCTTGGATAGCTCTTCAGCAGCAGCTGCCAGTTGATATCAGCATAGAACACATCCTGCTTGCAGTCCATCCGGCGAAGGGTCTCCTTGTTCAGTCGTCCGAAGGAGCACAACTCTTTTTTGCTGTCGCGGAAAATGATGTCGATACCTTCGGCAAAGTATTTCTTGGTTGTAGGCACAAACTCCATGCGGGTGATGTTCATGCGCATGCGGCGCAAGATATTCATCACATGGGCCTTCAGATGGTAGAAATCCACGGGAGCGGGTTTGCCGCGCCACGATTCGGCTGCATCGTTGCCGGTCATAAACATCGACAGGTGCTGCACCTCTTCGTATTTGTCGGTCACAGCAGTACCAGCAGCCTCGCCTTCCACCTTCTGGTAGGTGCGGCCAAACTCGTACAGCTTCTGATCGTGAATCTTATAGTTGAGGTTGCGCACCACGCACTCCATGCCGCAATACAGCAAAGTCTGGCGCATCACGTTCAGTTCCTTGCTGAGGGGGTTCAGAATCTGGATGCTGCGGGCGGGGTCAAAATCGGCATTGTTCTCAAAGTATTCGGCTTTGGTCAGCGAATTGTTCATAATCTCGCTAAAGCCGTTGTTGGTAAGCATATCCGACACGATGTTCTGCAAGCGGCGGGGATTGGGTTTCTGGCCGAACGACAGGCACGACGAAATGCGCTCGTCCACATCAATCTTATTGTATCCATAAATGCGCATGATTTCTTCCACCACGTCGCACTCGCGGTATACATCCACCTTGCAAGTAGGAATGCGAAGGCTCATGCCCTCGGCCGTTTCGCTTACAATTTCAATATCGAGCGACAGCAGGGCTGTGCGGATATCGTCCACCGGAATCTCTTGACCCACCAGTCGGGTAATGCGGTTGAAGTTAATGTCCACCGCAGCGCGTTCGATTGGAGTGGGATACACGTCTATTACCTCCGATGCCACGGTAGCGCCGGCCAGTTCTTGCAGCAGCTTAACGGCACGCTGTAGCGCCCACAAGGTGATGTTGGGGTCGCAGCCGCGCTCATATCGGAATGAAGCGTCAGTCTTCAAGGTATGACGCTTCGAGGTCTTGCGGATGCTCATGGGGTTGAAATAGGCGCTCTCCAGGAACATACGTGTAGTATCGTTTGTGATGCCGCTTTTTTCGCCGCCAAACACGCCAGCAATGCACATGCCTTCCTGCTCGTTGCAAATCATCAGGTCGCGCTCGTCAAGCTTGCGTTCTACGCCATCCAGGGTAACAAAGGAGGTACCCTGGGGAAGGGTTTTCACTATCACCTTGTTGCCGGCAATCTTATCGGCATCGAAGGCGTGCATGGGCTGGCCCACTTCCATCAATACGAAATTGGTGATGTCCACCACGTTGTTGATGGGGCGGATGCCGATAGTGCGCAGCTTGTTTTGCAGCCATTCGGGCGAGTCGGCCACTTTCACGTTCTCCAGCACGATACCGGTATAGCGGGGACACAGGTCGGGGCGCTCCACGGTAACGCTGATGGGATTGGCGGTAGTGTTTCTAGCCTGGGAAAGGTCGGCCACTTCAGGCCACAGGATTTTCTTATCGGCACCGGTGCGGGTGTTCAGCACAGCCACTATATCGCGGGCCACACCGATATGCGAGGTGGCGTCGCTGCGATTGGCGGTAATGGCCACTTCCAGTGTGTAGTCTTCTTCCAGATGGAAATATTCCTTGGCGGGCATACCCACGGGAGCGTCATCGGGCAGCACCATGATGCCATCATGGCTGGATCCCAGTTGCAGCTCATCGGCAGCGCATAGCATGCCTTCGCTTACAGCTCCGCGCAGTTTGCCGCGCTTAATTTCGTAGTATTCGGTCTCGGAAGTGTATATCTTGGTGCCGATAGTGGCGCACACCACCTTTTGGCCGGCAGCCACATTGGGGGCACCGCACACGATATCCAGGGGGCGTTCGCCTCCCACATCCACGGTGGTGATATGCAGATGGTCGCTATCGGGGTGATTCTCGCAAGTCAGCACCTGTGCTATCACCACGTGCTCCAGTCCGCCGGGTATCGATTCCACCTTTTCCACGCCTTCAATCTCAAGGCCGCTGAAGGTCAATAATTCGTCAAGTTCATTGGGTGTGAGGTCTGTGTCCACATACTCACGCAGCCATTTATATGATGCTTTCATCTATTTTATTCTTGCTTATTGATTTTTTGTCATGTATTTGTTTGTCGGCTTTCCAGTCTTTTGTCTCAAGGGCTAGCCATTGATTTTGGCCCAAGTGTCCTTGAGGCTGCACGAACGGTTGAAGACCAGGTGTCCGTCGGTACTGTCGCGGTCGGTGCAGAAATATCCCATGCGCTCAAACTGGAATCGTTGGGGCTCTTCGATGCCGGCCTCGTTCACCACCATGTGGGCATCTGCCAGCGCGGGTTCCAGTTTGCAATGCTGGAGCACCTGAAGGCTGTCGGGATTGAGATTGTCCAGGAAAGTTTTGCCTTCGGGAGCCACATCGGGAGCCTCGGTAGCAAACAGGCGATCGAACATGCGAACCTCGGCATCGATGGCGTGCTGGGCGCTTACCCAGTGCAGCGTGCCCTTAACCTTGCGGCCATCGGGAGCGTCGCCGCCGCGGGTGGCAGGGTCGTAGGTGCAGTGGATGCAGGTGATATTGCCCTCGGCATCCTTCTCAATGCTCTGTGCGGTCACGAAATAGGCATAGCGCAGGCGTACTTCGCGGCCCAGCGTCAGGCGGAAATATTTCTTAGGAGCATCTTCCATAAAGTCTTCGCGCTCGATATACAGCTCACGGCTGAAAGGAACCTTGCGCATGCCGTCGGCAGCATTCTCGGGATTGTTCACGGCATCCAGATACTCCACTTCGCCTTCGGGGTAGTTGTCAATCACCAACTTCACGGGGTTGAGCACAGCCATGCGGCGCTGGGCCACTTTGTTCAGATGGTCGCGCAAGCTGTTCTCCAAGCGCACATAATCGATGATGTTGTCGCGTTTGGCCACACCGATATCCTCGCAGAAATTGCGCAAGCTCTCGGGGGTGTAGCCTCTGCGGCGGAAACCGCAGATGGTAGGCATGCGGGGATCGTCCCATCCGCTTACATAATTCTCCTTCACCAGCTGCAGCAGTTTGCGCTTGCTCATCACGGTGTAGTTGATATTCAGGCGGGCAAATTCATACTGATGGCTGGGGTAAATCTCAAGCTGCTGGATGAACCAGTCGTAAAGGGGGCGGTGGATATCGAATTCGAGCGTGCAGATGGAATGGGTGATGTTTTCTATTGAGTCGCTTTGTCCATGAGCGTAGTCATACATAGGATAGATGCACCATTTGTTGCCGGTGCGATGGTGTTCGGCATGCAGGATGCGGTACATGATGGGGTCGCGGAACTGCATGTTGGGGTGGGCCATGTCTATTTTGGCGCGCAGCACCTTGGTGCCATCGGCAAATTCGCCTGCCTTCATGCGTTCAAACAGGTCAAGGTTCTCCTCCACGCTGCGGTCGCGGTAGGGGCTGTTCTTTCCGGGCTCGGTCACGGTGCCGCGGCCCAGGCGAATCTCCTCCTGAGTCTGGTCGTCAACATAAGCCAGTCCTTTCTTAATCAGCGCCACAGCCCATTCATACAGCTGGTCGAAATAATCGCTGGCGTAATGAACGCTGGCCCACTGGAATCCGAGCCAGCGGATATCCTGCTGTATCGAGTCTACATACTCGGTATCCTCTTTCACGGGATTGGTGTCGTCAAAACGCAGATTGGTCTTTCCGCCATACTTCTTGGCCAAACCGAAATTGAGGCAAATCGACTTGCAGTGGCCGATGTGCAGATAGCCGTTCGGTTCGGGCGGGAAGCGGGTCAGAATTGACTTGTAGGCACCCTCAGCGAGTCCCTTTTCGATGATTTCTTCCAAAAAATTAAGAGATGTGTTTTCTTCCATCTTTATAAAGTATTCATTATTATTTACATAAACCTCATGAGCATAGTTTGCTTCATGTGTGCAAAAATACAAATTATTTTTTATATATACAAGTTTTTGTTTCTATTTTTATTACTCAAACTGTTTCTTCCATCCATTCTTCACCCCCTTTATTCCCTTTTTATAGGGTCTTTCAAAAAGGCTGTTTTCTGGTTCGATTTTGTCAATATACAACACGGCTATCATCCATATATCAGCACTTCTCAATGACGCCCAATCGCATCCGTAAACAACTACTTATTCATTGCATATCAAATCGTTGCCATTCTCCATCCAGCCTCATCAATATCTTTTATCACATGGCCCTTTACCGTATTTCCGGCACTCTTATTTGCCTTCTAATCCTATTGTCGATTTTATTTTTTTGTGATTCAAAAAAAACATGTATTTTTGCAATCAAAACAAACTTATTATTAATCATTTTAAAACACTATAACTATGTTTGATGAAAAAGTAACCGCTCTGTTAAACGAGCAAATCAACAAAGAGTTTTATTCGGCATACCTCTATCTCAATATGTCCAATTATTTCGAACGTCGCGGCCTCGATGGTTTTGCCAATTGGTATCGCATCCAGGCTCAGGAAGAGCGCGATCACGCCATGCTTTTCTACCAGTATATGCAGAACAACGACCTCGTGGTAACCCTCGACGCTATCGCCAAACCCGATAAGGTGTTCAACTGCGATATGGATGTATTCCAGGCCGGCCTGGCTCACGAGCAGTTTGTTACGGCATCCATCAACACCATCTATGCTGCTGCCTACGAGGTGCACGATTTCCGCACCATGCAGATGCTCGACTGGTTCGTAAAAGAGCAGGGCGAAGAAGAAACCAATGCCCGCGACCTTATCAGCAAATACGAGCTTTTCGGCAGCGATGCCAAAGGTCTTTATATGCTCAATCAGGAGTTGGCCGCCCGCGTATACTCAGCTCCCAGCCTGGTGCTCTAATCGACCTTGCCCTGTCAAGCAAAAAAGTAGGAAATCGTCCCGCAATCCCATCGGATGCGGGGCGATTTTTCATAGTGCATATCCTATCTCCTTTCGGCTTTTCGATCCTTGTTTCGCCATTCCTTTTCTCCTCATTCGGGACATGCCGTTCAATATGTTTTTGCCGTATGGAAAAAAAAACGTATTTTTGCAATTCATACGAATTTAAAAAATATCAAAATGAAAAAACCGTTAATCGCTGTAACTGTAGCATGTAGCCTACTTTTTGGCTCCTGCTCTTTCCTTGACAATTTGGCCAACAACCTCTCCAGTTTTGCTAATTTGCTCAATTGCCAATACTCCCTCAAGAGCATCAACAACGTGCAAGTGGCTGGAGTAAACGTAAAAAACGTCACCAGCGGAAATATTACCGCCACCGATGTGGTTAAGCTCGTAAGCGCCATCACCGCCAAGAGTGTTCCTCTGGGTCTGGATGTCAATATCGATGTAAAGAACCCCACCCAAACCAGCGCTCTCCTTACCGCTATGGACTGGGCTTTAGACGTGGCCGCCAAAGAGTTTGCCACCGGCGCCACCGACAAGAGCTATTCTATTCCTGCCAGCACCACCACCACGGTACCCCTGGGCGTAAGTACCGACCTCTATTCCATGTTCAGCAAAGACGGTATCGAGTCGCTGAAAAATTTCGCCAGCAGCTTCAATAGCGAGGGCCGTTCTTCGCAACTCGGTCTCCGCGTTCGTCCCGGCCTCACCGCTGCCGGCCAAACCATCAAGTGGAGCAACTATATCGATATTATCAAACCCGCTGCTCCCAATACTAGCTCCAACAGTACCAACGGCTCCAACAGCTCTAATGGCTCTAATGGCTCTAATGGCTCTAATGGTTCCAACGGTTCCACTGGTTCCACCAATTTTGGTATCAAACGTTAAATAACAAGGCGATTTCTTTATCCCAAGTTTGGAATATAAGGATATTATAACAAACCTTATCGCCATTTATTTAAGATTACCATAAATTGTTTTTCAAAAGTCACTTTAAATCAATTATCAATAATAAAAATAGTACAATGAAAAAAATGTTTTTTGCAGCTGCTATGCTGGCTGGCGCTTTCTTTATGACCGCCTGCAACAATAACGCCACCGATGTGGTCCTCGACAGCGTTACCGACGAACCCGAAGTTGTCGACACCCTCAAGTATGTTGCCAATCCCATGAATGACGACCAAACCGTCGAGTTCCTTATCGCCAACGACAAACTGGTTGGCGCCATGTCCAATGGCGAGGAGAAATGCTGCGTGATGAAAAAGGAATCCGTCGTAGTATACGGCGAAGCCGAACCCACCGCCCTGGTCGATTCCCTCAAGCAGAGCTACAAGATGGTCAAATGCATCAACGCCTCCGTTGTTGACCGCATGAACCACGGCGAGAAAAACACCGCCTGGATTGTCCTCTACACCAACGAGGAGTGTGGCGGTTGCTGCCAGAAATAAGCATCCCCTCCCCTCACACATCTATCCGGGCCTATGGACTGCATCACAACCTTCCATAGGCCCGATTGTATCACAAAAAAATAATCCGTGCGACACGATTTCTATACCCTGGCGAGCCTCTATACCTACGCCACTAAAAAGTACAGCAAATGCATCGCTGCCGACTTTGTTGACGGCGGACAGCGTTACACCTATGCCGAACTGGACGATGTATGTAGGCGCACCTCACGACTCCTCGCCAATTTCGGCATCATGCCTTACAACAAAGTGGCCATCTTCTCGCAAAATATGCCCAATTGGACCATCGCTTTCTTCGCCATCACCGCCTTCGGACGCATTGCTGTCCCCATGCTGACAGAACTTACTGAAAACGAGATTCGCAACATACTGGTCCACTCCGATTCCAAGGCCCTATTCGTTTCCAAAAAACTCTACTCTCGCGTGCCTAAGGATGTGCTGGAACGCATGTCCGTGGTTATCTGCACCGACGATATGAGCGTGCTCGAAAGTCGCGACGACAACTATACCTGCGACGGCCAGCTCTGCAAACCTCGCGAGGACGACACCGCCGCCATTCTCTATACCTCCGGAACCACCGGCAATGCCAAAGGAGTAATGCTGAGCCACCGCAATTTCTGCGCCAACGTCCTTGCTGCCTGGCATGCGCAACGCATCCACAAAAACGACATATTCCTGTCCATCCTCCCCATGGCTCACACCTACGAGCTCAGCATAGGCGCCCTGTACCCCTTCGCCTGCGGAGCTATGGTATATTACATCCAAAAGCCCCCTACCCCATCGGTGCTTATCAAAGCGCTCAAAGACATCCGACCCACCATCATGCTTTCGGTCCCTCTGGTAATCGAAAAAATCTATCGTACCAGCATCCTCCCCACCATCGAACAAAGCCTGGTGCTGCGCTGGATGCGACAGTACGTACCTTGGCTCATGTACACTATCGTGGGATGGAAGCTGCGCAACGTTTTTGGCGGCAGAATCAAATTTTTCGGCATCGGTGGAGCCAAGCTCGACCCCCAAGTCGAAACATTCCTCAACAAGGCCCATTTCCCTTATGCCATCGGCTACGGACTCACCGAAACGGCTCCCCTCATCTGCGATGCCGCCCCAAATAAAACCAAAGTAGGCTCTACCGGCAATCCGTCGTACGGCGTACAGGTAAAACTCGACAACGTCAACCCCGCCACCGGCGAAGGCGAGCTCATGGCCAAAGGCGACTGCCTCATGCGCGGCTACTACAAGGACTTTAGCCGCACTCAAGAGGTCATCACCGCAGACGGCTGGTTCCACACTGGCGACCTGGCCACCCGCGACAAGCGCGGACGCTACTATATCAAAGGACGCATGGGCAGCATGATTCTCGGGGCTTCGGGCGAAAATATCTACCCCGAAGAAATCGAATGCGTTATCAACAGCATCGAAGACATCAACGAATCGCTGGTGGTAGAACGCAACGGCCAGCTGGTAGCCCTCGTCCACTTCAACGACAATGTGCTCGACTGGAATTTCGAGACTGAAGAGAAATTCTTAAAGAATCTCGAAGAGCGCAAAAAAGCCATCCTCGACTACGTCAACTCGCATGTAAACAAAAATTCGCACATCAACGAGGTAAAGGTCCAAAAACAGCCCTTCATCAAAACCGCCACAAAAAAAATCAAACGTTTCCGCTACAAAGACGGCGAGAACCAAGAAAACGAGAAATAGCCCATGGAAAAACTCTGCAAATGGATTTTGAAAATACTCGGGTGGACCGTCGATAGCGGCATCGCCCCCGAAGCCAAATGCATCCTGCTTGGTGTACCCCATACCAGCATCTGGGACTTCGCCATAGCCTACCTCTACTACCGCTCGCAAGGCGGCCACGCCAAATGCATGGTTAAAAAGGAGATGTTCGTTCCGGTGCTGGGCTCCATCATACGCGCCATGGGCGGCATACCGGTCGACCGAAAGAATCCCACCCGCATGATCCATAGCATCATCACCGAATTCAACAAAGCCGAATCCCTCCACCTGGCCATTGCCCCAGAAGGCACACGCAAAACTGTGAAACATTGGAAGACCGGCTTCCACACCATCGCCACCAACGCCCATCTGCCGGTATATCTAGCCTATTTCGACTGGGGCACCAAACACGTCGGTTTCAAACAAAAGGTAGAACTTACCGACGACCCCAAAGCCGACATGGCCCGCATCCAATCCATCTACAAACAGATGAATCTCATCGGCAAACACCCAAAAAGGTACGAGGTGTGATTTAGTTGATTTGAGGCTGCTGGTTTAATCTTGTTTTGTTTGCTGGCCTTATATTGATTCGTTTTTGATGATGATTCTATGGTACGGCAGCCACGCATATATCATACATCATCCCCTTTTTCTGCAGGCAAGCAAGCCCATGGTATGGCGGAGATTGATTTCCGATACAAAGCAGCCCTCTGGAGTATGCAGTATATCCACCCCCAGCGGCCCCCTATATTGCGGCACAATATGCTGCAGCAGCCATGATTCCAGCTGTTGCCGCTGGTCATCGGGAAACGACACCAGATTCCGCACCTCGGCATCCGATACAAGAAGGTTGCGCCTATACACACCATTGAGCGACTCGAAGAGCGAATACCCTTCGAAACGCAAATCGCTTCCATCAGACATATATTCCAAAGCAAAATCATGCAGCACCGTCCGACGAGGCTCCACCATCACGCAATCCTGATTGCGTACCACCTTCTGCATCCAGCTGATATCGTGCGCACTCATTTCCCCAGTCACCCATCGCAGCCCGCGGCCCGACCCCGACCACGGCGCTTTCATCACCACGGCATTGTAGCGGGCTATCATTTCATCCACCTCTTCCCGGGTGGTTGCCGCTATCGTCTGCGGCTGAAGCGGCAGTAAAGTAGAGCGGTGCTGCAACTTGCGGATGGCGTCCAAAGCTGCCACTGAAGGCATGCACGACTCCGGCACGCCCTGTTTCAGCAGATGGTTCCGCAGCACCATATTCCACCCCCAGGGGATGATGTGCTGATTTGCCGAACTGCTGAATTGTCGACTGGAATCGAAAGCCAAAGGCGACGGCAGGCACAGCGTTGCTTCGGGATATAGAATCTGCATCAGCCCTGCCGACTCGCGTGCAAACTTCAGCGCCGACTCCGGCGGCATATAATTGCTGTTTCCATTCGCCAGACAAAGGTCATGCTCAGGATTAAAAATGCAGATCACATCCATATATTCAATAACGACAAAAATCAACAATTATTGCACAGCACAACTCGTCAGTAATCCCGCTCGGCTTCGCTCGCCCTTCAACATTATAAAGGCAGAACAAAATCTAACCCATTCAAAACCATCGTTCTCCAATCACCAAAAATCCAATACCAAACAGTCGCCTCTCTGCCTTTTAATACTCAGTTATCTAAAGATGGAATCCAACTTATCTATCAACTGCTGGCCTCGCAAATTTCCCACAACTATGCCCTCTGGATTGATAAGGAATACTTGCGGTATGCTTTCAAAGCCATATAATTCGTAGCAGACATTGTCCATATCTATTATCTGGGCATATTGAATACCAAGTCGTTCCGATGCCATTCTGTGTTTCTCCGGAGTATCACGCACATCCACCCCAACAACCACCAATCCGTCGTCCTTGTATTTGTTGTACATGGGAATCAACACCTCATAGATTTCTTTCTGACAAGGACCGCACCACGAAGCCCAAAAGTCTACCACGGCCCATTTGCCTTTGATTTTCTCGCCCAACGAGGTAGGATTTCCACTAGGGTAGTCGACGGCAGGAAAATCCTTAAACGGCATACCTCCAGCCAATTCGGCCTCGGATTGGAGTAACTTAATCAATTCTTGAATGTCGTCATAATTGCGCACAATAGGATCAGCTTCAGCCACAATCGATTCCGCTTGGCTGAGCGTAATCCAATAGGGGTTGGTTTTGTTTATCCTGTAGCTGAATCCCTGCCCAGTCTGCATCCGCAGCACCTCATGCAAGAAGTAGGCACCAGCCAAGTTGTCCGAATTTCGCCTATAGAACACCCATCCCGAATCAACAATGGCCGAAGTAAGCTGCACGCCCAAAGTATCAAAGAGCTTCTTTTCCAATCGTTTGTATTCATCGGTGCCAGTATCGCTCATCCGCAAAGCCTGCTTCAGGGTGGCGTAAAAGGGAGCATTTGCCCGGTTCACAATTTGCTGATATCGGAATAGGTCCTTGTTTGCCGAGGTTCCTTCTACACAATTTAGATTTTCCGCACCATCTATTCCAATCACCGAGGCTGGCTCGGCCAAAACACAAAGGTATTCATACTTAGGAAAATACAAACACATCACCTGGGATGAGTCAACATCCAGTTCAAGATAGATTCTTCCATTTTTAACCTGGGTGGAGTCATCGAGGTAATAGGCCCAACTACCTTCACAATCTGCGGGCATGGTACAATAAATAATACATTTGCCCTGTTTAGGCGCAATTCTTTGATCTTCGCTTTTGAATGCGCATAACAGAAAAACGCATGCCAATAATATGACAATCAACCGTTTCATAGTTGAAAAATAAAATCGTTAATAAATGAATAACGCAAACTGTGACAGAATATTGTGCGCTATACACAATATTCAAATCTATCAAATCTCAAACGTTGGAAACCTCGATAAACTGATTTTTCACAGTTGCGGAGGTCTGTTTTGAAAAATCTTTTGCACTACCGGAAAATGTATACAAACATGGTACGGCGTGGTAGCGAACGATTGTATTCAACGAAGTTCTTCGTCTTCATTTTTCGTTTCTTCGTTCTTCGCATAACCCGTCGTGCTGCTATAGGGTGGTTGCGTCCATTGTTCGTTCGAATAACGAAGGACGGACGAAGCAACAACGAAGCCTGAACGAAGGGCGAACGAAGGATTTTCTATAATTTGGGGTGAATGGACGAACAATGTGGGACGAATTTTCGCTTCGATTCGGCGGGGAGATTACTCGTTTTCGTTTTCGAATAGTCTATCAGCATTAGAGGGGGCAGAATCGTATATTCGAGATCGAGCCAGTGATGTAGGGGGTGGAGCCATGCACTATTATACACGCAAACTATTGAAAATAAATTCATAGCAACTATTCGAGCAAGTATAGAATATGTCAAAGTGTCAAAGTGTCATGTGTCATTTTTGTTTTGGGGACTACAAGAATG
>JAGHRY010000200.1 GCA_018066145.1 Candidatus Colimorpha merdihippi | reverse complement strand
AAAACAAGGTATTGGTGATATCCGGTTCGATATGCCTATTGAAAAGGTTGTATCAATCCTTGGCGAACCTAACGAAATAGAGAATATGGACAATGCCGCCGACGAGCCCACCACGGTGCTTCGCTATGGCGACATTATCACCCTGTTCTTCGAAGGCTATTCGCCCGTTCTTTCCTGTATCGACATTACCGACGAAAGCTGCACGCTATTCGGCAAGGAGATTTTCGACCTGGGCGAAAAGGAACTTGTAAAATTAATGGTGGACAACAATTATTTCGAACAAGATGTTGATACCGAAGAGTGGGGCGAGCGCCGCGTAACCTTTCCTGAAGGCAACATCGATTTCTATCTCGAAGATGATGAACTAATGTCGGTGATTATTGGAAAATGAACGTTGTACCTACTGCCTACCTGCCATCGATATCCTATATGGCAGCCATTATGCGATATCCGGAAATATCTATTGAACAATACGATACATTTCCGAAACAGACCTTCCGCAACCGAACTACCATAGCTACCGGGAATGGGCTGCTCACGCTTTCGGTGCCAGTAGTTCGCACTCACGGCAACCATACCCCTACCCACCAGATTACTGTCAGCTACCAAGAGCCCTGGAACATTCGCCATTGGCGGGCCATTGTTAGTGCTTATAGTGCAGCTCCCTATTTTCTATATTATCGCGACGAGTTCGAGCACATACTCATGCAAAAGCACGACAAACTGCTCGATCTAAACGAAGCCCTGCTCAGCCTGCTTTTGAGGAAAATGAAGATTCAATGTACCATAGAGCGCACCACCGATTTTTGCCCTGCTGCCGATCCCCTGCCCTATTATGACTCGTTCCCTCCATATCCGCAAGTATTCGATACTAGATTTCCTTTTCAACCTAATATCACCGTCTTGGACTTATTATTCAACTTGGGACCAGAAGCCAGGAGCTACCTCCAAAAGCTGAATCGACAATACAGCGTTACAGCTGTTTCTTGAGTTCGACTAGAAATTCGCGTGCTTCAGAAAGCGTTTTAACAAGCTGCATCTTTTCATCCAACAGTTCCGGCGCCCGCAGCTGCTCGCGTACACCGTCTAAAGTATATCCGCATTCGCGGGTAAGATGGTATATTCGCTTAAGCAAATCGATATCCTCAGCAGTATAAAGGCGGTTTCCTTTGTTGTTTTTGCGCAGCTTGATTTGAGGAAACTCCTTCTCCCAAAAACGCAGCAACGACGGATTCACTCCCAACATCTTCGATACCTCGCCAATAGAATAATACAGTTTATCAGTCATAGCAACAATGTTTTATGGGTGATTAGATTAGTATGAATAATAGCCTTGATTATCTTGATAGGACTGTTGTTTGGTATACTTCACATCCTTCAGGCTGTTTGCCTTGATATTGATTTGGAAATTCCAACTTTTATAGTAGCCGAAAGGCACCCAGTTAAAACGCATCTCCCAGCAATGAAGATCGCGATAAATATCCAACGATGTATAGGACATGCCTTTGTTAACAAAGTCATAACCTGTTGATGCCGATATGCGCCAATTTTTAGTAATATTTACATTACCCGAAACACTTAGCGTTTGAATCACTTCGTTTTTGAAATTATATTGGGCGGCCACATACTTGCTCACGTGGCTGAAAGTATAGCTGAACGAGAGGTTCCATGGCATCGAGAAGTCGGCATAGGTACCCATCAGTAGTGCTGGATTATAATTGTATGGCGATTGCATTATAGGTGATACGATCTGTTGCCCCGATGGCTTGCTTCCCAACCGATCGTCCTTTCCGCCTTTCTTAAACGAATTATTATTGAGGCTCCACGACAACTGGGCACTCCAGGTGGCATTATTCTTTTGCAGTATCTTGTCCTGCTCTTCCCAAACAAACTGGTTGTGTTTGCGGCCCATACTATCAATAACGTATGGGGTATAAGAGCTCGAATAATTAATAATCAGGTTTTTAAACAATGTGGTTCGCCCTGTGATTGAAAGATCTGACCATTGCAGCGAATCCTTGGCCAAATCATAACTCGACGAGAGGTTGAGGCTCTCAATCAAGGTTACCTTTTTTGTGCCAGTAACGGTATCTTTCTTGTCGGCCACCTTCATCTCCAAATTGTTGCCAATACTAAAACGAATGGCACCCGACTGCCCGTCTGATGGCCCGCCATAGAGGCTTTGTTCGAAAATCGAGTAGCGGGTGACGTAACCGGTATTGTCGGTATACGACTTCCACCACCCCAAACGCTCGTCGCCAAAATCGGGTCGATAGTTAAACGAAACCGAAGGGTTGATTACATGGCGCAGGGCTTTTACGGGGCCGTACTTGAAATTGAACATACCATAGATTCGGGTAGTAAGCGACGAAGTAAAGCTGACATCGCGGTTGGAGCGGAATCCCCTAACGGTATCGATCACCATTCGATTATCAACGGTATCGAATGATTTGCGAATCGTAGTCCAATGCCAACGCTCATTATATGAGGCCGAATTGGTCCATGTGAAATATTTCAAGGCTTTTACGGATAAACTCAGCGGCACCGAATGACGAATGCCATACTGCATTTTGCTGAGGGTGGCCAGCTTTAGCAAATCCGAATCCTGGGCGTTGATATTGTTCTCGGCAGATAATGAATACGACATCGAAAGTTTCTCATACCAACGCGAGGCGCCTGATGCTTGCTTGCGTTTCAGGGGATAAAAAGTAGTTGAGCTCAACGATACCGAGGGCAGTTTCAAACTCATAATACCCGTTTGGGCATTGTACGATTCGTTGAGCGATGCGGCCAGATTGAAAGCGCTTCCCAGTTGGGCAGTATACGACACGCTTGATGTAGTGGTGCTATTGAAATAGTCGTTGCTATTGGTCGTATTCTTGTTATAATTTCGGCTCTGCAGATTCACATTGGCAGAAAAACGGCTGCGAGGGTTGGCTTTGGCATCCTGATCGTGTTTCCACGTGACCTTAAAATCGCTAAACTTAGAAAAAGTGGCCTCGTCGCCCTTTATACCCTCTTTGGTAATGCCATAGCGGATTTCGAAATTACCTTTGTATTTGTATCTTACATAGTAATTGCTCTTCACTTCGGCAGCCCAGCTAAGATTGGTATAGAGGTCGCCCCGCAGAGTCAGATCCATAAAATCGTTAATGGCAAAATAGTAGCCACCATCCTTTAGATAATAACCCCTATTGTTCATCCAGCCGTATGACGGCATAAGGATACCCGAAGTGGTTTCATGTTTCATTGGGAAGAAGGCAAAGGGTATTACCAATGGCGTAGGCACGTCCTCGATAGTAACATACGCCGGGCCCACGAATATTTTATCGCCAGCAATCAATTTGGAATGGCCAAAATTAATTGCAAAATGCGGATGGTTGTAATTGCATGTGGTATATTGCCCACCATTGAGGTACATCACCGAGTCATTCATCTTCTTCACCCTCGATCCATGCAGGAAACCATCGCCCTGCTGGGTGATTACGCTCGTGATGATACCTTTCTTGGTAACATAATTGAACGCTATCGTATCTGCCACATATTCGGCATCACCCTCCTTAAAATAAGGCTGGCCTACCGGGATTCCATTCGAATCAACCACAGGCTGGGCATACAGCATCTGCTTATCAAAATCAACCTTGACCTCATCGGCTTTCAACACCATTCCTTCGTACTCAATAGCGCCCTTGGTGTAAAGCTGGGCTTTGCGTTTATTGATGTCGAACGAAATCGAATCTTGTGCATTGTAATGGACAATGGTGGTAATGGCGTTGCTTGATAAGGGAATTGTACGCATGGCACCCGGCCTATTCGATTGCAGGCGCCCGCTATCAGGTACATGAGCCGAAAGAGAGTCGGATTCATTGTTGATAGAAAAAAGACCTATTGAATCGTTATTTTGTGACACAGAATCGGGCAAAAACAGCGATTCGCCATACAGATTACCCGAATTTTGGGGTGGAAAAAGAGTGGAATCTGCTTGGGCAAATGCCGAATTGGTCAGCCCCCAAGCGAGGACTAACAAACAGATGTTCACAATTTTCCACATATTTCTTGTCACTTTCCGATTTTACTCGTATCTTTGCAATTTGAATTTGCAAAGATACCAACTTTTGCGCATTAATTGAAAATAAAAAATACACAATTGATAATGAAACGCTTATTCGTCTTCTTTATTGTACTATTATGCATAAATGGTGCAGTTTTTTCACAAAAAAAATCTGCCGGACAAGTCAAAACTATCGTCATTGATGCTGGTCATGGAGGTGCAAAACCGGGTGCTATCGGAAAGAAAAGCAAAGAAAAAGACCTTACTCTTTCCATGGCCCTCAAGCTCGGAAAACTGATTGAGGACAATTACTCCGACGTAAAGGTTATCTATACCCGCACAACAGATATTGACATCACCTTGGCCGAACGAGCACGACTAGCCAACAAGGCCAAGGCCGACCTGTTCCTTTCCATCCACTGCAACTCGTGGGCCAACAGCACCCCCACTGGTGTAGAAACCTACGTGATGGGGCTCTCGCAAAGCAAAGCCAATATGGACGTGGCTAAGAAAGAAAATGCCGATATCCTGCTTGAGGAAAATTACAAGGACAATAGCGACTACCAAGGTTTCGACCCAAACTCGCCCGAAAGCTATGTGATGTTTGCCATGTACCAGAATGCATATCTTGACCGAAGCCTTGACTTTGCCGGCATGATTCAGGAACAGTACAAAAACTCAATCAAAACCATCAATAGAGGCGTCAAACAAGCCGAAATCTTTGTGCTATACAAGACTGCCATGCCAGCAATACTTACCGAGGTAGGCTTTATCAGCAATCCCGAGGAAGAACAATACATGATGAGCGACGAAGGCCAAGCCACCATTGTGGTTAGCATCTTCAAGGCCTTTGCCAAATACAAGAGCGTTACTGAAGGAACCAAAGCCCCAGCCAACCTCAAAATCGAACTCAAAGGATATAATCCTAAAACCAAGACCGCAGCCAAAGAGGCTCCCAAACAAAAGGAGGAGACTGTTGCAGCTGCCAAAGTCGCCGACGAAAACCCATCTTCTGCTGCCAAAGTGGAAAACAAGGCTGAGACTCCCATGGCTGAAGTTCCATCCACCATGATTCCTTCCACAGCAGCTACCGGGGTACAGCCCCCCCTTCCTATGGAGGAACCCAAAATAACCCAACCCACTGCCCCAAAACAGCCCACCGCAGCCGAAGCAGACAAATCTGTAGACTCCGAGAGCAATTCTGAAGCCATATCGGCCTCCAATACTGGCGCAGCCAAACGTGCTACAGGGGTAGAATACCGCGTACAATTTCTCAGCAGCAACAAGGAACTTAAATCGGGTTCTCGCGAATTTAAAGGGCTTACCGACTATACCTTCTACCTGCAGAAAGGCGTTTACCGCTACACTACCGGCAGCTTCAAACGGGTAAGCGAAGCCGTCAACCTGCAGAAGCAGGTGCGTGAAATAGGATTCAAGGATGCTTTCGTGGTTGCTTTCAACAATGGCGAACGTATCTCGCTGCAAGAAGCCAAAGAACTTTTAGGACAATAACATCACTCATGATAGAGATTAACAATATTACCAAAATTTACGACGGGCAGCGCGCTGTGGACAACGTCAGCTTCACCGTCAATGAAGGCGAAGTGGTAGGACTGCTCGGCCCTAATGGAGCCGGCAAATCCACCCTTATGAAGATTCTTACTTGCTACATCCCTCCTACCGAGGGCGAAGCCAGCATTTGCGGCCACAGCATCTATGACGACCCCATCGAAGTGCGTCGCCAAATCGGTTATCTGCCCGAACACAACCCGCTGTATCTCGAGATGTATGTGCGCGAGTTTCTACGCTTTTCGGCCGGTATATATGGCATTAAAAACTGCAAGAACCGGGTGGAAGAGATGATTGAACTTGTAGGTCTCACCCCCGAATGCAACAAACGCATCGGCCAATTATCCAAAGGCTATCGCCAACGTGTTGGCCTTGCCCAAGCCCTCATACATGATCCCAAGGTTCTCATCCTCGACGAACCCACCACCGGACTTGATCCCAACCAGCTTGAAGAGATTCGCTCCGTAATCAAGAATGCCGGCAAAAACAAGGTTATACTTCTTTCCACCCATATCATGCAAGAGGTTGAGGCCATGTGCTCGCGGGCCATTATCATCAATCATGGCAAATTAGTGTCCGACGACCAGCTGAACAATATCACCTCACAGCAACTCACCGAGAAATTCCATCAAGTAACAATATAATCACATCCCCAATTAATATTAACCAATAATATCACAAATCATGACCCGACAAGAACTTATCGACCTTATCTATACCCGTCGCTCATTCCTCTGCGTAGGACTCGACGTTGATAAAAACAAAATGCCCGAACATCTTCGTAATGCCGAAGACGGCGTATTCCAGTTCAACAAGGCCATCATTGATGCCACCATTGACTACACCGTGGCTTACAAACCCAATTTGGCTTTCTATGAAGCCATGGGCATTGAAGGCCTCGTGCAGCTGAAGAAAACCATGGATTACCTCCATAGCCTTGACAAACCCGCTTTCACTATTGCTGATGCAAAGCGTGGCGATATCGGCAACACTTCGCAACAATATGCCAAGGCATTCCTCGATCCTAAAGGCGACTTCAATTTCGATGCCCTCACCATTGCTCCCTACATGGGCGCCGATTCTGTTCAGCCTTTCACAGTATACGACAACAAGTGGGTTATTCTCCTCGCACTCACTTCCAACAAAGGAGCTTTCGACTTCCAATTCCTCCCTGTTGATGGCGAGAAGAAACTTTTCGAGCAGGTACTTGAAACCTCAAAACAGTGGGGCAATCCTGACAACATGATGTATGTGGTAGGCGCCACCAAGGCCGATATGCTCACCCAAGTACGTGCTATTGCTCCCAAGAGTTTCCTCCTTGTTCCAGGCGTTGGTGCCCAGGGCGGCAGCCTCGAAGAAGTATGCAAATATGGACTCACAAACGAATGCGGACTCCTCGTCAACTCTTCACGCGGCATTATCTATGCTTCCAATGGAACTGACTTTGCCGAACGTGCAGGCGAAGAAGCTCGCAAATTGCAACAACAAATGGCTTCAGTACTAAAATAAATGGAACTTGACGAACAAAAATACAGGGTGAACCTCAAAACCCTGCACATATTGCTTACCCTAAGCTTTATAAATACCGGCATGTATCTGCTATCGGGGCTTATAAGCACCACTATGCTGCCTTCGATGAGCCAATATTACAATGCCAATTCGAGCCTTTTCCCTGATGAATTCGGCATTCTGCTGGAGCGAGCACTGAACATCCCCCAATGGTATTATTTGCTGGGTGTGGTGCTTGACGCCGCTTCGATTGTTGGACTGATTCTCATGTGGCGCTTGCGCAAAAATGGATTCCACTGCTACACCCTTTCCAAACTACTGCTCATTATGCTCCCTGTGCTTTTTCTCGATCGCTCTTATGTGGGAGTCGGCAACATTATGATAGCCGTGCTATTCATTGCCTACTATTTCTTCCTGATGAAAAGCCTGAACACTTTTGATGAAAACGGTTCAACCCAAATATTGTCTTCCGATAACGACAATTCTTCAGAATCATCCTCTTCCGAACAATAGCTTACTCCCACCTTCATAAGCTAATGAAGGCAATACCTGAAACGGGTATCAAATAGCAAAACTCTATTTTGATACCCGTTTCGATTACTCACCATGAAGGTGGGTATTGATAATTTGTTGATTATTTCTGCATACCCATTCCTGATTCGCCGCTGCTTGAACTTGCTGCACCCTCATTGGCCATACCAGCCAACTCCATCTTACCAAAACGGAAGGTGAGTCGCACCGAGATATATCTGCTCAAGGGGCGCCAGTTGCTTGTAGAGACGTAGAACGGGTTTTCATTCTGCGAGTTCCAGCCGTTCAATCTAAAAATGTCGTGAACGTTGATATCCACACTCATTTTTCGATTCCAAAAATCGGCATTCATACCCACATCAACACCTTTTCTTGCATCGGTAATGGTGAAGATGCTCTTGGTAGGACTGCCGTAATGGGCATTGACAAAGAACTGATAGTTCTTCCAGACTTTGGCCCAGGCATTCAAACGGAAACGATAGCTCCAATTGGAGTTCTCGAAATTTTGGCCTCGGAAAGTGAAATCCTCATTATCATATCGCAAACTACCGCTAAAGCGCACATTGATGTATGCCGAGGGGCGATACGTAACATTCAAATCCAAACCAGTACTCCACGAATTGCCAATGTTCATCGGGATGGTATAACTTACCACATTGCCATAGAAATCGCTATACGTGACATTTGCCAAATCACTAATCGTATTCGTGTTACCGCTATAGAACAGCTGAGCTCCTACTGAACCAAACTTCATAAAATATTTGTCCCACTGAAGCTCCACCTTCTGACTATAAGTAGGCAAAAGGTCGGGATTGCCCCAAGATCCAAAATCGTCGAAATTATATTCTTTGTATAAAGTCAGCTGCGACACTCCGGGCTGATAAACACGGCGAGAATAGCTGAAGCTAAAGTTATGCAAGCTCTTTGTGCTATAGCTGAGGTGAAGCGATGGCGTAAGAGAAAAGAATGTGGAATCAATATTATATTGGGGGGCATCGAAATATTCTATGCCTTCCATATTCATGTTGCCTCTCAATCCAAGTTTTGCAGTAAAATTGCCAAAGCGGCGCTGATAGGTGACATAGGCAGTTAGGTTATTGTTGTTGGACCTCTGGTTGCTGCCAATAGAATCGGTTCTGCCCATCAGATAGCCTTCGCTCTCCCAATCGCTTATGCTCCAATTGCGATTAGAGCCATGGTCATAACCCAATCCGGCCTGAAGCTCATTGGCAAAACGTTTTGTAGTGGTGTCCTGATGGCCGAAAGGCAAGGTATAGTCAGCCGACGTACCCAAACTGAAATTCCTCCAAAGATTGTCCACATTGCGTACAATGTCATTCTCGGGAAAGAACTCATAGTGCCGGTCGTGATAGGTGTTATTGTGGGAGTTATAACCATTGCCGTTAACATTGAGGTTTAGTTTGTGCCCGGTTTCCTTGTTGAACTTGTGCTCATACCATCCACCGAAATATCCACCACCATTGGGCTTGGCCACCATGGGGGTATTCTCTATTCCTTCATAGGTATGGTTTCCGGCATTCTCGCCCAGATACTCGATACGTTCGGAGCGGCCCCACTCATAGTTGCTGCCCCAACGAGGATAAGCGCCATACCATGCGCCCATCGAATTGTTTTCATCCATATTGTAGCTCAAATGGCCACCTATGTAAGATTCCATGCTCTTGCGATCGCTGGTAGAGAAATACTTGTTGGTTCTGGAAGTATCCTTATTATCGTCGAGAATTATCGAAGTGCCTTCGTACTCCGAATTGCTGCGATCGTAGCCAAAATTGGCATAAATATTGAAGTTGAACTTTTCGTTGGCATAAACATACGAAACCCAAGGCTTCATCTCGCTCATCCAAATATGCTGGTCGGGTCGGGTAGTGCCATTCAGACCGAAGCTAATAAACTCGTTACGCTGGATTTTCTGGGTGGTGATAATGTTTACAACGGGGGTGCCGCCACCGTAACGGGCAGAAGGATTAGAGATAACTTCTATTCGCTCAATACTATTGGCAGGAAGCATTTTGATATACTGCTTCAAGGCTTCGCCTTCCATATGGCTCGGACGATCGTTGATCCAAACATCCACACTTTGCGTACCCCTAAGGGTGATATTGCCATCGGCGTCAATCTCAATTCCCGGAGCATTCTGCAAGGCATCGCTAGCCGTGCCGGTTTGAATACTGGGGTCGTCGCCAGTATTATAGATGTTTTTCTCGCCGTCCATGGAAAAAACAGGCTTCTCGGCCACAATCTTCACCTCGGCCAATGTGATGCCCACCTTCAGTTTAATGACGCCCAGATCGGTATTCTTTGCAATATTCACCTCTTGGTAATATTTCTCGTATCCTACCACCGATACAATCAATCGGTAACTGCCGGCAGCCACATCGGATATACTGAAATTGCCTTCGAAATCAGTAGTAGCGCCACGCATAAACATCGTGTCGCTCAGCCGGTACAAACCAGCATTAGCCAAGGGTATCTTCTCACCGGTTTTGGCATCAGCAATCACGCCTTTTACCGTATAGTGTTGGGCCATCAACACATTCACGGCTAACAAGGCCATCGCTATCATGATAATTTTTCTCATTTCAGTAGTCTATTATTCAA